>CAIJTF010000030.1 GCA_903823565.1 uncultured Flavobacteriales bacterium
AGGAAAAAGGGGTAGTAATGACCTCTCCGGACCTCGCCAGCGCTTTCAAAGAAATCTGTAAAGGTAGCGTGCCATTCGCCATCAAAAGAACCTTAGATGTTTCTAACGCAAGATAGCGCGCTAACTGTTCCTCTAATTCCAATACCAAGGCGCCACGGTTGGTTAACCAGCCGTTGTTATAGGCCCGTTGTACCTGCGCCGTATATTCTTCAATAGGAGGAAGAAAGGACTTTGTAACTGGAATCATGCCTGTAGTTTAAAATCAATATTAGGCCGAACAAATCCAGGAAATTTACCGTGCCAATTGGTTATTTCTCGTTCTTCCTCCACTTCAAAGATCAACACTTCTTCAAAGTTAAAAAGCGGCTTCGCCGTATCTTGAACGAGCATAAATGAAACATAGAAAACCCCCGTATTAAGTAATTCCTTGGGGATAACACATCGCGCATGATGCAGTCCAATACCGATCGTGGGAGGGGGTAATTGGGTGATGACATTGAATACACATTCACCGGTCGCTGCATAGAGGTGAAGGCTGAGATTAGCCACTAAGTCCTCCACATAATTCCAAAAACTAATTTTTATCTCCAAAGTGCTTTTAACGGAAATGATCGGTTTTCCGTCCTCGCGAATGGGTGTAAGCTCAATCGACTTTAATCGAGTGTATGCATTGCCAGGGGCTTCATGCTCGCTATATTCTTTTCCCCAATCCAATTGGTTTCGGCTCATTAGGTAAGTTTCAATCACATCAGAGGGTAAACCTTCAGATACAATTGTTCCGTGCTCCAACAGGATTGCGCGGGTGCACAAATTTTTGACCGCCTCCATGTTGTGGCTTACAAAGATTACCGTCCTACCATGGCGAGCAACATCCTTCATTTTACCCATGCACTTTTTTTGAAAGTCTACATCTCCCACCGCCAATACTTCGTCAACAATCAATATTTCAGGTTCCAAATGTGCAGCTACCGCAAAGGCCAAGCGAACGTACATGCCAGAGGAATACCGTTTAACAGGCGTATCAATGTACTTTTCAACCCCGCTAAAAGCCACGATTTCATCAAATTTTTGGGTAATTTCCCGTTTGGTCATCCCCAATATTGCTCCGTTCAGAAAAATGTTCTCACGGCCGGTTAATTCCGGATGAAATCCCGTACCCACTTCAAGCAACGATGCCACGCGTCCATTCAACATTATTTGTCCCTTGGTAGGAGAAGTTACTTTCGATAGAATTTTTAACAAAGAGCTTTTTCCCGCACCATTGCGACCAATTACCCCTAGGACTTCCCCATGATTTACCGAAAAACTAATATCCTTCAATGCCCATATGAAACCCGAACTGTCATGAGCAACAGGGTCATTGAACTCTGTAATTTTCATGGTAGGATCTTCTTTCCCTCGAACCTTGTGCCACCAACGGTTCACGTCTTGAATTAAAGAACCCGTTCCAACTTGACCGAGTCGATACTGCTTGTATATATGTTCTACTTTAATTCTTTCCATATCATTAAACAGTGTCCATGAAGGACTTTTCAACGCGATAAAACACCAGAATTCCGACCGTTAAAGCGATAAGGGTAAATACGAAAGAATACATTAAACCTCCAAAATCAAAAGAACCTACGGAAAAAACAGCATACCTGAAATTTTCAAGAATACCGGTTAAGGGATTCCATTCCAACACCTTTCGCATGAGGCCAGAGGTGAAGGAAAGCGGGTAAATTATTGGCGTCCCGTACATGAGCAGTTGTACGCCAAAAGTTAGCAAAAAACTCAAGTCCCGGTACTTGGTTGTTAGCGACGAAAAAAGAATGCCTAAACCGAGTCCAAGGAATGCCAAAATGAAAATATATACAGGAACCAAAACCAAGGTCCAGTGGACATTCGTTCGTTCCACACCTAAAACATATAACCCAATGATTGCAGCGATTAACACCATGGATTGAATCCACCATTTGTACAAGCCTGAAATCACAATAGACATCGGAACGGCCATTCGAGGAAAATATACCTTACCAAAGAGGGCCGCATTTCCAACAAAAGTATTGGAACATTTGGTGAATACGTCTGAAAAGTAACCCCATAGCGTTAACCCTGAAAAGTAAAATAGAAAGGGATGTATCCCTTGGGTTGGAATAGAAGCAATTCTTCCAAAAATTAGGTAAAACATGATCGCGGTTAAAATCGGCTGTAGAACAAACCACAAGGGACCAAGAAGGGTCTGCTTGTATTGAGCAACAAAATCTCGTTTAACGAAAAGCATAATTAAATCGCGGTAATTCCACAATTCCTTAAGCTTAAGATCAAAAAAGGATTGTTGCGGTGTAATAACCTCCCTAAACTTCGTTTTCTCCATTCCTGTTGCGCCTGAAGGCAATTTGCATTCAAAGGTAAACTTAATTGATAAATTCTATAAATGGATTATAATAAACGAAGGGTTCCTAGTCCTCATCGACTAAATCTTCATTCCCCGTGAAGATGTGCACATGAACTGTCAATTTTTACGTAAATATTCCTATTTTTGAGAAGATAGAAAAATTTTGAACCTACTACGACACTACTGCTTGTTTGCTTTGCTTGCTGTGTGCTTTTTTGCGCTGCATGCACAACCCTTAAGTGCTATCGTTCCTCAAAATCAATCTGCAATTGTTAACTTGAACGTTTCCTTTCTCTGGAACAGCGCCCCAAATGCTATCAATTACAAAGTAATGCTGGCCACGAATGCCACCTTTACGTCCAATTACACCGAATCCCCTTTAGTGAATTCTCCAAGTTGGAATCATATTATTTCAACACCCGGTCAATACTTTTGGCGAGTAATTTCCTACAGCGCCATCGATTCAACCCTGTCCCCTACGTACACATTTACTAATTTTTCGCCCGCTAATTCGGTAAACACGAGCCTTTGGCTCAAGGCTGATGCCGGAGTGATCTTAGACGCTTCCAACAAAGTTCAACAATGGAATGACTTAAGCAATAACGGGTATTTGATAAGTCAGAATAACGCCACAAAACGACCTACCATTGTTAACAATGTGGTTAACGGCTATCCAAGCCTTGCTTTTAATGGTAATCAGTTTTTATCGGGAGGAGATATCCTTGACCTTGGCTTTAATTCACGATCCTTTTTTGTTATCGGAAAAATGGCGAGCTCCAACCAAACCCTCCTTGCCAAATCCAGGGCCTTCAATGCAACATTTCGCTACGGCATCATCAAGGACGGTACAAACTCAGCCTTTTTATTTCAAAGCGACAACAATACCAGTAACTACAGTACATTCAACACCAACAATTATGCTCTGTACAATGCTTTTGTAAATCGAAATACCGCTAAAAACCATTTTTCAATCAACAATAATCCCCTTGGAGTAAGCTCTTTCAACTCAAATCTACTTTTCGAATCTACCTATCGCTTTCTCATTGGAGCCTACAACAACGCTAACGACGATGGCGAGGTCCTAATGCTAAATGGAAACATTTGTGAGATTATTTTCTCGGATACCTACGATTCAACCGAAATTTTAAAGATCAAAAACTACCTCAAATACAAATATTCTGTTCCGTTAACCCTAGGCCCGGACGTGTATGTAACCAATAGTTTTTGTTCACAAACATTATCGGCTACCGCTGGATTCACGAATTATTTATGGAGCACGGGGGCAACCACTGCAACGGCAGCCGTGAATCAAACAGGACATTATTGGGTAAGAGCAACGGATGCGTTTGGTTTTGTTTGGAGCGACACGATTTTTGTTCAATATCCTACTATTAATCCACCACCTTCCACATCCGTTTGCGCAAACAGCGTATTAAATTGGAATACAGGCTTGGGACAAGGGTTTTCCCATTTATGGAATACCGGCTCCACCAGCAACAACATTACCATTTCTCAATCGGGTAGTTACAGTGTAACCGTTACTGGTGCTGGAGGTTGCACCAACACTTCCGGTAGCATCACTTTCACCATAGACTCCTACCCGCTTACCGCCTTCATAGGTCAAGATACAACGCTGTGCGCAGGAAATTTGCTCTCGCTTCAAGTTGGCGCGAATCAAACCGTTCAATACACATGGAGTAACGGAACGAATTCACCAACTTATCCCGTAACATCCTTAGGAACCTATCCCGTATCCGTAACCGTTTTAAATGCGAACGGCTGTACGGCACAGGACACCATAGTTATTACCGTCAACGGTACGGCCCCTACCCTTTCCTATCAAGCAAATTCAACGGGGTGTAGCAATGCCTATTTGGTATTTTCAGACGCATCCACGGTTCCAGCTCCCTCTGTAATTCAAGCACGAAATTGGAGTTTTTCAAACGGACTTACTGGAACGGGAAATACGCTTCAATTGGGATTCCCCACACCCGGCCTTTACCAAGGTGAAATTGAAGTCATTTCTTCCGGAAATTGTATTTCTAAGGATACATTTTCATTCATGGTTTATGCACCTCCTAGCCTCACCGTGTCACACCTTGGCCATTGCTCCAACGAAAACATATCCTTTTCAGCGATTGATACCAATGGAGGCCAACTTCATTCATTTCAATGGTCTATTAACCAAGGTATGCATACCGACACCCTTCCGAATCCGTTGGTTTTATTGAATGCTTTTGGTCAACAAGGCTGCCAAGTAATTGCAGAAAACCAACAAGGGTGTTCCGATACCTCCTTCTATTTTTTTACGCTAGACGCCGCACCAATGGCCAATATGACCACACCAGCGGGTTGTGAATTTTCGGCTATCACCTTTCAAAACACAAGCGTCCCATTGGATACTTTTGCATTAGCTCAATCGTCCTGGAGCTTCGGTGACGGGATGTATTCCTCTGAAAACAACCCACAACATACCTATTTACAAGAAGGAACCTACGCCTTAACGTTAATAAGCTACTCCTCGAATGGATGCAATGACTCTATAAGTCAGACCGTTACCATTCACCCAGCACCCGATTTATCGTGGAATATTAGTCCTGCTTGTAGGAATCTTCCAACGCAATTTAACAGTTCTAGTACGATCCCCACAGGAAGCATCGATAGTACCTATTGGATGGTGAATTTACAATTCCCCATTGAAGGGATTTCAGGGACTTACACGTTTTCCACCCTTGGAATACAATATTTGAATTTGTACGCTGTTTCCGATCAAGGGTGTTTGAGGGACACCCTAATTTTGGTGGATGTAAATCCTGGATTGACCAGTGGATTTAGTTACTTTCCGTCCATTGTTGTTGCAGGAACATCCGTAACCTTCGTTTCTTCGTCGAACGGCAATACGGGGCTTGGATGGACCATCAATCAAATCCCCTATGGATCTTCGGATACCCTTACGTTCGAGGTAGATGAAAATTACAGCGATGATACCATAACCGTAACGTGTACTTCCGTGAATGCGTTTGGTTGCGTAGATAGCACACAAACCATTATAGCAATTGAAAATCAAATCCTTGATTTGGCCATTACGAATGTTTTTATTTCAAGCCAAAATAACGGGGCAGTAATTGGTGCATCCATAAAAAACACAGGATCTTTACCCATTCAATCCTTTGACTTAACCTTAGCCGTTACGGGAGACCCCTGGCTCACCAATGAAATTACGGAAAGCATCAATCCAGGGGATACTTATTATTACGTATTTCCGAGCACTTTTGATGTGACATACATGAACGAAAACCAAATGGGAGATGTGTTTTGTATTACTGGAATTGCGCATCCATACGGTGCAATCAATGAATTGAATTTTGCGAATAATGAGGCTTGTCGTGTTCTAGAGGATCAGACCTATGAAGTGCTACCCATCCACCCGAATCCCGTCAATGACCTTATTAATCTTGGTATCGTGGCTACAAAAGAAATAACATTACACATTCAGCTGTATGATGCTTTAGGTAAATTAATTAATATAGTAGCTGAGAATGAGACCTATTCCGCTGGAGTGCATCACATTAGTCTTCCAAGTACTGCGTTGCACTACGGAGTTTATTGGATTCGCATCAACGATGGTGTATCTGAGCGAATATTGAAATTTCTTAAATCGAATTAATAGTTTTAATTTTGGCATGAAAATAGACAACCTACAGTAAAGAAATTATGAAAACACCACTACTTTTAATGGTATTTGCATTGTGCCTGAATACGTTAGCCTCTTATGCACAAGATGCTAAATCCCAAGCCATTTTAGACAAACTATCCAAAAAAGTTAAAAGCCTACAAACGTTTTATGTCGAATTCAATGCTTCTATTAAGAATAGTAAAACCGGACAAAACGAATCCTTTTCTGGAAAAGGGTGGGTAAAAGGAAACAAATACAACGCAAGTTACGGAAGTAGTTCCATAATTAGCAATGGAGCGAGAACATGGACCATATTGAGTAAGGACAAAGAAATTTATGAAACCAGCGTTGGTGGAGAAGATGAAGTGGTTAACCCTAAAAAATTAATGACCATTTGGGAAACAGGCTTTAAAAACGCTTACGTAAAATCAGAAACCTTAAATGGTACGGTGGTAGATGTCATTAATCTAACACCAAAAAACGCCAAAACAGCAGATTACAACAAAATCGTAGTTTACATATCTAGAAACAATGAATTGAAAAAGGCGGTTATGAATACAAAGGACGGAACCGTGATGACGTATACCGTTTCAAAATTCACGTCTAACCCATCGGTTAATGACACTAAATTTGTATTAGATAAGAAGAACTATCCCGGATATACGGTATACAAAGACTAACCTTTTAATCTTCTACCTATCTCTATTTTATCTTGTTTTTCCTTTAGATCATGGCGTTTGTCGTGAAGCTTTTTCCCTTTCGCACAAGCAATCTCAATTTTAACCCATCCCTTCGAGGATAAAAAGATATTTAAAGGGATAATGGTATTCCCTTTATCTTTTAAAAATTTTTCAATACGCTTTATTTCTTTTCTATTAAGAAGTAGTTTTCGATCGCTACGTGGCTGATGGTTATAAAAACTTCCATTTTCATAGGGATTCACAAACATATTTCTAATCCAAACTTCCCCCTTACTCGCAATACAATAGGCCTCCATTATACTGGCTTTACTTTGACGTATGCTTTTAATTTCCGTGCCTGTCAACACTATCCCTGCCGTAAATACCTCTTCAAGATGGTATTCAAAGCGAGCTCTTTTATTGCGTATGTTTAAGCGGGTTGCAGACATATTACAAAGGTAACCAATAGGAAATGAAAATACTTACTTTTGTAGCATGCAAATACCTTCACGCTATCTTGAGAAAGCCTCAGAACAAATCGCAAGCCTTCCGGGCATCGGTAAACGTACCGCACTGAAATTGGCATTGCATATCCATCGAAAAAACGACGAGGCATTTCATGCTATGATTGAATCGTTAATTGCTCTTAAAATGCATTCCCATTCCTGCAGTCAATGCGGAAACATTGCGGATGAACCAACGTGCAGCATATGCAGCAATCCAAACCGCGATAAAAGCACGCTCTGTATTGTTGAGGATGTTCGAGATATTATGGCCATTGAAGCTACCTCAAGTTACAAAGGATTGTATCATGTTCTTGGCGGAATCATATCACCAATGGACGGTATTGGTCCGAGCGATTTAACCATTGATCTTTTGCAACAGCGTACGATAAAGCCCGAATTGAGGGAAGTGATTTTTGCCCTTAGCCCAACGCTGGAGGGTGACACAACGAATTTTTACATCTATCGAAAAATTCATAGGGAAGGACTACTTCTCACAACCCTCTCCAGGGGCGTAGCGATAGGGTCCGAACTTCAATATGCCGATGAAATCACCTTGTCAAAATCCTTACAACAACGCCAAGAATTCAAACTTTCTTCTTGAGTACAACATACTTATAAAACCTTCCCCCTATACCTACCAAGAAAGCGGCCCCAAGAAAAAGAATATCGGTTCCATCCCATTTTAGTGATGTTTCAAGATTAATGTAGCGCAATTTGATCATCCCCCAAGAAAGGACTACCACAGAAACCCAAGTTGGGTATTCCGTAGCAAAAACCCTCTTAGTATTGAAAGCAATTTCATTAGGCTTGTAAGCCTTAAGGGATGGCCAAAAAACAGGTGTTTTATTCGACCAAAAAGTATAGGAATCCCCAAATTTCTGGGACAGGTAGGATTGTTCGGTACGAATTAAACGAAAGTGTATGTAAAGACTCAAAGGAATCGAACCAAGAACTATTAGCATATGGTTAGAAAGAAGTGCGATACCAATCCAAAGGAGGAAATTCGCAAAATATAAGGGATGCTGGCACATGGCATAAGCGCCAAGTTGGTTCAAGGATTCCGCTACTTGATTTTTACGATTTCTTCCAGAGGAATGCGGTAGCCTGTAGCCCGTTATATAGAAGCGAAAGGCCGTTCCTGAAAGGATTAGGAGCATGGAAAAAGCATTCAAAAATTTCCTTTGCCAAGGATAGTTAGCGAAAGGAATATCGTAGCGCATGACAAAAGGAATAACGAAAAGTAATAGGAATACGGGGATTTGTCCGCGGTATCGAAACATCCACCCAGCGCGCTTTTCCATTTTGTAATAGTATAGATTAAAATTTTCAGTATATTGCAAAGAAATAAAAACTATCCTTCCAATGTCATGAAAGAACGATTTCAACTGCAATTTTTGTTAAAAACTTCACCAAGGGTTTTGGAAAGTAAATTAAGTACCCCGAGTGGATTGAGCGAATGGTTTGCAGATGATGTCAATGCCAGAGAAGACCATTACACCTTTACCTGGAATGGAATGAACGAGGAGGCCCAGTTGATTCATCACAAACAAAATCAAAAAATTCGGTTTCAATGGCTAATCGATCAAGAAGAAAACTTGGATACCTACTTTGAATTTAGCCATGAAGTGGATGGACTTACCGGCATGGTTAGCCTTACAATTACCGATTTTTCAGAACCGGATGAAAAAGAAGATGCAACGCGTATGTGGGAGCAACAGATTCAAAATCTTCGGCGTTTAATTGGCGCCTAATCTTTAAGTAATTCTACTTTTGTAAAAAAAGAAGTTTGAAAAGGTTATACCTGTTCAGTTTTAAGTCGTTTATAGGTCCATTTTTAGTGACCCTTATCATTTCCATGTTTATTCTCATCATGCAATTCTTTTGGGTCTATATCGACGACCTGATGGGAAAGGGATTGAGTATAACGGTCATATTAGAACTTCTTTTTTATGTTTCTGCGAGCTTGATTCCGTTGGCCTTACCATTGGCAGTTCTACTTTCCTCGCTCATTACCTTTGGTAACATGGCAGAAAACAATGAACTAACTGCCTTAAAATCCAGCGGATTATCCTTGCTCAAAATCATGCGACCCCTCATGGTAATCGTCATGTTGATTTCACTAATGACATTTTACTTTGCAAATTATGTTATCCCTGTGGCTAATTTAAAATGGCATTCACTAATCTATGATATTCAGAATACCAAATTGACGAAACTGATTAAGCCTGGGGTATACACCACCGACCTTGAAGGCTTTGCCATTAAATGCAATGTTGGTAAAGAATCGAGTTTTCAAAAGGTTATTATTTACGACCATACCCAACCCAATGCGTTACGAACGATTAAAGCCGACACGGCAAATCTTTACAAATCCATGAATGGGAATTATCTCTTTTTCGATTTAAGGCATGGTACCCTAATGGAAGAGCTTTCCCTAGATAATGTTGTAGATCCCAAAAACCAGCCCATCGGAAAAGATGTAAACCACCCCGATCGCATTTCGAGTTTTCGGCAAGCAACCTATAAATTAAACGTAACTGGGTTTAGCCTTAAAAGGTCCGATGAAGACATCTTTCAGGATAAATATGAAATGCTCAACGTGTTTCAAATCAATAAAGCGACCGATTCAATAAGGAAGAGAAGAATGCAAATGAAAAACGTGTTTAACAACAACTTAAAAAACTCGTTCTCTGCCCTACACACCCCATCTAAAAACGTCTTACAAGCCCCAAAATTCCCGAAAGTCAACTCCGTGAAAACGGAATTTGTTGCCTACAATAGCTTAGACCGAAAGGCCAAAAATACCTTGCGAGGGGAATTGATTACGAAACTTTATCAAATCAATCAGAACGTTAAGAACCATACGGATTTTTTTATCACGCTTGAACACGATGAAGACCAATATTGGATAGAATTTCATCGAAAATTCGCCTTAACCTATGCCATCATCGTTCTGTTTTTCGTTGGTGCACCCTTGGGGGCAATTGTCAAAAAAGGAGGATTTGGCTTACCGGTGGTAATTTCTGCCGTATTGTTCATGATTTACTTTATTGTCTTAAGTATCGGTGAGAATTTAGCAGATACTTATGTGATTTCGCCTTTTTGGGGAATGTGGCTTCCCTCTATATTTTTTACTCCCCTTGCTATAATCATTACGTTTGCAGCAAATCGAGACCTTTCGATTTTTCAAAATATAAATCCCTTGCCAAGATGGCGAAACGCATGGAAAAGAAAATAAAGGTGCTTTACATTTCGCAGAAACCTTGTTTACCGCGGATTGATGGAGGTACCTTCGCTATTCACTCCTTGCTACGTTCTTTATCAAATTGTAATAACATTGACACAACCTATGCTCCGATCTCCACGCCAAAGCATCCTCATGCAGAAGCTCAATTCGCTGAGCACTTTAAAACCATACGCCAAGTTACCTTAACCCTTAATCCGAATCGCCCATCGTGGGACGTATTCAACGTATTTTCTTCGATTCCAATCAATGTTAGAAGGTATATTCACAACAATACCATGAAAACGCTAAAGTCATTGGAGGCCACTTCTTCCTTTGAATGGATTATTTGCGATGGCCTTTATGCACTTTCCGTAATACCCGAAGGCTGGCTGGAGAAAAAAAATGTTATTTATCGAGCGCACAATCTAGAATGGAGCCATTGGTCACAACGCGCCGCGTTTTCTTCGGGTATTAAACGTTGGTTCTACCATAAAATCAGTCGTAAACTAAAATCCTTTGAAGAGGAACGAATAAAACAGTGTCATACGGTTTTATGCCTTTCTGCCTATGAAGCCGCTTACCTTCGCGATTCCTTTAATCCAAAAACACACCTTATTTACCCTACCTTTTCCTATGCCCAGATCGGAGGCGTAGAACTACCGAATTCTTTCTACTTCATCGGAGATTGTTCCTGGCAACCTAACGCCGATGCCATAGCCTATTTTTTAAAGGAAGTGTGGCCAAAAATTTTAATAAACCTTCCTAGGGCATCGCTGCATTTGGCCGGCAGCTTTACCGATCGCTACACCCAAAAGGAATCCCAAGTCTACGGCTATGGATTTATTCCTGACGTTAAAGCTTTCGTTTCCGATAAACAAATTATGATTTCTCCCTTACGTATAGCAACTGGTGTAAATATTAAAATTTTAGAAAACATGGCCATGGGTAAACCATGCATCGCCACACCGGAAAGTACCAAAGGATTGCTTGAACCTTCCGAGATTGTATCGATTCATGCCTTGGATGAGCATTTTGCTCAAGCATGCGTAAACGCATCCTTAGACTCCGAATGGCTAAAACAATATCAGAAAAAGGCCCAAGAATTTATCGAAACGCATTGCAATGAAACCAAGCAAACTTCACAATTAGAATCCCTCTTGCATGAGCGATAAACCTTCCCTAGTCATCATCACTTCTCGTTTCCCCTATCCCCTGGAGAAAGGAGATAAATTACGGGCATTTCATATGATCCAAGGGCTATCGAAGCGCTTTAAAATTACGTTAATTAGTCTGAGCGATGAGGCTATATCCACTGACAGCCTTAACACATTAGAACCCTACGTATCAGGACTTCACGTTTTTACGCTTAAAAAATATAAAATCGTTTGGCGATTAATGGTGAATTTGCTTCTTTTAAAACCCTTCCAAATTGCGTATTTCACAGATTCCGCCGTCAAGAAGAAAGTAAAGAAAATCCTTTCGGAAGTTTCACCTAGCCATATTTTATGCCAGATGATTCGTCCTGCCGAATACGTCAAACATTACCATCATTGTCCAAAAACCTTGGATTACATGGATGCCCTTTCTATGGGAATGGAGCGACGGTTCCAAACCGCCAATTTTCCTTGGTCCTTCCTTTTTGGGATGGAAAAAAACAGGCTTCGTGACTACGAACTTCGAATTTTCAATTATTTCGAATACCACACCATGATAAGCCTACAGGACACCTATTATATTGCCCATCCCGAGCGTCAAACCATAAAAGTGATTCCCAATGGAATAGCCCCGATATTTAATACGCCCATTGCAGAAATACCAAAAACAGCAGACCTGGTGTTCGTTGGAAATTTAAGTTATCCTCCCAATGTCCACGCTGTAAAATTTCTACATCATCTGATTTTGTCAAAATCGCCACAGTTATCCCTACTCGTTGGAGGCGCTAATCCGACCAAGGAGTTGATAAGACTTCCAAAAGAAAACCCAAACCTCACCCTTCTCGGTTGGCAAGAAGATATTCGAAGCGTTTATCAAAAAGGGAGAATTTTCATTGCCCCAATGTTCATGGGAAGTGGATTACAAAACAAATTATTGGAAGCTATGGCCTTAGGAATTCCATGCATTACCACATCGTTAGCGAATGATTCCCTTTGCGCTCGGCACCAAAAAGAAGTACTAATCGGTAATACTGCTGAAGAATTACTGACGCACATTCATTTTCTGCTCTCCCATCCCGAAGAGGCTTTTGCCCTAGGGGAACGAGGAAAGGAATTCGTGTTAGCAAACTACAATTGGGACCAAAGCCTTAACGCATTAAACAGCCTTATTTCTCCCCAACCTGATAGGACTTGAAATGCTCGTATTTATCTTTGATATACGTAATTAACTCAAGTTCCGAAGCCGTTTTAAGAAAATTGATGTCTAAATTCAGAAAGGTTAGGAATGAATCAAATTCTTTTTCCGACAATGAAATGATATCATAGGCAATATAGGTGCGCAACAACTCCTGTACGACCTTACGCTGGTTATCTTTAAATACTTGTTCGCTAATCCACTGTTTTTGTTGTTCTTTCTTCGAGAAGGCTTGATAAAGAGCTGTTATAGGACTCTCAAAAGCATTGATACCATAAACGAGCCTTGAGTCTTTCATGGCTAATTTTGCCCTTTCCTCCTTCAATTCTTCTAACGATTTCAACGGTTTAATGACGACTGCCTGCGTCGTTCTTGCCAGTGGAGAAAGGATGTGGACGCGGTTAAATTGACAATTTGAATCGGGGATCACGGTGAAAGAAATGTTCTCGTATTGCTTGGTTGAAAGTACCAAAAGATGCCCCTGCTGGGCGTAAACAACAAAACTACCATCGGGTTGACCAAAGCTTGCCTTTCCGGTTGATTTGTTTATAACCATCAAATTATAAAAACCAGGATTCATTAGGGTGTCATTGACCTTTCCTTGAACAACGATGTTATCGCATTGTCCCCAAAGAAAAAGGTTCCAAATGCAAAACCATACAAGACTCGAGAACCTCCTTTTCATAAACTATTAAAAACGAAAAGACAAGACCAACCAGAGGGGAAAAAAGAGCATGAATAACCAAGAGCCAATAAGAAAAGCCTTTCCCACCCACGTCACATCCTTTTTAATGGGAGATTCAAGAAGGTCGTTTACGTACGAAGACATTACTTCATCGTATTTTTCGCCACTGTGATCGCGTAAGGCACTCAAGTTCTTTTGACGTTCTTCTAAAATGGTTTTAATAGCGTGGTAATCCTTGTTGGAAAGAGCTTCGTAGGTAGTAACATACGGAATATTCCTTTGATTTAAAATTTTCCGAATTTCATATTTTCGTTGGATTGCCCTTACCCTGAAGCCCATTAAAAAGCCAAACAAACTGACCATAGTATCCCCAATTAATATACCGATTCCAATAACGAGAAGCGATGAAACAAGGGAAAATATTAGGAGAAAGAAATCCCGGTGTTGTGGGAGAAGATACCTTATAAGTTGGCCTCCATCCAAAGGATCTAGGGGTAGAAGATTAATAATATTCAAAATTAGGCTTATAAGTGCCGTGGTAGCTAACCACTCCATGTGATGTAATTCACCGAAATAAAAACCGATACATCCTAAAAGGATTCCAGGGTAAGGGCCTAAAAGAATTACCCATAAACTTTCTTTTTGAGAATAAATGGGTTTATTGCCTTGAACAAAAGCACCCATCATGGGAATAAATAACATGCGAACGTTATCGTATCCGAAACGCTTCATTCCAATAAAATGACCCAATTCATGGATAAAAAGAACCAATACTAACGACAATATAAAAATGAAACGGTCCGCAAAAAAAGCTAGAAAAACTCCGATAAATAAAAGAATGGAAAACAAGGTCAATAGCCAATTGTTTTTGCTATTGGATCGCTCAATTACAGGTTTTTCAGGATAAAGTTCGAAATCTGACATTCGGCCTAACGCATGTTTTTCATTTGTCCCATTAAGCTAGCCATATTTCTTGGATTATTCATCATTTTCATCATTTTTCGCATGTCTTCGAATTGTTTGATGAGCTTATTGACTTCTTGAATGTTCGTTCCGCTGCCATTGGCAATGCGTATTTTCCGAGATTGATTCAATATCCCGGGCATGGAGCGTTCCTTTGGGGTCATGGAACGAATAATCGCCTCAACGCCCTTAAACGCATCATCAGGTATGTCGGCATCTTTAACGGCTTTAGACATTCCAGGAATCATCCCCATCAAATCTTTTACGTTACCCATTTTTTTAATCTGCTCTAGTTGCCCTAAAAAATCATTGAAATCAAATTGATCCTTCATGATTCGCTTCTGTAGACGACGAGCTTCGGCCTCATCGAATTGTTCTTGGGCCTTTTCTACCAAGGAAACCACATCACCCATCCCCAAAATCCGATCCGCCATTCTTGAAGGATAGAATACATCCAAGGCATCCATTTTTTCTCCCGTTCCAACGAATTTGATGGGTTTATTGACAATAGATTTAATGGATAATGCCGCACCACCTCGCGTATCACCATCCAATTTGGTCAAAACTACCCCATCAAAATTCAAACGATCATTAAATGCTTTTGCAGTATTTACAGCATCTTGTCCCGTCATGGAATCTACCACAAAAAGCGTCTCTGAAGGTTCAATTGCCGCTTTAACAGCCGCGATTTCTTGCATCATTTGTTCGTCAACGGCCAAACGCCCAGCGGTATCAATGATAACCGCATTATATCCTTTCGAGCGCGCATGAATAATGGCTTGGCTGGCAATTGCCACGGGATTCTTTTCTTCCTTTTCGGAAAAAACCTCAATACCCAATTGTTCCCCTAAAACATGCAATTGATCTATTGCGGCAGGTCGGTAGACATCACAAGCAACCAATAATACCCGTTTTCCTTTTTTCTTCGTAAGGTATTGACCCAGTTTTCCCGAAAAGGTAGTTTTTCCCGAGCCCTGTAATCCTGACATGAGTATGATAGCAGGGTTGCCTTTTAAATTGAGTTCTGATTCGTTTCCTCCCATCAACGAAACCAATTCCTCATGGCAGATTTTAATCATTAATTGCCCCGGAGATACTGCTGTGAGTACGTCACGCCCTAGAGCTTTTTCTTTTACCGTATTCGTAAACTGCTTTGCGGTATTGAAACTAACATCCGCATCCAATAAGGCCCTTCGGACTTCTTTAAGGGTTTCGGCAACATTAATTTCGGTGATTTGTCCCTGGCCTTTGAGTACTTTAAAGGCCCTTTCGAATTTTTCTGTTAAATTTTCAAACATATTTTACCAATACTTTAGGACGACAAAAATAAAGAATTGCGGGCAGAATAAAGGATTTATTACACTTCCACCGATGGATTTCCGAGTTTTGAATTTTTTCTTCCGTAGGTGAAATAAATAAGGAGCCCAAGGGCCAACCAGACAAAAAAGTAAAACCAATTTTTTACATTGATTTGGCTCATCATGTACAAACAACTGAGCAGTCCAAGAATCGGAATTAAGGAAAGGTTGTGCAAAAAGGCCATCGCGGTTATGAATAAGGTAAAAAAGATGAAAATCCACATTGGAATTTTATGCAAAAAATGAAAGATACCGGAATTTAAATATGTAGCTTTTTGAACGTTCATATCTTTCAAATCCTGAATTAACCGTTCATGACCATGGTGTTCATAATACGCCACAACGTTAGTATCAGCTTTCATAAATTGGTCATAGTGATTGCGATACAAGGTATTTTTTAATCCGAGGATTTGATTCGGATCAAGCCCTTCAACGATTTCGGTTTGACTTTTAACTTCTTCCTGATTCGAAAGAAACCCCAAGGTTTCCTTGGAATACCGCGTAAAAAGCAATACGGCTGTAGCGATGAGTAAAACCGGCATTACGTACTTTGCATTGATATAGGGAGTTCGAAACTTCCCACGGGGAATGTCGGTGCGGTTTTGTAACATGAGTACACCACCGCATACCAATACGAAGGCGAACAGCGTACCAATGCTGCACAAATCTGTAACGGTCGTAAGGTTCATAAATAATGCGGGTACGGCAACAACAAAACCAACAACAATGGTAGAAAAGGAAGGCGTCTTATATTTGGGATGAATTTTAGAAAACCGTTTGGGCAATAAACCGTCCCGGCTCATGCTCATCCAAATTCGAGGTTGTCCCATTTGGAAAACGAGCAACACCGAAGCCATAGCAACAATCGCACTCAATGCAATAACACCGCTAAAAAAGGATAGATTAATGCGATTAAAAACAAATGCGAGAGGTTCCCCTACCTTTAATTCTTTGTATGAAACCACCCCCGTTAAAACCAATGCAATGGCAATGTACAATACCGTGCAAACGATGATGGCCCACATCATTCCCCTCGGTAAATCGCGCTGCGGATCCTCGCATTCCTCTGCGGTTGTGGAAATAGCGTCGAAACCAATGTAGGCAAAGAATACGGCAGAGATACCTTTTAAAATACCCCCTACCCCGTTGGGTGCGAAAGGCGACCAATTTTTGGTATCAATGTAAAAAATACCGACTCCAATGACCAATAAAATTACCGCTAGTTTAATAATTACCATGGCATTCGAAGCATTTCGGCTTTCTCTAATTCCTCGGTATACCAATCCAGTTATAAGGACGATTATAAATAAGGCTGGTATATCCAAAATTAAATGAAATCCAAAAAGGGTAGGACTTTGGGTGAAGGCTTCATATTGATTCCTAATCATAGGCTCAAGTTCTTGCAACGTTTTTCCGGATTCAAACAAGGAGAGCGCTTGTTGGTAACCGTTGGAAGCAGATAGATAATCCATTTGTGCCCACAAGGGTATGTTTATTCCATTGATTTTAAGGGAAGCTATGTGGATATTGCTCAGCATGTCTGTAAAGTAGTCGGACCATGATATCGCAACAGTAATGTTTCCGACGGCGTATTCCATTATTAATGCCCATCCAATAATCCATGCGACAATTTCACCAAAGGCAACGTAGGAATAGGTATAGGCGCTACCGGATACAGGAACGATCGAGGCGAATTCCGCATAAGCGAATGCAGCAAATCCACACGCAATGGCTGTAAACAAAAAAAGAAAAATTACAGAGGGTCCCGCCTCATAACTTGCCTCGCCAATCGTACTAAAAATACCTGCACCGATGATGGCAGCAATTCCGAAGGCCGTTAAATCCCTAACTTTCAAGTGTTTTCTTAAACCAACATGACCATCTGACAATTCGTTCTGCTCAATTTGTTTGAGAATATCCGAGACTTGCTTTCGACGAAATAGGTTTTGCATGTGCTTAATTTGAAGCCTAAAATAGAAATATTTTTAAGATGAACCCTTTTATGGGCTATCTGTTACCTTTGTGTCGTGCAAAAGAAAATCCAAATTAACGGAGCAAAGGAACACAACCTCAAAAACATTGATGTTGAAATCCCACACGGTCAATTAACGGTAATTACAGGGGTTTCTGGTTCCGGAAAATCTTCCCTAGCCTTTGAAACCTTGTATGCGGAAGGACAACGGCGATTCATTGAGAGCATGTCTTCTTATGCCCGTCAATTTCTTGGAAAACTGGAAAAGCCGAAAGTGAATTTTATTAAAGGCCTTTCTCCTGCGATCGCCATTCAACAGAAGGTCATCTCCCACAACCCCCGTTCTACCGTTGGAACGGTAACAGAAATTTATGACTACCTGAAAATACTATATGCCCGTGAGGGTAAAACCTATTCCCCAAGTTCTGGTAAGGAAGTTAAGAAAGACAGCCCGCAGGATGTCTTACATCAAATCGTAAATACCCTCGGACTTAAAAGGATTGCACTTTTGGCTCCTGTTCACAAAAAAAATATCGGCAAAAGCCCGAGTGATTGGTCCAAGGAAGGATTTTCTAGGGTTTATCTTAAGGATCAAATCATTTCCCTTTCCGACTTGGAAGACTTTCCAAACGATCAAGAGTACGGTATCGTTATTGACCGAATAACCCTTACGAATGAGGAACTTCCAGAAGCACGGATTATTGACGGGATTCAAATTGCTTACGGCATTGGTGAAGGGGCCTGTAAAATTGTTGACTTGGATACCTCGACCGTTTATTCCTTTTCGTCCTTGTTTGAGAGGGATAACGAACGATTTGTAGAACCGTCCATTGCATTTTTTTCCTTCAATAACCCTTTCGGTGCATGTAAGCAATGTGAAGGTTTCGGAACCTTACTTGGACTGGATCCAAACCTCATTTTTCCGAATCCCAACCTAAGTGTTATGCAAGGGGCAATTCATCCTTGGAAAAGTGAAAATATGAAGGAATATTTAGATGCATTGCTCATCCAAGCCCATCGCTTTAAATTTCCTGTACACCGTCCCTACCTGGACTTAAGCGAGGAAGAAAAAGCCTTGCTTTGGGATGGCAACGCCTATTTTACGGGATTAACGGATTTCTTTAGCCATATTGAAAGCCAGCTGTACAAAATTCAGAACCGTATTTTTTTATCGCGGTATCGCGGTAAAACCGTGTGTTCTGCGTGTAAAGGAACCCGACTTCGCAGCGATGCCCATAATGTTAAAATTAAGGGGAAATCAGTACAGGATTTGGTCCACATGCCTCTTAACGAACTCAATGCATTTTTTCAATCCTTTGGCTCGCCCTCCGAACAAAACAACGTTTTTAGGCGAATTCTTCCAGAAATAACGACTAGAATATCCTTCTTACAAGAAGTGGGTCTTTCCTATCTAACCCTCAACCGTCCCGCAAACACCCTATCTGGTGGTGAATCGCAACGCGTCAATCTTGCCTCTACCATTGGTTCTGGATTGGTTGGATCCACCTACATTTTAGACGAGCCTTCCATTGGTTTGCACCCAAGGGATACGGAAAACTTGATAAGGGTATTACACCGCCTAAAAGACAAAGGGAATACCGTTGTGGTGGTAGAACACGACGAACAAATTATTAAAAATTCAGATTACATCGTAGATATTGGTCCCCTCGCAGGACGTCACGGCGGAAACGTCATGTTCCAAGGCCCCATCACTACGTTTTCGAAGGCAAAGGAAAGTACTACGCTTTCCTACCTTAGGCAGGGTCCGATAAAGATTCAAACCACCATTAAAAACCATAAAAAATGGCTTGAACTTAAACACGCTAACCTACATAATTTAAAATCAGCAAGCCTTAAATTACCCTTAAATGCGTTGGTATTGGTTACTGGGGTTTCAGGAAGCGGTAAATCAACGCTGATCAAGGACGTACTCTACCAAGGACTTCAGCGTTACCTTACAGATCCCAAGTTATTGGTCTATATGGGGGCATCGCTTTCTGGAGATTTAACTGCGATCAAAGCTATTGAGCTGATCGATCAAAATCCAATCGGACGAAGTTCTAGGAGTAATCCAATAACCTACCTGAAGATTTTTGACGAAATACGAACTGTTTTTGCCCAACAGACCTTGGCGAAAAATCGTAACTACAAACCCGGATTTTTTAGTTTTAACGTAGCCGGAGGACGATGCGAAGCCTGCGAAGGAGAAGGGAAAATCACCGTTAGCATGCAGTTCATGGCAGATGTTGAGTTGCCGTGCGAACATTGTAAAGGGAAGCGCTATAAAAACGAAACCCTTGAAGTTTTATACCGTGAGAAAACCATATCCGATGTCCTAGAAATGACCATCGAAGAAGCGCAGTCGTTTTTCCTAAATTCCAAAAATAACCACGAAAAGCGCATAGGCGAGCTTTTTCAGCCGTTAATCGATGCGGGATTAGGGTATTTACAAACGGGTCAAGCTTCGAGCACCCTTAGCGGTGGGGAAGCTCAAAGAATTAAAATTGCCTCTTTTTTGGCAAAAGGAAAATCCCCGACCCCGACCTTATTCTTTTTCGATGAGCCTACAACTGGCCTTCATGCTTACGACATAGAAAAACTTATTAAAGCCCTACACGCTCTAATTGCATTAGGTCATTCCATGGTCATAATCGAACATAACCTACAAATGATGGCACACGCAGATTGGATTGTCGATTTAGGTCCTGAGGGGGGAAGCGAAGGCGGCAACGTTGTTTTTCAAGGAACGCCAGCGGATTTAATTGACGTTGATGGAAATCACACCGCAAATAGCCTTAGGGAAGCCATAATCTAGCGTATTTCGAGCTAAATACGTACTTTTGTCGCACGCATGAAAAAGCCCTTAACGATAGCAATTGATGGTTACGCCTCCAGTGGAAAAAGTACGCTAGCCAAGGATTTAGCCGCAAAACTTGGCTACATCTTTATTGATTCTGGGGCCATGTATCGCGCGATTGCCTTGTTTGCCATGGAACAAGACTTGGTCCATGAAGGGCAGCCCAAAACGACAGAACTTATCGAACGCTTGAGCACCATAGATTTGGCTTTTCAGCGCCATCCAGAAACCAATTCGCTCACCCTCACGCTCAACGGAGAAGACATCAGCCAAAAAATACGGTCTAAGGCTGTTTCGGCCTTGGTTTCCTCCATTGCACTCATCGCTGAAGTACGCACCAAGTTGGTGGAATTGCAACGGGCCATTGGAGAAAAAGGTGGCGTTGTAATGGACGGAAGAGATATCGGTACTGTGGTTTTTCCCAAGGCAGAAATTAAAATATTTGTAACGGCAAACCTTTCGGTTCGAGCCTCCAGAAGGCAAAAGGAATTAGTCTCCAAAGAACTATCAACCGGATTGGAAGAGGTACAACAGAATTTGGAACATCGTGATTTGATTGACACGACCAGAGAAAATTCTCCGCTCAAACAAGCTGAAGGGGCTCTACTGCTGGATACAACCAATCATACCCGGGAATCTCAATTGGAAGCGGTCATGAAATTCATAGAAAACCATTCGACATGTTAAGGATCAGCATGTGCCTGCTTCTAATTAACGTTATGTGGAGCTGTGAAGAAGGAAAACCTACTTCGAAACCTGCACAGAAGAGCATAATGGATAGTATTCCTCAAACCCCTAGCAAGGAAGCTGTGTTATTTAAGGTAGGAAGAAAAGGGGATTTGAAGGAGGCTGTGTTGCCGCTTGTCAGACAATTGTTACAAATTGGTGTAGACGAGAATTTTGAGATTACTATCTATGAACAAAACCTAAACGAGGATAATATACCCGATGCAATCGTTACCGTGAACCGATACCAAAACGCCATTGAATCAGCAAAAAGGGCCAACCAATTGGAAAAGCAAGCCGCTAATGGTTTCATGGGACAGCACAACCATTTTTTCTTTTACGATGGTAAAACCGACCAATTAACAAACCCAATTACCATAGGATCTACCCCTCATTTACCCCTAGAAGTTCGGTTTGAACCCATTACATCAGAAGCCTATTCCGATGTGATAATTAGCCATCGCGTGAGAAATTCAGCCTATCAAACCTTTTACACCATACGGGGCAAAAAACCTGAACCTTATTTTGGCTTCGATGTCTATAACAATTTAGGAACCTCCGAAGAAAAATCCTATTACCTATCCTTCCAAAAAACCGAAAAGTTCAAAGAAAAAATTATTGAGGTCTATGAAGGAAAAGCCAGCTATCCCGACACCACCTCCTTTTTTCATTTGGCCAAACCTACCATTTCCAAAGGGAATCAAAAATTATATACCTTCTTTTACCTAGAAGCCATAAAGAAGTACGCCATGTTAAAACCTCAACCCAACCATGGATGAAAAGCAAACGGTAGAAGCGTTTTACGATAGCTACGTTCCTTCGCAATCAGAGACGGGAATAAACGATCGAATTTTCAGCGTTTATGAACGAATGCTTGGCCTCGGACTATCCGCTTCTGACGAGGTATTGGAGCTCGGATGTGGAATTGGTTTGTTGACCTATTTATTGAAAAGAACCATTCACTCCGGTAAAATTGAGGCGATCGACATAAGCGAAGCCTCCATTGCCTATGCAAAAGAGAAATTTGCTTCCGCAAGGGTGCAGTTCAAAACCCAAGACATTACAGAATTCGAAACACAGCTAAAATTTCCAAGATTTATAACGCTAATCGATGTTCTTGAACACATCCCTTTAGAAAAACACAGTGCACTTTTTCAACGAATTGCCGGGGTAATGAATGAAGCCTCCTTATTCGTAATTAACCTTCCCAATCCGGACTATATTGAATACGACATCGCATTGGAAGCAGAATCGCTTCAGGTGATCGATCAACCCGTCCCCTTTGCCGCTATGATTCAACAATTAGATCAAGCGAATCTGGAACTGTTACGCTATGAAAAATATGGGATTTGGCACCATGACGAGTACCAATGGTTTGTGCTTCGCATTAAACGACCGTTTCAAGAGCTACCTATCGATGATAGCCTTTCGTTTTGGGAAAAGGTGAACCGTAGAATCAAGCGATATAAAATGAGGCGCCTGGGCAAACATGCTTAAAGAACTTGCTGCGTTTCCCTATTTCAAATACCAATCCACCCAAGTATCCATCTGAGTAACAGAAACTGGCCGTAAAACGATTTCCCGCTTCGCGTCCAACAGAAAAAGGGTTGGCGTACCAAAAACGAAGTAGGACGTAACAACAGGGCCGTTCCATTTTCCATAATCGCAGTACGAAATAAATGGAAACGGTTGAGAAAACCGTTCAAAGGCCTCTTTGGTTTCGTCTAAGGAGATAAAGACGACTTCTAGCCCTTTGGCTTTCCATTTCGGATATAAATTCGAAATTTTTGGCAATTCATCCTTGCAGGTTTCGCACCACCCAGCACCAAAAACAACTAGAGTATATTTACTTTTAATATCAGATAGTTTCTTAATGTTGGTCTGAGAATTCCTCACGTTAACCTTGAATTCAATATCCGGCGCAATGTTCCCTTTTTTCATGGCCCGATACGTTTCCAATTGCTTGGCTAAATCCGAATTAAGGGTACAACTGCTTTCGTTTAATACCTTCAGGGCTAAATATTCAGAAGCTTGAAACAAAGAATGCCGCTCTAGCAGATCGAAAAGGTAATCCGTTACCTCGTTTAATCGGGACTCGTTTTTAACAAGATGCAATAGCATAGAATCGATGGAAATTTTCATTTCTCGATACACAATATCTAACGAGCCCCCAGAATTCTCCAAAAGCCAAAAATGGCTTTCAATAGCGTCCTTTAATAATCCACTGCGGAAAAGTCGCTCATCACAATAGTCCATCTTTCGAAACGTAGAAATGGTTTTCGGAATTTCTTCTGTGCGATACTGTGCTATGGTAGATACATCGCTTACTAATCTACGGATGGGAAGATACCATCGAAGATACCATTCGAAAGGAAGCTTGGCAATAAAATCCTGATCTTCTCGTGCAATCCTCGCTTTTTCAGTTTGAATGGCCACGGATGGAGTCTTTTGAACGGAAAACAAAGAATCTCGGGAATAAATCTTCTCCAAGAATCCCCAAGCACTTAAGGCTTGTTCCCTACGGGGGTGCTCGGCAGCATAAATACCAAAGGCTTGATTCTGTCGGCCCTCAAGCACGGTTACGCCTTCGGTAAGGGTTAACCTTTCCCCTTTCAACTGAATTTTCTCGTTTTTATCTAGAATTAGAAAATACGGTTTATTCTCTGCGGTAACCAAATATCCAATGGCAGGTTTATCGGTCTTGAAGGTAAAGGAAAATGCTCCGTTTACATCGATTCTAGCACTATCCAATACAGGCGATTGAATCCCTTGGAAGGTACCAAATCGCACCCATTCGCCTGCCATGGATGCGAAATTTCCCGAGAGGGTTTGAGCGTCTATGAGCAAGGTATTAATACCAATAAGCCATGCTAATATGTATTTAACCTCTTTCATTATACACATCATTAAGGACAGCGAATAGCGAATCCCGTTGACAAAAGTAAAAAACGAGCGGAGGATTCCCACTTTTTCTTACCTTAAATGTAAATGAACCGTACGAAACGATGCTTTTTTTTCTTCAACATGCAGCGAAGATATTTTATTAATGCACCATGAAAGGACAAAGCTTCATAAAAACCTTGGTAGTGTACAATAAATTCTACCCTTCCCTGTAGCGATCTTGAAAATTATTCCAGCTTTGCACTCGAGCAACCGTTCGTTGTTGATTAAAGGTTCCTGTATGTACGAGTGTTTTACTCGCTATCTGCGCTGAAGCCAATTTATCAAAGTAGGCCAAGCCATTAAACAAATTGGGCATAATGGTTTCACTGGCTTTTATTTCAACCACATTAAGTTTATCAGAATCTTGCCAAATTAAATCCACTTCATGACCAACCGCATCCCTCCAAAACCAGAAATCATGCATCAGGTTGTTGTGATAATTCTGCTTTAAATATTCATTAATGATAAAATTCTCAAAAAGCGATCCCTTATAGTTGCTCGTTTTCACACTGGCCGAGTCGTTGATTTTAAGCAAAAAACAAAGCAATCCCGTATCGTAAAAATAGAGCTTAGCACTTTTTGTGATGCGCTTATTAAAATTGGAATGCAAGGGTTGAAGCTGATAAACGATATAGCTTGTCTCCAAGACAGAAATCCAAGATTTTGCAGTGGGTTGAGAAATACCGCATTCATTGGCCAACGAATTCAAATTAAGCAATTGCCCTGCCCTTGCAGCACAAAGCCCAATGAAATTTCTGAATTGCTTGAGGTCCTTAACATGAATCAATTCTGATAAATCACGTTCTACATAGGTTTGCAAGTAATTCGAATAAAACACCTTAGAGGGAATGTCACGATCATACAAGGCTGGATAAAACCCGCGTTGTAAATTGACTGAATAATCGGCATTTAGCCACCCAGCACCATGCATTTCTTCTTGATCAAAAGGCAACAACTTAAACAAAGCCACTCGGCCAGCTAGACTCTGGGTGATGCTGCGCATTAAATGAAAGTTCTGTGAACCCGAAAGAATGTATTGCCCCATGATGCGATCCTGATCAACCTTTGTTTGAATATAAGAGAATAATTCAGGCACACGTTGCACTTCATCTAAAATCACCTTTCCTTGAAATTCTGTTAAAAACGCATTCGGGTCATTCATTGCATATCTCCTGAAATCTAAATTCTCTAAATTCACATACGTATAGTCAGGAAACTGATTTTTCAGAAAGGTAGTTTTACCTGACTGACGAGGTCCGGTAAGTACAAGAACGGGATATTTTTTAAGATAAATATCCATTGATTTTTTAATAATTCGAATTCTGTCCATAACCCTTGTAATTATTAAACAAATATACAACTAATTTTGAAATTACACGGGTACTTACTTTGAAATTACATGGGTAGCAACTTTGAAATTACACGGGTATTGACTTTGAAATTGCACGGGTAGTGACTTTGAAATTGCACGGGTAGTAATTATACTAGTTAGAGTCATCAGACCTCAATCCCCCTTCAAAGGGGGAGGAAATAATCGGTTATGGTTTTATAAATGGTAATTCACTACCCCACCATCTGGTTACAGCCACGGACGTCGGCATGATTAACGCGGCCTTCGAGCAGGAAACCTCCCGGTACGATTTTACCCAAATCGTCGGTGGCAATGAAACTACAGCTGTTGAGGTTCGCTAAATCAATGATGTTGATCGCTCCACGCTGGCCCTCGGGCACAAGCGCAAGAGGATCACTCACGTCGCGTAACACGACCCGCATCCATGACGGCGTACGGAATATTAAATCCGGTCCGCAATACCCTTGCGATAAGAGTTCGGTCATGCCGTATTCGGAATGAATCTCGGATGTGTTCAAGCCCTGCTTCAAGGCTTCGTGCAATTCGGGTTTCGTAAGCTCTTGCCTTCGACCTTTCATTCCTCCGGTTTCAACCACTACCGCGTGCGAAAAATCTTTGCCTTGCTCGGCTAAGTCTAATAAGGCATAAGATACTCCAAACAACATGCATTTCCTTCCGGATGCCAAAGCGGCCAGGTAGCGTGCATGAATGTGTTCCATTTCGTTCAAGACAAATCCCGACAAAGGATCGGCACTTTGTGCAATCAGCCCCTCCACCATATTCACCAACCCTGAATTTCCTTGTACAAGATAATTGGGTAACAAGGCCAAAATCACCCAATCTTTGGGATTCCCGAAATATTGCTGGAAACCAAGGGAATAACTTTGTTGATAGAGGCTTGGATCGGTCACAATGTGTTTACTCATGCCCTGCTCACCCGTACCGCTGCTCAAGAAAACCAAAGAATTAGAAGAAACTGGCGTAGAAACCACCTCTACCTCTTTAAAAAAACGAATGGGCAGAAATGGAATATCCGCTAAGGCATTGATTTCTTCCACCTTCATGAGCCGAGCAAAGTCGCGGTAAATAGCACAATTTTCCAATTGAAAGCGCGCCACTTCCACCGCCAAGGAACGGAAATCCGCTTCGCTTTGAAGGTCAAAAATGCGCGATGGATTGGTCATGGTACAAAAGTAAGAAGTTCTGAAGGAATCATGGGTTTTCCCTACCTTTGAACTTTCCAAACTGCGAATTGTTTCAAACCCATGAAAAAGACCTGTGTACTCCTTATTCAACTTGGTACGCCCGATAGCCCAAAAACCTCTGATGTACGTCGTTACCTCTCCGAGTTTCTCAATGACCCTCGTGTGATTGATATTCCGTGGTTGGCGCGTAAAATTCTGGTGAACGGCATTATCGTTCCCTTTCGTGCCCCCAAATCCGCCAAGATTTATAAAGAGTTATGGGAGCTTGGAAATGGTATTTCTCCGTTGTTAACCTACACTCAAAGCGTAAGTAAATTACTACAAGCGGAATACAATCCAGACGAAATAACGGTAGAATTTGCCATGCGCTATCAAAACCCTTCCTTGGATACGGTCCTTGAACGCATCCGTTTAGCCAATTACGACCGCATTGTTCTATTCCCGTTGTTCCCGCAATACGCAAGTGCATCCTCTGGTTCTGCCCTGGAAAAAGCCATGCGTATCATATCCTCCTGGTGGGTTATACCTGAAGTAGTCGCTGCTGGTCAGTTTTACAACAATCCACTCTACATTGAGAACATCGTTGAAAATACAAAGGCCTTTGACCTGAAATCCTACGACCATATTTTATTCTCCTACCACGGCTTGCCCGAACGCCAAGTGGACAAAGTCTATGAAGGAACCGATTTGTGCGGGGATCAACCCTGTGAAACGGAACTTAACGATAAGAATAAACTATGCTACAAGGCTACGTGTTATGCCACAACCCGGCTTATTGTGGAAAAACTTGGACTTAAAGAAGACCAATACACGGTTTGTTTTCAATCGCGCCTCGACAAAAAATGGCTTGAACCCTTCTCGGATAAAATCGTGGAAGAACACGCTAAAAAAGGAGCCAAACGCTTATTGGTTTTTAGTCCCGCTTTTGTGGCGGATTGCCTCGAAACCTTGATTGAAATTGGAAGCGAATACCAAGAGATATTTGAGGAACACGGAGGCGAAACGGTGGATTTAGTTCCCAGCAACAACGACCACCCGCTTTTTATTCAAGCCTTAAAACACCAATTAAAGGAATTAGGTATTTAATTCAGAATTCCTTGTTTTATCACTATTTTTGTTCTGAAAATTTATAAAATGAATAATACCACAGAAAAACTTAACTATAAAGTTAAAGACATTACGCTTGCCGAATGGGGACGTAAAGAAATAAAACTAGCAGAAGCTGAAATGCCAGGTTTAATGGCGTTGCGTGCGGAATACGGTGCATCCAAGCCTTTGAGTGGTGCACGAATCGCGGGATGCTTACACATGACCATCCAAACAGCGGTTTTGATTGAAACCTTGGTAGAATTGGGTGCTGAAGTAACTTGGTCGTCTTGTAACATTTTCTCCACGCAAGATCACGCAGCCGCAGCGATTGCCGCAGCAGGAATTCCTGTTTTTGCATGGAAAGGAATGAACGAAGAAGAATTTGACTGGTGCATCGAGCAAACCTTATTTGCATTCGAAGGCGGTCAACCCTTGAACATGATTTTGGATGACGGAGGAGACTTAACCAACATGGTATTCGATCGTTATCCAGAATTAACTGCAGCAATCAAAGGATTATCCGAAGAAACCACTACCGGTGTTCACCGCTTGTACGAGCGTAAGAAAAATGGAACCTTGGTTATGCCGGCAATCAATGTGAATGATTCGGTTACGAAGTCGAAATTCGACAACAAATACGGATGTAAAGAATCCTTAGTGGATGCGATACGTCGTGCTACGGACGTGATGATGGCGGGTAAGGTAGCCGTCGTTTGCGGATACGGCGATGTGGGTAAAGGTTCTGCGGCGTCGTTGCAAGGTTCAGGTGCTCGTGTAATTGTGACTGAAATCGATCCGATTTGTGCACTTCAAGCGGCTATGGATGGATTCGAAGTAAAGCGCTTGGATACAGTAATCGGATTAGCGGATATCATTGTAACCGCGACCGGAAATAAATCCATTGTAACTGGTAAACACTTCGAATCAATGAAAGACAAGGCGATCGTATGTAACATCGGTCACTTCGACAACGAGATTGATATGGCTTGGTTGAACAGCAAGTATGGCTCAACGAAAATGGAAATTAAGCCACAGGTAGATTTGTACAATGTGAATGGAAATGACATCATTGTTCTAGCTGAAGGACGTTTGGTGAACTTAGGTTGTGCTACTGGTCACCCATCGTTTGTGATGTCGAATTCATTTACGAACCAAACCTTGGCGCAATTGGAACTATGGCACCATTCAAACAAGTACGAAAATGATGTATATACCTTGCCTAAGCATTTGGATGAGAAAGTAGCACGCCTACATTTGTCCAAAATTGGGGTAGAATTGGAAGAATTATCTTCTGAACAAGCGGAATACATTGGCGTTGATGTGAAAGGTCCATTTAAAACCGATCATTACCGATACTAAGATTAGCGTTTTATACGAAAAGCGGCCTCGGCCGCTTTTTTTGTGCCCTGTTTTACGGGATTTAAAATCCCGTAAAACAGGGTTAGGAATCAGAACTGCGCAATTTCTTCTTCTGCCAAGACCGGCTTTCTAAACACGATTTGTCCTTCGAACATATCCATTACCACCGTTTGATTCATGTCCACCGTTTTAGCGAGCAAGGCCTTCGATAGGCTATTCAATACTTCCTTCTGAATCACTCGTTTCACTGGACGTGCGCCAAAGAAGGGGTCGTATCCTAATTCAACGATGTAATCGAAGGCATCGGGCGCTACAAACAACTTGATTCCTTTTTCCTTCAACTGATTTTTTAAATTATCCAATTGAATTTGTACAATGTCTTTGACATTGGATCGTGTTAAGGGCAAGAATAATAGCGTTTCATCGATGCGGTTTAAGAATTCTGGGCGAATCGTATGCTTCAACAATTCCATCACTTCACTTTTAGCCTTCTCTGCAATTTTTAAGTAATTCGATTCTTCGGCCGCTTCAAATGCTTCATGCAAGATTTGGGATCCCATGTTGGAAGTCATGATGATGATCGTATTTTTAAAATTGACCAATCTCCCTTTATTGTCGGTCAAGCGCCCATCGTCTAGCACTTGGAGCAAAACATTAAACACATCCGGGTGCGCTTTTTCTATTTCATCCAGCAAAATTATAGAGTATGGTCTCCTTCGTACGGCTTCTGTAAGTTGTCCTCCCTCATCATATCCGACGTATCCTGGAGGCGCACCTACCAATCGACTTACGCTATGTTTCTCCTGGTATTCGCTCATGTCGATACGGGTCATGGCATTTTCATCGTTGAATAAAAACTCCGCCAAGGCTTTGGCCAATTCGGTTTTACCAACTCCGGTAGTACCAAGAAATATGAACGAACCAATCGGACGGCGCGCATCTTGCAAACCGGCCCGAGCCCTTCGTACGGCATCCGACAAGGCTTCAATGGCTTCTTCTTGTCCAATCACGCGTTTCTTTAGTTCATCTTCTAATCGAAGCAATTTACTGACCTCACTTTCCACCATTTTCTGGATAGGAATTCCGGTCCATTTGGAAACCACTTCGGCAATTTCCTCGGTATCCACCTCCTCTTTTATCATCTTGGATTCGGACTGTATTTCCGTGAGGGTCTGCTTTGAAGCTTCTAATTTGCGTTCTGCCTCTTGAATTCTACCATAGCGTATCTCCGCTACTTTACCATAATCTCCAGACCGCTCTGCGGCTTCTGCTTCGTATTTGAGCGATTCTATCTCCTCCTTTGAATGTTGAATGGATTCGAGTATTTGCTTTTCCGTCCGCCACTTAGACGTTAACCCTTGTCGTTTTTCATTAAAATTAGCCAGGTCTTTTTCAACGGCTTCCAATTTCGTTGAATTATTTTCGCGCTTTAGTGCTTCGCGCTCAATTTCGAGTTGCATAATTTTTCGCTCAATTTCATCCAACTCTTCCGGCTTGGAATTGATTTCCATCCGAAGCTTTGAGGCGGCCTCATCGATTAAGTCGATGGCTTTATCAGGCAGGTGGCGATCAGAAATATAGCGTTGTGACAATTCCACTGCGGCGATAATCGCAGCATCTTTGATGATTACCTTGTGGTGATTCTCGTATTTTTCTTTGATTCCACGCAAGATGGCAATAGCATCTTCGGTATCGGGTTCATCCACAAGCACGGTTTGAAAGCGGCGTACCAAGGCTTTGTCTTTTTCAAAGTATTTTTGATATTCATTTAAGGTAGTAGCACCGACAGCACGTAATTCTCCACGCGCTAGAGCAGGTTTCAAAATATTGGCCGCATCCATAGCCCCTTCTCCTCCACCTGCACCTACCAGCGTATGAATTTCATCGATAAACAAAATAATCTCCCCGTCCGAATTGATTACTTCCTTTACTACTGCCTTCAAGCGTTCTTCGAATTCCCCTTTGTATTTAGCGCCAGCAATTAAGGCTCCCATGTCGAGTGAATAGACCACTTTTGTTTTTAAATTCTCGGGGACATCGCCGCTAATAATTCGGTGTGCAAGGCCTTCAGCGATAGCCGTTTTACCTACCCCTGGTTCGCCAATCAAAATGGGGTTGTTTTTTGTTCGACGCGTTAAAATCTGCAATACCCGGCGAATTTCTTCATCGCGACCAATTACGGGATCAAGTTTCCCCTTGGTAGCCATTTCATTCAAGTTCTTCGCATATTTCTCAAGCGATTGATACGTATTCTCTTGACTTGAACTTTGTACTTTTTCTCCTTTTCTCATTTCCATAATATTTTTCTTAAGCGTAGACATATTAATACCAGCATCTTTCACAATACGCGCTAAGGTGTCGTTTGCTTGACATAAATAATAAAACAGTGCATCAACCGCCAAATAACTATCGCCCCACGAATTCAAATCTGCAAGGGCTTTGTTGAGTACCGCATTAAGGGCATTTGAAAGATGTAATTCCCCACCGTGAACGTTGGGAAAGGCATTAACGGAAGCACTTACAGCAGCCTGTAAGCGAGCGACTTGTACCCCTTGTTTCTCCAACAAGGCCGGAATTAGATCTTTATCCACAGCAAGTAATCCTAGCATTAAATGCCCTGATTCCAAGACTTGATGTTGGTTTTCTTGAGCAATTTCTTGAGCCTTCTCAATTGCTTGCTGAGACCGAATGGTGAGTTTTGAAATATCCATTTTTTTTGTTCCGCTCACCTCAAAACATAAACCACCCACTTTTTAGTGTCATTTTGTCTTTTAATCAAACTATATTGTGTCATTTTGACATTTACGCTTTATGAAAAGGTGATTTTTGAAACCTAAAAACAGACAAAACGTAAGGAACCTTGTTTGCTCATGGTATGAACCGATTATTTTTTTTACTTTTTATAACAGGACTGCGTATAGCGGTGGCGGGAACCATCGATCCAAAGACCGGAAGGTATCTAATCACCTACCAGGAAATTGCCATAGAGCAAATGGAAAAATACAAGATACCTGCAAGCATCACCATGGCTCAAGGAATGCTCGAATCAAACTATGGAGAATCCTGGTTGACCAAAAAATCCAACAATCATTTTGGCATCAAATGCCACGCTTCATGGACGGGTGAAAAAACGTATGCGGATGACGATGCATCCCAAGAGTGTTTTAGAGTATACCCTTCTGGTCGAGAATCATTCGAGGATCACTCATTGTTTCTGCAAAAAAATAAGCGTTATGCATCTTTGTTTACCTTAAATCCGAAAGACTATAAAGGATGGGCGAAAGGGCTACAAGCGGCTGGATATGCGACCAACCCCTCATACGCTGAATTACTCATTAATCTGATTGAAAAAAACGAACTTTTCAAACTTGATGAAGGTAAATTTCCTGTAAGCGAAGGTAGTATAGCAAAAGAATCTGATGACCATGCGAAAAGGCCCAATACCAAACCTATTGTCAACGAAGTACTTAATCACAAAAACAGGGTTCGATATATTGTAGCCGCAGAGGGTGATACCTACTATAAAATCTCCAAGCGAACTGGTATAACCCTTCATCAATTGCACCGATATAATGAAACTACCGACGCAGTTGAAGCCCTAAAAAAGGGAGAGCTCATCTACCTGGACCCCAAGCGGATTCGGTCGAAGGAAAAAGAATCTATTACATTAACAAAGAACACTACCCTAAGAACCATTGCTCAACAAGAAGCATTAAGGCTTCGACCTCTTATGCGGAGAAACCATGTTTCTTCAGCTGACGAACAACTACCCACCGGTAGAAAGGTATTTCTTCGCTAATGCGAAGGGATGTTTAGTTGTTGTTGTTTGTTTAAAAGCCTCTCTAGCAATAGGGGGGCTTTTTTTATGATTTAGCAATTCTAATCGCTACTTGATAATAGTTGTTCACCGCCCCCAAAACCTCGTACGTGATGTAAAAAGAGGCAACCCATTCCGAAAAGGCTTTAAACTCATGTTGCGGAACATTAAACTCGTCGAAAAAAATAACATCCCCCTCCTTTAGGTATGGGGTTATTAATGTCAACACATATAACGTAGCCGTATACAGATCCGCATCCATGTGTATGACTTTTTTACGAGACGCATCAAAGGTTGAAAGAAAAGGAAGTAGGGTTTGTTGAAACAATCCTTGGTAAAACGTGAACCTATCGTCTTGAATTTCAGGTAAAGCATCTCCTGAACTCATATCGCCTTTTTTGAATGGCCCCCAATCTTCAGGCAAGCCAGTGAATGTATCAAACCCATAAAAACGCGCATTAGGATCTTTTACACGTGAGGTCCACCAACGAAAAGAATCGCCCTTGGATACGCCGAATTCTAAATAATCAATGGCTGCATCCAATCCCTCTTGTTTGATAACATGTTCGAATAATTGTTCCCTCCGAGCATAGTCAAACTTAAACGAATAAAAATCATTGTGCCCTAACTTTTTATGCTGTTGAATCCACTTTGACAACGCCGACATTGAACCTACAAACGAGAACAAATGGGATGAAAAGAATCGATGTCCGTGAAGTAAGAAGAAAAAACCTTTAAGTTTTCCACGTAAAAAAAGCAGACGTCTCATTTAAATTCAAAAGTACAATTAACTTTTGAATTTGTCCATAATTAATCCTTTACACAGCGGACGTAGTGTCCCATTATCCAAGACGTAGAGGAGTAATCAAAGGTACTTGGAGCTTCATTTTCTTCACGAGAGAAGGAGACGGTTGGAACGGATTCCAACATCGCTTGAGGATCCTCCTCCTGCATCCAAAAAGTAACAGAATTACCCCAACCCCCAAAACCAACATCACGCCATCCGTACAGACCAAAATGAGTGGCTTTTGTAATATCCACCTTCGAGACCTCCTCCGGAGATAAAAGAAAATCAAGGGCCTTGGCTCTTTCAATATTTTTCTTTTCCAATGCCAACCATTCTTCAGTTTTGGCTATATGCCAACCCAATGGAGCTAACCCCCTTGGGTCAGACAATGCAAAGCGATTGTACAACTTCCCTGCACCTTTTTCGGGACGTCCATTATCGCTAGAATAGTAACACCAGGCGGGCTGCTCATTAAAACCAGCCTCTTGCCAAGCTTCGTCCGATTGCGCCTGAGGAATCTTGTCGCCATTTCTGAAAACATCTACCGCTAAATTGGACTCCATCCAAATCGCCTTGGACGTTAATATTGTTGTATCTACAATTTGTTTTTGCGCTATTGTTTTGAGTGCAAACGAAACAATAAGAATGCCACCCAGAATTGACCATTTATACATAGGTATTTTTTTAGTTATTGTTTACGGTTTTTGAGTTCTTTTAATAATGCTTGACACAGTTCTGAAGCTTTTTCACTGGTAGCGATTTCAAGAGCATGCTCTGCAACCTGAATTGCCTCCTTAACCTTTTCTTGTTTTTGATATACCAATGCAAGCACATATTGTACCTGCCACGTATTACCATCCACTCCTTTACCCAGCTCTTCCATCCAAATTTGGGCCAAGGATAAACATCCCGAATGATCAATATTCTTTACAATTTCGTAGGATAAATTCAGTATATCTTCGTCACGTAAGGTTTGTTTATTTCTTGAAAGAAATACCACTAAATCCTCCCAATGCTCTTGTTGTTTATATTCCTCAATTGACAAAAAAAGTACTAGATCCCTAATTTCCTTCAAATCAATACGCTTTACTTGCTCCAAAAAGGCGTGGTACGCTGAGGAATCAAAATGCTCCGCATAAAGAATTTCGCTAGCCTTCGCCTCTATGTTGTTATAAATAAAAGAACCAATGTCCTCCGGAAATTTTTCCTCAAAATCTTTTAAATGTTCAATAACATATTGGGTAATTGGATGATCAAAATCGTTGATTGATTCCTGAATTAGCAGCCAATTTTCCGCATCGAGGTAATCGGCATTTTTTAAGTAGTCATTCAATGCCAATTGAACATCTACACAACTCTTGACGGCAGCAGTTAAATAGGCTAATGCGTTAGATTTAACTTTAGGGTCTCTTCGATAATTAGCCTCTAATGCTTCAAATCGACGCTGGGGATCATAGGCTGTTCTACCTAATTCGATAAAATCTTCCGTTGTTCCATCAGCACCTGCAAACCGATGTACCAGCTTACCGGTTGCATCAATAAAAAGTAAATTTGGATAACATTGAACCCCATACATTTCTGCTATTTTCGTCCCTTCCTCTTCGTCCTCAGCATCTACTTTTGCATTGATAAAATGTTCGTTAAAGTAGCTTGCAACTTTAGAGTCTGTAAAAACCTCTTTCGATAAGTATTGACAAGGACCACACCAAGTGGTATACACATCAATAAAGATTAATTTATTCTCCTTCTTTGCTTTTATTTTCAATTCTTCCAACGTCGAAGCTGTATTGAACTTAATGCCTTTTTGACCAAAAATTGGCAAACTCAATAAAAACAAAAAAGCAAAAAGGGAGTATTTCATTAAAAGGTTAGTAAAAAAAAATAAAGGTAAGCAATTCAACAGCGAAGTAAACGACTATTGAAAAAAAAGTAACAGTATGCCTATTGATCTCTGCCTCTAGACCGCAATAACCGAATGTGTTTGCTTCGCGAAATCAATCCCGGATTAATCCCCCAATGCCTTTCAGGTATGGGAACCTTTAAATCCTTAAAATACGTTTGCCATGCAGGGAACGGTTTTCGATCAACCGGGTCATTAAAGGTCATAGGTTCAAGAACAAAGAATGGCTTATTTGAATTTGCATAGGCGAAGGCATCATAGATTAGTTCGCTACAATAATACCTCCCATTGTTCATTTCAAAAACATCATCATACGGCGTTCCAATCTGGTTCCATGAGAAGGTTATTGCCTTTGTTACCAGTTTTCTGTTTTTTCCTTTCAAACGCCCCACAGAAGTTAAGGTACAACGCCCTAAAAAAGCGTTTAAATCGGTAACCGTTACCGCAGAACCAATCGCTTCAATTACTTTAAGGGAGTCGTTTTTTCCTATCGCAAGGGCACAATGCGAATATTTGTTCCCCTTTGCACCTACCGTAACGGCCTCAATGGCATCGCAGAGAGGACCGCAGTCTAAATCCTGAAAGAGCAAATCCCCTTCCCGAATCATCCATTTTTTATCGTGTAGCGAACAAGAATCTAACGAGAAAAAGAAAAGAACGACTGCAGAAATGTGAAGAATAAATCGTTGTTTCATTCGATCAAATATAGTACTTTTAACCCCTAAATGAAGCCTTTATTATTTATCCTTTTTCTACCGGCATTTGGCTATGCTGTAAGGCCGCATGAATACCATCTTGCCTTTTTGGAATTAGAATACAATTCAACAGCTACACGCTTCGAAGCTACCTTAAAAGTTACCGCCCATGATTTGGCATACATTACCTCAAAAAAACATCAAAAAGACTATTCGATAGACCAAATACTGAAGGACTCCTTGCTTCGGAGGGAAATCGAAATGATCCTTTTGACTGGTTTCACCCTTTGGAATGGTACCCAAGAAGTTTATTTTACACTGGAAGCATTTGAAACCAACCACCAAGGTGAGCTCCTCGTCTTCCTTAGCTCTGAACCCACACCAATGGTCGAAAGCCTCAGCCTCAGTTTTCCGCTTTTAACTACGTACTTTCCCGATCAACAAAATAAAGTGACGTATTTAAGCAATGGAAAGCAATGCGCTGTAACCTTTCTTTTAAACGATTTACGTAAAGAAATACCAAAATTACTATGATAAAAGTTTACCTTTCTGTCTTGGGTTTATTTTCCCTTTTTAGCCTTTCTGCTCAAAAAAAATTCGCTCAATTGGACGTTGAACTACCAACACCGAACGAATATCGAAATGCAGCGGGAGCTCCAGGCCATGCGTATTTTCAGCAAAAAGCCGATTACAAGATGAACCTCGTTCTAGACGATAAAAACCAAAAGCTAAGTGGAATTGAAACCATCACGTACACGAACAATTCACCCGATCCTCTCCCCTACCTTTGGTTGCAATTGGACCAAAACATTTACGATGAACATTCTGATACCAAATTAATTGAGGTTGAAAAAATGGAAGATTTTAAATCGATTGGTGATATTCATAAACGGTTTTTTCATTACGATGGTGGATTTAAAGTTGAGAGCATTACCAGTACCTCAGGCCAACCCATGAAGTACTTTATCAACAAAACCATGCTTCGCATTGATTTAGCATCTCCTTTGGCGCCCAAATCTAGCATTAGTTTTACCGTAAAATGGTGGTATAACATTAACGATCGGATGGCTGTTGGGGGGCGATCAGGTTATGAGTATTTCGAAAAGGATCAAAACTACTTGTATACCCTAGCTCAGTTTTTTCCACGAATGTGCGTTTACAGCGATTTTACGGGGTGGCAAAACAAGCAATTTTTAGGACGTGGTGAATTCACTCTACCCTTTGGCAATTATGAGGTGAGCATAACCGTTCCATCGGACCATATCATCGCTGCCACTGGCGAATTACAAAACAGTACTGATGTTTTAAATGCCGTTCAGCGCAAGCGGCTTGAGGAAGCCAGAAAATCAGATATTCCCCTAATGGTAGTTACCCAAACAGAAGCTGAAGCGGCAGAAAAAGAAAAAAAGACTACCACAAAAACCTGGCGATTCAAAGCCACAAATGTTCGCGATTTTGCCTTTGCAAGTTCTAGAAAATTTATTTGGGATGCGCAAAACGTCTCTGTAGGTGGGAAATCCGTGCTTTGTATGTCTTTTTACCCGAAAGAAGGAAATCCGTTGTGGGAACGTTACAGTACCAAATTGGTAGCACATACCATAAAAACATACTCGAAGTATACCGTTGATTACCCTTATCCTGTTGCGATTTCTGTCCATTCAAAATGGATTGGGATGGAATATCCAATGATTTGTTTTAATGGTGGACGTCCGGAGGAAGACGGAACCTATTCTGAAGGGGAGAAATACGGTATGTGGGGCGTAATTATCCACGAGGTTGGTCACAACTTTTTTCCCATGATCATCAATTCCGATGAGCGGCAATGGACATGGATGGACGAGGGCTTAAACACCTTTGTTCAATACCTAACAGAGCAAGAATGGGAACGGGGTTACCCCTCTCGACGAGGTCCTGCCCACATGATTGCAGACTACATGCGAGGTGACCAGAAATTTATTTCTCCCATCATGACCAATTCAGAATCTATTTTTCAATTTGGTAATAATGCCTACGGGAAACCAGCTACTGGACTCAATATCCTCAGGGAAACCATTATGGGAAGAGAATTATTTGATTATGCCTTCAAAACGTACTGTGAGCGATGGAAACTTAAACATCCCAGTCCTGCAGATTTTTTCAGAACCATGGAAGATGCTTCAGCGGTTGATTTAGATTGGTTTTGGAGGGGTTGGTTTTATGGAACTGATCCTGTAGATATTGCCATAAAGGAGGTGAAATGGTTTCAACTAAACACTCAAGATCCTTCCATTGAAAAAGCTTTTCTATCCCAAAAGGATGCCCAAAAGGATATTCACATTGGTGAATCAAGAAACCTAACCCAACTTTCGAGCACCGTCAATGAAAGGGATGCATCCATCGATGATTTTTACGCGAAACAAAATGTTTATTTAGTGGATGCCCTAGACCAAAAAGAATACGAAGAGTTTAAACAAAAAACGAGCGCCAAAGACCTTGAATTACTGAAGGCTGGAAAGCATTTTTACGAAGTACATTTCGAAAATATAGGAGGAATGGTAATGCCTCTAATTCTTCACTTTACGTTTGTGGATGACAGTTCAGAAATTGTAAGAATACCGGTAGAAATATGGCGCCAGTTCGAGGACAACGTTTCCAAAGTTTTCATTTTTGACAAACCGGTTAAAGAAATAAGATTAGATCCCTTTTTGGAAACGGCTGATGTTGACTTAAATAATAACACGTGGCCAGAAAAGGTACAACCTTCTCGATATCAATTATACAAGCAAAATCCCTCGAAAGAAAATCCTATGCAGCGTCAAAAAAGGGTGGAAGCCATTAAAAATTAATGGGTTAGTCGCGCTAAGACAACGTAATTTTGTATCTTTCGTCTTCTGAACCGATGCGAAACCTACTAACCTACGCATGCTTACTATTGCTTTCTTTGGGACTCTTTGCCCAGGGGGATGATTGCGCAACGGCAACCCCGATAAACAACGTTTTAAACTATTGTTCAGGAAATGCTTTTTTTACCAACGCCGGGTCAACCCCTAGTGCTTACGGTATTGCCTCGTGTTGGGCTGGGAACGCCACGGAAGATGTATGGTTCTCATTTACTGCGTTAGGTACAGACGTTTTAATTTCTGCCAGCGGAACAGGAGGTGGCGGCACCATGAACCAACCGCGCATTGCCCTTTACGACGGTATTTGTGGCGGACTTATCAATGAATTAAACTGTAGCAACGGTACACCTGGATCCGGAACAACTCAACTTTATGAAGGGGCATTAGTACCTGGAAACACCTATTATATTCGTATTGTTACCCCGCCTGCAAACGAAGGTAGTTTTGAACTATGCATTAACAGTTACACCCCTACGACCAACCCAGGTGCAGATTGTGGTGGTGCGGCTTTTCTTTGCAATCAAAATCCTGTAAGTGTCGCGACCTTAGGGGGTGGTGGAGCTAACAATGACGAACCAGAACCAGGAACGTGTTTGGATATGCCTGGACCTGATGAGTCTAATTCTTCTTGGTTCTTTTGGACGTGTGCAACCGGGGGACCCCTTACTTTTGATATTACCCCAGTAAACCCCATGGACGACATTGACTTTATCTTTTATCAGCTAAATTCTGCAAACCCATGTGGTCCACGAACCCCCATTCGATGTTGTTCCAGTTCCTGTTTAAATGCGACGGGTTCTACAGGTATGGGTTTAAATGAAATCGATCAAAACGAATGGCCTGGGTGTCAGGCTGGATATAACGCCTATATTCAAAGCGTAACCATGACTCCGGGAACAAGTTACGCCATGTTGGTAAATAACTTTTCTGCCAACACAGGATTTACCATAACCTTTAACAACAACAATCCCAATGGAGGAACTTTCGCAGGTCCTGCTCCTCAAATCACAGCGAGCACTTTAAGCATATGCGTTGGAGACTCCATTGATTTTAATGGAGCATCCTCTCAATTTTGCGCTACCCTGAATTGGAATTTTACGCAAAATGCAAGTCCTACCTTCGCTACCGGAATCGGAACCCATACCGTAACGTATCCCAATGCGGGTAATTTTGTTGCCATTTTGAATGGGCTTGATAATTCGGGATGTCAATCTTTGGATTATGTTAATATAAACGTTAATCCAACCGTTCAAATAAATGTAAACCCCTACGACAGCATTTGTAGCGGTACCAATTTTTTCCAGAACATTTCATCCCTGCCCGCAGGAGCAACATTCTCCTATGTTCCTACGCCTAATCCGAATCTAAACGGTATGTCCCAAGGAAGTGGCGGGAACATTAATCAATTATTAAACAATACAACCAATACCTTTCAATCCACTTCGTATGTGATTAGTGCAACCTTGAACGGATGCACCGCTACCGATAGTTGTATTGTTACCGTTTCCCCACTCACCGAACCTTCGTTTATTTCAATGGGACCATATTGCCTAGGACTAACACCTGCCCCCATTCTACCACCGGTTTCAACCAATGGAATTAACGGGGTTTGGAATCCATTAGCGATCAACACGCAGCAGTTAGGGGCCGCGACCTACGTATTCAATCCAAATCAGGGTCAATGCGCTGACTCGGCTTCGCTTAATGTCTCTGTTTCGAACAATCCAGGCGTAACGTTTTCTGCCAGTGAGTTGCTTGGTTGTTCTCCTTTCCAAGGAATATTAAGCACCGATACCTTACCAGGAGCAACGTACACGTGGCAAATCAATGGTCAATTCGCGGGTAATACACCGAGTGTTTCCTATTCTTTACCAAATGTTGGATGTTATGATGTAGAGTTACAGGTCGATATTAGTGGCTGCAGTGCTTCGTCAATTTTTAACGATTACCTTTGCGTAGAGGCTGATCCAGTCGCTAGTTTTTCATTTGTTCCTGGTGAGTTTTCGGCTCCCTCCGAAATCATTTCTTTTAACAATACGAGCCAGGGAGGAACGTCATTTTTTTGGCAATATGGGGATGGAACCATAAGTAACCAAGCCGAGGGTTCTCATACCTTCACCAATACCACCTCCGGATATTTTGTTACCCTTATTGCTACGTCGCTGTCGGGATGTACAGATTCCGTAACCCAATTTATTGGGTACCAAGAACCATTGATATATTATGTACCCAATACCTTTACACCAGACCAAGACCAATTCAACCAGGAATGGAAACCAATTTTCACAAGTGGCTTTGATCCCTATGAATACCAACTTCAAATTTTCAATCGTTGGGGTGAATTGATTTGGGAATCATTCAATCATACCATCGGATGGGATGGCGTTTATGGAAAGTCATTTCAAGCCCAGGAGGGGATATATACATGGGAAATCACGTTTGTAACAAAAACTAAAAAAGATAAACAACAAATTACCGGGACCTTAAACCTCCTGCGCTAATTTTTGGTTTTAACCACTTTTTCCACCCTTGTACGCCCCGCATTTATAACCGTTAAAAAATAGGTTCCTGCTGGTAAACCTTCTAAATCACATGGAATGGTATGCAGACCATCGGAATAATGTTGGTTAAATACTTGCCGAACAGTAGCGCCATTCACATCGCGTACTTCCGCAGTAGCCATACCTTCTGCAAGGTTGACTTTAATAAAAATATTGCTTGGGGTTGGATTGGGATAAATAAGTATCTTTTCTTCAGCAACTGGTATTTCTTCATTGCCAACGTTACAGGTTCCCGCCAGAGAATAAAACTGTACTTGGTGGGAGAACAATTGTTGTACCTCATTGGAGGGCACTTGAAACCAATCCCGCAACAAAGAAGCATAAACATCGCGAAAATCAACTTGCATTGGAATACCGGCTTGATCAGGTAAGGCACTTGCGATGGTCGGGTTTGGTCCGATGATTCCTGATTGGATACAAGTTCCGAACAAAAATAGTGGAGCCGCATCCCCATGATCCGTACCCAAACTAGCATTGGACTCAATTTGTCGACCAAATTCAGAAAACGTCATTCCAACAACGCGCTGTTCTAATCCTAAGAGTTGTAAATCGTCTTGAAAGGCGGCAATGGCATCGGAAACTTTTTTCAACAAACCGGCATGGGTTCCTGCCTGCAAATTGGTTGCGTCTGCTTGGTTATCATGGGTATCAAATCCACCTAATGAAAGCACATAAACTTTGGTTTTTAGCCCCCCAGAAATCATTTGAGCCACATATTTCAGTTGGGTCGCCAATGTATTTGTGGGATCATACAGTGCAGAAAGGCTATTTCCCGCCTGGGCAGCTGAATGAATTACCTGTCCAAAACTATTGGTTTGCTCAATAATGGTACCCACAAATTCTACATGGTTGCCGTAATAACTTCCATCGTTAGAGAAGCCCCCTTGGTATAAATTTACGGCATTATTTGGATTCGAAACCGCATGGGAAAAATTCGCTGCAATGCCTTGACACGTAGCAGTGACCTCAGACCCCATACTGATGGCAAAGGGATCCGGGTAGGACGCGTTCGGATACCCTGATGGATAGGTCGGATTATAAGAATCGAAGTAGCGACCTAACCAACCTCTTGTTTCATTTACGTCCAACGAACCAGATGTCCAAATATCCATAGAACGAAAATGGGAACGGTTTTGATCGGGATACCCAACGTTTTGAACAACACTTAATTTGCCCTGATCAAATAAATCCTTCATACCCTGCATCTGTGGATGAAATCCAACTTCTGGAGTTACCGTTAACAGCTGGTTTTGGGGTAGTATGATTTCAGACCGATGGATCATTAAATTAGCATATTGGTCAATGGGCACAACGGTATTTAATCCATCGTTGCCTCCATTTAATCGAATCATCACCAAAACGCGATCCTCGGCTCCTGTCGAAAAATTAAATAACTTTTGTCGAATCGCTTGCATTCCAAAACCATTTGACACAAAAGGTAAACTGGCAGAACCCAAGGCTAAATTTCGTATAAAACGTCTTCTTTTCATAGGCAACGATTAAAACATTTGCGATTGTGGCATTTTAAATACGCGATCCAGAACCAACTGAACACGATACCGAACTGGATCTACGAAGGTGGGATTGGATGGATTATTTAAATAGTCATTGTATTGTAGGGTCCATTCAAAGGTTGGCAGGTTATTGGTGAGAATATTCACTAAATCCGAATGCGTTGATGCATCGACGGGTTTAGGAATGAAGAGTTCGCAAATATCACTGATAACGGCATCTGCACTAGAGGGTAAACTTAAGTTGTTTAAGAAAGGAATAGTATCTATTTTCAAGGTGTAACCATTAATTGGAATTCCAAAAACAAAAAGTCCAGTTGAGAGGTCGAATCTGAATTTAATAGTGGTTGAATTTATCCATAGGCGTGAGAAAGCTGGTGCTAAATAAAAGGCTTCCCATCCTGCAACGCTGGAAGGATTTATAAAATCAAGTCCCATATTGCTTGCGGCAAAATACATGTTGAGATAAATGTTATAATCCGTTGCGAGGTTTACGTTTATTTGAGATTCTGTTGCGTTAAATAGGCTGAATACATTTTCCAAAGGACTTCGAACAATACTCCCCCTCAAGGCTACATCATAAAAATGTTGACTCGTAAACAAGTCAAAGAGTACTGGCGAAACGTCGTAGTTATTCGCCAACATCGTTTGTACCATACCCGGAATAATGTTGGTTTCTACCTCATTCGTAAGCTCATAATTAACAAAAAACCGGTAGAGTTTTGTGCAGAGGTAAGTAGCAACTTCGGGTTGTTGAAAAATGACATCAATGTAGTTTGCAAATTCATTGGCTCCACCATTTGTTATGGAGGCATTCGCAAAATGATAGGACAATGTTTTGGTTGAATTATCGTGCAGAAAACTAACAAAAAGGGCTTGAGCCGCTGTTAACGTGGAGCTTCGTAGGCCGTTAACCACATAACCACTTAAAATTTTTGCTCCAGCAGCGACGTCCATTTCCGTATACGTTGAATAATCACCCGGTGCAATTTGATCGCTTTTACCGATGGTAAAAAGCTCCAAAAGTTCCCTTGAATAATTTTCGTTTGGATGTTGAACCGAGTTGGTATTGCCATTCAAGAACATGAGCATTGCTGGATTAATGGTTACATCTTTCACCAGCTGCTTAACATTTCCCAAACCTTGAGTCCTTAATAATTCAAGGTATGAATACGTAGCCCTTGCATCGGAGGAAAACGCAACACCAAAATGATTTTGCCAAAAGAACAACATTTTTTGACTTATGTCCATTGATTGATAATTGATGTTCTTCATCAACCAAGCGGTTAGGGATTTTACCCGAGCCATTTCACACAACTGATTACTAACGGGATTAGCGGGATACAATGCATTCACCCACGTTTGGCCTTGAGGAACCACCGTTTCTCCCGCGTCATAAGCAAGGGGTGGGCTAACGTTTCCAACAGTAAGCAATTGATTTACTGCATCCTGCATGGATAAATTTGCAATGGCACCTATCTGTTGGTGGGTTGGTCCAAAAATGGTTCTTCGAAGCAAATGGGCAGCTTCAGCGCGCGTCCAGGGACCGTTGTAAGGCACAAGACTCATAATGTTCAATTAGAAACCGAATTTAATCATTTATTCCTGAAAAAAAATTATGAATGAGATAAATACTGTAAATTTAACTACTCATACGACCTACTCATGCTACGACTACTACTCTTCCTTTTTTCTTTTTCTTTTTGTGCTCCGTGGTATAGTCAACAAACCGTCACTTTCAACTACACGGGTGCGGTTCAAACATGGATTGTTCCTCCTTGTGTTTACAACATAACTGCAGTGGTTGCAGGTGCAAAAGGTGGTGGATTTAACGGTGGAAATGGAGCAAGGATTACCGCAAATATAGCAGTAACACCGGGTCAGACTCTTTACATTTATTGTGGAGGGATGGGCACCCAAGGGTCAAATTCAGGCGGATGGAATGGTGGAGGCACTGGGCACAATTCTGCAGGTTCCTTCTCCTACAGCTCATGGGGAGGGGGAGGCGGTTCGGACATACGTATCGGTGGACAAACACTGACGAATCGCGTTATTGTTGGTGGAGGTGGGGGCGGAAGAAGCGGGGGATCCTCTCCAGTTTGCGGAGCAAATGCCAATTGCAATAATGGAGCCCAAGGATGTAACACCTATGGTGCAGGAGGCGGTGGAGGAACACAAAATGCAGGTGGGAACGGCGGAGCACCATGGGCAGGCGTACCTCCTGGTGGACAAGCAGGTTCTTTAGGTCAGGGTGGACAGGGCGGATATTGGTCTACGGCTTCCGGTGGTGGTGGTGGTGGTGGATATTATGGTGGCGGTGGCGGTGGAAACGATGGTTGCTGTACTGGTGCTAATGGTGGTGGTGGTGGTGGAAGCGGTTCATCTTTGGTTCCCGCTGGCGGCACGTGTTTAGGTGCCAACAATACCAACCATGGATACGTCTCAATTACGTATGCTGGAGGAGCTGCCCAAGTTATAGCAAGTAGCAACAGCCCTTTGTGCAATGCGGGAACCCTACAGCTTAGTACATCTGCCCAGGGTACCTACTCTTGGACTGGACCAAATGGCTTTACATCTAACCTACAAAATCCGAGCATTCCAAATGTCACATCCGCCAATGCAGGAACCTATACCGTTACAGTGAATTTAGGCGGATGTACGGGAACAGCAAGCACCACTGTAGTGGTCAACACTTCTCCTACCGTTTCCATAAGC
>CAIJTF010000031.1 GCA_903823565.1 uncultured Flavobacteriales bacterium
TGAATATCATCCAATAAGACTTCATCGTTTGCAGCACCACCTCCTGGGGTAGAATTTGTAGCAAAAGTCATTAAGATATACTCAGGAATTAATCCTGTATTTGCCGTGGGCACGAAAGGGATAGATTTGCGCTCCCAGTTCACACCTGTTGGAGAATAGTTTAATTCAGCGGTCGCAAGGACGTGTGATTGCGAGTTTGCATCAATTGGATCGTGGACATCAAATGCGTCATGGACAAGAGCGTGAATTCGAGCAGTTTGGTTTCCGCCTCCGGCTTGGGTATATTTCACCCAAAAGACCACGGAATCAGGGATAACATTACAGGGTTCTGAAAAATTTGAATCGGCGATGCTGGAATAGTTGTAGTTTGCTGCATTGGCAGGAGTAGTACTTCCCATGTTGATTCGACCACAGGTCATCGTACCGTTCGCGACAATACCTAGAACACTGGTTGACCAAATTCTTGCGCAATACATTCCGGAGGCCCCTGCACGGACGTTGGTTGAACGGTCTATTTGCTTGTTGGCAAAACCGGCGAAACTACCCGAACCTGTTTTAAAACTGTTCCAGTTAGTGGGCTCTTCCGTAGGTGCTCCCACGTTGTCCCAAAGCTCTAAACTGCTGTTTGCAATCTGTGTTTGCCCCCAAAGGAAGCTCGATAGTGAAAAACAAAAAATAGGTAGGATTTTTTTCATAACATTTAATTAATAATGCAACAAATATAAAAAGATCGATGAATAAAGAACCATTTTTACTAAATCCAGTTAAAGAAGCGTATTTTTGTTTTAATGCCTGTTCCAACATATCCCATTTTAGAACATTTTAGTACCCTTCAAGGCGAGGGAATGCATACCGGTAAATCCGCCTATTTTATTCGCTTATCCGGATGCGATGTGGGTTGTGTTTGGTGCGACGTTAAAGAAAGTTGGGATGTTTCGAATGGCAAGGCCTACGATAGCGAAGAAATTGCCTCGTGGGTAAAACAAGAATCAATGGTTGTATTGACGGGCGGTGAACCTGCGATGTACGATTTGACTTCCCTGGTCAAAGCACTAAAATCCAGAAATAAATTTGTTGCCATTGAAACCTCTGGTTGTTACCCATTGCAAGGCGATGTCGATTGGTATACCTTTTCACCGAAGAAATTCAAAGCTCCATGCCAAGAGGCATACGATCGGGCCCACGAACTAAAAGTTATTATATACCATCCTTCCGATTTTGAATTTGCCGAATACCACGCTTCCAAGGTGAATGGCTCCTGTCAATTGTTTCTTCAACCGGAATGGTCGAAGCGAGCGGAGCGTCAAGACGATATTATTGCGTACATTAAAAAAAATCCAGCGTGGCGTTTATCCTTACAAACACACAAATATTTGAACATCCCTTAATATGGCTACCCAAAAAAGTATTCTATTCATCGTTCTTTTCTGCGGAATTCAAACGCTTAGTTTCTCTCAATTTTCAACGAAAAATAAAAAAGCCATTAAGCTCTATAAAAAAGCGGTGGATGCCCCTGCCCTGCAGCTCGATCCAAAGACGCAAGGACCAGACTTCGCCAGTGCGTTGGGTTATTTGGACCAAGCTTTAAAAAAAGATCCCATGTTTTGGGAAGCGTCCTTATTGATGGCAGATTATTGTCGATTCACAGGACAATTTAGCCATGCAATTCAACGGTACGAACAGACCCTTTCCATCAATCCGCAGCATTCACAGAATGGTCAAACGTATTATTGGTTAGCGAACCTGTACTTTAAAGGAGGCGATTACAACAACACGTTGAAATACAGCAAAGCCTTCATAAACCACACCAACGCCAATCCAAAATACACAAACGAAGCGTATTTCCTTCGGGAGTCCGCCCTATTCTCCTTGGACGCCATAAAAAATCCCATACCCTTCAAACCTGAAAACTTGGGGAGTGGAGTAAATACAGGGATGCCAGAGTACTTTCCTAGCCTAACAGTAGACGGTAAAAAGCTCATGTACACGCGGGAATTAACCGTAGGCAGTACGGGACGGCAAGAAGATTTCTTTTATTCAAATTTAAAGGACGGCGTTTGGGGCACTTCCATCCCGATGCCTAAAAACGTTAATACGCTGCGCAACGAAGGAGCACCCACCTTATCGGCAGATGGAAAATCATTGATTTTTGTGATGTGCTCAGACGATGATGGCGACTATGGCGATGGACGACGGGGTAAGGGAAGTTGTGATCTCTTTTTTACGCAGCGCGTTGGAAACCAATGGACCGACCCCGTTAATTTATCGGATTCGATTAATACCCACCATTGGGAATCCCAACCATCGCTTTCTGCGGATGGAAAAACACTTTATTTTATCCGAGGATTGCGCGGCAAAGACTACGACACAAAAAACACGGACATTTATGTAAGTCAACGAAAACCCAATGGAAGCTGGACGGTTGCAAAACGGCTTTCCGATGTCGTAAACACGCCCAAATCGGAAGAATCGGTACACATCCATCCCGATGGAAGAACCTTGTATTTTGCTTCTAATGGACATCCTGGTTTGGGGGGTAGTGATCTTTTTGTTACATACCTTGGAGCCGATGGTTCTTGGAGCAAACCCAAAAACCTGGGATATCCAATAAATACAAAATTCGACGAAAATTCACTATTGGTATCTGCGGATGGAGAGCTTGCATTTTTTGCCTCCGATCGTGAAGGGGGCTATGGCGACTTAGACATTTACCGCTTTATAATGCCTGAGCACATCAAGCCCAACAGGACCTTATATTTCAAAGGGATTGTGAAAGATGCAATAACCGGAAATCCCCTCGGGGCTCATTTTGATTTGGCGGATAAAGAAACCGGGAAGGTTGTCATTGTCAGTGACTCTGACCCGATCAATGGAGAATTTACAGGCCCCTTACCCATCAATCGTTGGTACGTTATAAACGTTACTAGGCCAGGGTACATTCCCAAATCCCTTAGTTTTGATTTAAGTTACAAGGAAGGTCAAGTGAGCAAAGAAATCGAAATCCTATTAAACCCCATTTCAAACCCCTCTTGTGAAAATACCTTGGAGAACATCTTTTTTGATTTCAATTCCTCCGTTTTAAAACGGGAATCAGAGATAGAACTTAGAAATTTAGCGAAATGGTTGCGTGAAAACCCAAGTGTTCGCATTGAATTGGGCGGTCACACCGATACCCGAGGAAAGGCAGAAGACAACCTTACCCTATCTACCGCACGTGCAAAAGCTGTTTACGGCTATTTGATAGAAAAGGAGAAAATTGAGGCCAATCGGTTGACCTACAAAGGTTACGGAGAAACCAAACCTAAGGTCAGCGATAAAGAAATCGAAGCAATGATCGGGGATAACGAGAAAGAAGCTGCCCATCAGAAAAATAGAAGAACGGTATACACCCTTTTACCATGATGGCATTTTTAAAACTCATTCGTTGGAGCAACCTGCTTATGATGGTATTGACCTTAGTAGGTGCATTTTATGCTAATTTGTGTCAAGTCCCTAATCCTTCGAAATTGGTCTTTTTTGGAATATTAATCGTTTCTATCGTTTCGGTAGCCGCTGGTGGATATGCCATCAACGATTATTTTGATCTTCGTTCGGATCGAAAGAACAAGCCAGAGAAAATTGTCGTTGGCAAACACATTAAAAAGCGTTGGGCCATCATTATTCATTGGTCGTTTTCGCTCCTAGCCTTGTCGCTTTCGGCGTACCTTTCGTATTGCCTTCACTCTTGGCTCTATTTAACAGTGCACCTGCTTGCCATTCTTCTGTTGTGGTATTATTCCACCATCGTAAAACGCGTACTTGTATTGCCGAACATAATTATTTCCTTCTTAATCGCCACGCTTCCATTGCTTGTGATTCATGTGATGCACGATCTTTTTCTACCCATCACACACAAGACCCTACTAATGTTTATGGCCTTATTCATGTTTATTCTCAACTTGGCTAGGGAGATAGTGAAGGATGTACAAGACGTGGAAGGAGATGCCTTGCGAGCCATCAAAACCGTTCCCCTCGTCTTCGGTCCTAGAAAGGCTTATTTGTTGAGCGCTGCTATACTCTTCTGCCTTATTCCCACTTATTGGTGGCTGAAATCGGTCATTATATTCAGTAATGATACGCCCTTCGGGATCACGCTACTTGTTGGAATTATTGTGAGCCAGTGTATGGCCCTTGGATTATTTTTCAATCGAAGTCCGAGGTGGATTAGTTTCGGTTTAAAAATTAGCATGCTCATCGGCATTGGTTCCTTATTTATGTTATGCCAATGAACGTAATACTCGGATCCAACTCGCCTCGGCGCGCGGCTTTACTTTCCCAACTCGGCTATACCTTTCAGGTGCGCGTGGCTGCTATCGACGAAGAAGCTTTTGAACATAAAAACCCAAAGGATGCCCCTATATTTCTTGCGCAAAAGAAAGCCGAAGCGCTCCTTCCGCAACTGAAGGAGAACGAAGTCCTCCTATGTGCCGACACTCTAGTTTTCTTGGGACAAGTAATCATAGGGAAACCAAAAGACCTGGAGGAAGCCAAGAAATTACTCAAGGCGTTATCGGGTAAATCACACGAGGTGATAACCGGTGTTTATTTGTATACGCGAAGGGAAACTTGTTCGTTTTCCGTTAGCACCTGGGTAACTTTTGATGCGTTGAAGGAAGAGGATATAGACCACTACTTGAACCACTATCCCGTATTGGACAAAGCCGGCTCCTATGGAATACAAGATTGGATAGGATTGGTTGGGGTAAAAAAAATTGAAGGTTCTTACACGAATGTCATGGGTTTACCGACCCTGGAAACACACCAAAACCTACAGAAAATAATAAAAAAAGGGGCTCAAGGCCCCTTGTAAATGTGGTGAGAATCAATTAATTTCTCCGTAAAATGAACTCAACGCGACGGTTCTTAGCCCATTGAACCTCGGTATCATCGGATTCATCAAACTCGTCCTGGTTTACTTCTTTTGCGCCTTTAACGGAAATGCTGATTCGCGTTTCGTCAATTCCTTTTTGAATCAAATCGTATTTTAACTTATCCACCCTTTTTTGGTCCATATCCGATAGTTCCTCGGTAAGGTCCTCGATTTCCGCTGCGGCGCGCTCTTCCTCAACATCGTTATGTCCTACCAATTCAACGGTCCATTTTGGATTTTTCAATAACATTTCTATGATGAAGTCTCTACTGTTTACAGCCGTTGGGGATAAACTATATTTCCCAAAGGAATAATAAATGGTATTCGCAGCAAACTTTTCTTCGGGCGTCATTTTATCCGTAACCGTTGGTTCTTTCGAGAAATTTGTTTTAGAAAACTCATAATCTGCTGCCGTGGTATCGCCTTTAATGCAGTTGCATTCTCCACGCTTAGCTTCCTTGATGCGAACATTGTCGATATAGTAATAAGCGAAATTCAACTGATCCGGAATATCCTCCGAACCAAATTCTTTTTTAGCATCCGTGATTTTTTTCATTGGCTCTTGTTTTGTACTATCGTCTTGAAAGAAATTTCCAATCAAGAGTCCAGTTTCATCGCCTTTCGCGGTATACATATTACAAACCTTATCCCAACCCGAGTAGGAATTGTAAATTTTGTTTCGGTAGTTAAGAACTACGCGACCACTTTCTTTATCAATGCGTCCTGGCTCCCTACCTTGGTAAGAATCAATATCTTTCACGAACAACATTCCGAGGTTATTGATGGCAAACTTGGATGCTTCAGCGAGGGATACGGACATTTCAATGCAATACGTTTTCTTGGCAATCATCTTCATTGGCTTACCAGTATTATCATAAAAAGGAAGAGTAATGTAGGTTTTCTCCTTCGGCTTGCCTTTAAAAAAGGCAACAATACCAGCGTACCCTTGTTTCATGGTATCGGGTTCACTTTTACCGTAGAAAAGGATTTTGTCACTATCCGGCAAATCGTCATTATTCTTTAGTAGATTTTTTGCATAACCATATTGGTTATCTCCTTCCTTAAAATCTCCCTTTCTTCCCCAGAATAGATCTGCACCTTTATCTACGATCGTTGCTGGACAATTCTCTAAGCGATCAATCCAGTGTTCCTCAGAAACTCCTTCGTCTTCAATTTCACTGTTCTTGGCAGGTTTATCAAAGGTATAGTTCATAAATACCACTGTTTTATCCCCTTTTTTCTGTGCGAACAGGGATCCTGTGAACAGAGTGATTGCAACTAGCAAATACTGTTTATTGATGTTTAATTTCATATGCTTTAACCGTATTAATTAACACTTTGACGTTTTCTGGATTCGTATCTGGGTAAACGCCGTGACCCAAATTTACAATATGTCTTTGATTTCTGAACGAATTCAGCAATTTATTTGTCTCTGCTTCCACTCGATTGGGGTGGGCATACAACATACATGGATCTAGATTTCCTTGTAAGGTTTTGGCGTAACCGACCATTTCTCGAGCCTCTTCAATATCCATTTGCCAGTCGAGGCCAAGACAGGAATTATTCAATTCTGACAATGCACTAAGGGAAGTAGAGGCCCCTTTAGAAAATACGGTAAAGGGAAATCCTGGGAAGGAATCCACAATTTGTTTTATGTATGGAACTCCAAATTCTTCGTATTGCGCTTTGGGAAGAATTCCAGCCCAAGAATCGAAAAGTTGAAGGGCATCTACCCCTGCATTTATTTGTTCCTTCATGTAATGGATCGTCGTTGTGGCGACGCGGCCTAGCAATTCATGTGCCAACGAAGGATTGGTGTACAATAGTTTTCTAGATTCTGAAAATGTTTTAGAACCTCTTCCTTCGACCATGTAACAAAAAATCGTCCATGGCGCACCGGCAAAACCGATGAGGGGTACTCGGTTAGCCAAACCTTGTTTGGTCAATTTGATGGCCTCAAAAACATAGGAAAGGCGATCAGAAACATCAATGTTATCGTCTAAGTACGCTAAATCACGCTCTCCTCTGATGGTTTTTTCGAAGGACGGACCTTTTTGCTCGATCATTTCATAGCGCAAACCCATAGCATCTGGAACCACCAAAATATCGGAAAATAGAATGGCGGCATCTACGCCTAACAAATCCACGGGCTGTATGGTCACCTCAGCAGCGAATTGGGGCGTTTCCACCAACTCACGGAAACCTGAAAGTTTGGCTCTCACCGCACGATATTCCGGCAAAATCCTACCGGCTTGACGCATCAACCAGACAGGGTAACGGGTAATGGCTTCCCCGCGGTGTGCTTTTAAATATAAATCGTTTTGAAAATCCATCGGCCCAAAGATAGGGATTTGCTACCATTGAATGGGTGTCAAACCCCATTGAATTAGTGAATCATTCGCACGAGAAAAGGGTTTGCTGCCAAAAAAACCTCGGTATGCCGAAAGAGGCGATGGGTGGGGAGCTGAAACAATACGATGGTTTTTATTGGTTATTAGCGGGATTTTCGATTGAGCGAAACTACCCCACAACAGGAAGACAATGGGACGAGGATGATTTTGCAGGACTCCTAAAACGGCATCGGTAAAGGTTTCCCAACCTTTATTGGCATGGCTTCCGGGAAGACCTTCTTTAACCGTTAGGATGGCATTCAACAATAACACACCTTGGTTTGCCCATGCTGATAAGTCGCCATTTGAGGAGGGGGGAATACCCACATCGGAATGGCGTTCTTGGTAAATATTATTCAAGCTTTTGGGCAGAGGACTTACCGTGGGATTTACCGAAAAACAGAGTCCCATGGCATGACCTCGGGTAGGATAAGGGTCTTGGCCCAAAACAACCACTTTTACTTCTTCGAAAGGACATGCATCAAAGGCGTTAAAAATCAGCGAGGCTGGGGGGAAAATGGCCCCAGGATTGGTTTCATATTCTTTTTTTACAAAAGAAACCAAGGAGGAAAAATAGGGTTTTTGAAACTCGGGTTCCAACATCTGTTTCCAAGAAGGCGCCATTCGCACGTTCATTGGGGAATTATGCGATTTAGGTGTTGCAACACATCCGTTCTGGCATCAACCAAGGCCTGTAGCCTCATTTTTTTGACTTTACGTACCATCATGAGGTTTTTAATCCCATCGAGAAAAGACAAAAAGAGGGCGGAAATAGGAGCAATCAGGGTAAAATACAGAACAAATACCCAAAACGGGAGAGAAAAACAGGCCAACACCTTTGGCATAAACCAAAATAACACCGGTAAATTAAAGAGCGGAACCACAAAAAATGCTAGGGTAAGTTTGGTTCCCGGCCAAAAAACAGGTCTTTTCAACGATTTCTCCACAAAGCGTTTCACCCACCAATAAGGTAAGGCTGTATGAAGCAATCCTAGTATGAAAAATGGAAATAAGATGATAAACTTCGTTAGCGAACTTCCAAGCTTTTGCTTTTCTACGTGTGTTCGATATAAATCTTCCTCTGAAATTCCCAATTCATCGAGGTGTTTAAAATAAAGGTCGCTTTGGTTTTTCACGGATAGAAGTTCCTTTTTCTCGCTTTCCGAGGCTTGGTTCAGGAAGTCGGCTAGTTTCTTGGAATAATTCAGCCTTGTTTCCACCGATAGCTGGGGATCGAATGATTTTCCATTCATTCCTTTTCGCGTAAGAATCATGGCTTGTTCATGGAAATTCGACCACTCCAGATCATGAATATCCGTAATTAATGTGCGCATATCTTTTTCCAACCGCCTTGTGATTTCCGTAAGGGCTTTGTTGGGATTTTCCTCGTATAGCGCCTGAAAATCATTCAAACGAATTGGTTGACCCGCCTGAACCACGACGTCAGTTCCACGGATTTGAGGATCCATATAATTTACCCCTAACCCTTGAACATAAACCTCCTTTTTCCAATCCATGTATTCCAAGGCCGAAAACCCAATCCGAAGAGCTCCTTTTTTTATTGGAAACAAATGCCTTGGGGTAGTATCATCCGTAAAACCTTCTCCAAAAATTAATACGTTTCGGTTTTTGCTTAAAACACGATTCGTTTTTTCAAATATTCCTGCATTTTTCGATTTCGTATCAACCCCATCGCGTTGACGGTAAATGGGCAACATGTGCACCGCCCAAAGTATGGGTTTTGTGAAAGCGTTGAATACATCGGAGCGGGTCATGAAAAAAACAATCGGTTTTCGAACTGCGGCAATGAGCAGAGGGTCCATAAAAGAACCTGGATGGTTGCTTACAAAGATGGTGCGTCCAAAAAAATGGGGGCTATTCTTTGAAACGACAATCCTACGAAAATAAAGCCTAAAGGCAAGTTTATAAGCAAACCAAAGCAAAAGATACAGGAACCTCATGGCTACGAAATTAAAAAATAATTCTCGGGGCTATCAACAAACAGGTAAGGATTACTTTTCTGTGAGCGCGCTCCTAACCGTTAAAAAAACCTTAGTTTCGATTCCGATATGAAGACGATTGGAATTTTTTGTGGCGGATTCTCATCGGAGTACGCTATTTCTTTGAACAGCACGAACACCATTATTTCCCATTTTCCATTGGGATATTCTTGGATTAAAATCATCGTGAAAAAAGGGGCTTGGGAGACTGAAACGGAACATGGGGTAAAGGGAACCTTTAATGTAAACACAGGAGCGGTTGAAAGTTCGACCGAAACCACTCGAATCGATGCGGGATTAATTTACATACACGGTGATCCCGGAGAAAATGGAAAATTACAAGGAACACTTGATTTATTAGGCATTCCCTATGTAAATTCCGACGCACTGGCTTCTTCCCTTTCCTTCGATAAATGGTATTGCAATCAATTCCTTAAATCCTTCAATATTCCTGTGGCTCAGTCGATTTTTCTAAAAAAGGGAGAGTCCTACGACATCCATCACATGGTGGAGGCCTTGGGATTGCCATTGTTCATTAAGCCCACCAATTCTGGTTCGAGCTATGGTATTTCAAAAATAAAAGAAATCCATGCCATGGAAGCGGGAATTGAAACGGCTTTCCGGGAGGGCGATCGCATTGTATTGGAATCCTTTCTGGAAGGAACGGAGGTAACGTGTGGCGTTTATCGGACAAAAAATGGATTAAAAGCCCTTCCATTAACGGAAATTGTGTCTCAAAATGAGTTTTTCGATTACGAGGCAAAATACCTCGGTAAGTCTGATGAAATCGTGCCTGCACGCATTGACGATCAACTGGCTGGGCACATTCAAGAAGCTTCAAAACGAATCTATGAATTGCTAAATTTAAGGGCCATTGCTAGGATTGACTTTATTATTTGCCAGAAAGGGCCTTTTGTTATCGAAGTAAATACAACGCCAGGATTTTCCAACGAGAGCATCGTACCGAAAATGTTGGCTTGTGCGGGAATTGAGATTCGCGATTTTTGGACGGAAATATTTGACGTTGAGTTAGCGTTCCGCTAAGGCATTTAGAACCACTTCCATTTTTGAAACCACATAGGGTCTAGTGCAGGTGAATCCATTGGCAACCATGGCAAAAGCGATGGTATGTCCTGAGGCACTTTCGATATAACCCGCATAGGACTTAATGCCATTCATCGTTCCGCTTTTCGCATGAATTCTACCAGATCCTGCTCCTTCCTTACACAGGTTGGTCAAGGTGCCGCTCACACCGGCAATGGGTAACGAACTATAAAACGATGGAAAAACGTCGGTTTGGCGCATGTACCGTAGAACACTGCACAGGTGTCCCGCAGAAATTCGGTTCTTCCGAGAAAGCCCACTACCGTCGCATAGCACCAAGCGGTTGGTATCAATTCTCGAACCCCAAAAGGTGCGGGCTACTTTAACGGCTTTTTCGTTGGACCCATCGCCTGTAACATGGTAGGCAACGGATTGAAATAATCCTTCAGCAAAAAAATTATTGCTTTTGTGATTAGCAACGGTGGCAATTTCATGAATGGGTAATCCAAGGTCACGGAACAACAGCGATAGTTGATCATAATCAGGCTTCTTTTCTTTTCCTTCTCGCACCGTAAAAGTACCTGAACAAAGGACCAGGGTGTCGTCAAAAACATCACTCACAACACCCGCAAAGCTGCTTTCAGGATCAGGTAATGAACCAACCACCGAAACACTGTCTTTATTGGCTGGAATGCTGCCAGAAAAGGAACGTGTCATGTGGTAAGGGCTCCCTTTTAAAGACACCATTTCCTCTGCAATATTTGCCGCATAAACCGATGCGTTGACGACCATATTCGGTTGGTTGGGCACCGATTTTAGAAATTTGGCTCTCGTTCCAACCGCTTTCGAAGTGAAGACATAGGCGCAAAGGTTATCGCTAAAATTCAAGCCCCCTGGGAAAGCCGCATAGTAGTTTCCAAAATCATGATGGGACCATCCTTTGGGAATTGGATCGTAGCCGAAGGCCGATCCATCAAAATAAACCACGCCATCAATTTCACGAATCCCTAAGGCTAATAATTCCTCTTTCCAATGTTCAATTCTCTGGTATTTGAGGGAGTCGGAATAAAAGAACTTACTGCCAAGGGAGAGATCGCCCCCACCTTTAACCCATAAGTTACCCAAAAGAACTCCGTGTTGGACAAAACCATCGGTGTAGAATTCTGTTAGGGGCCTATGTTCTGGGCCAAGAACTTCATAGGCCATTGCCGTACTGAATAATTTCGTTGTTGAGGCCGTGGCAACCGCTAAATCTGGGTTTTTCGCTACAAGGGTATCTCCCGTATTTAGGTCAATGGCCAATACCGATAGATTAGCTTTTTTGAGGTAGGGATCTTTCGTGAAAATAGCCAAAATACTGTCTAAATTCTGGGAGAAGGTAAGGAATGACAGAAATATGTTGAACAGAAAAAGGTAAATTTGTAGCTTCATCGATTGCAAATTTGTGGAATCGAACAGACGAATAATTATACCAAACAAATACTTATTAACACGAGTCATGTGATGAGCGGCCCTGAGAAGTTAAAAATTGTTCGAATTATCAATCGATTTAACATTGGAGGACCGATGTGGAATGTGCTGCATTTGACTCAAGGACTAAGCGATGAATACGAGACCCTTTTGATGGGAGGTATGGCACTACCTTCCGAAGGAAACGCAGTCCCTCTTTTGGAAAAACACCAAATAAAACCCAAAACGGTAAGGTACTTGTCGAGAAAAATATCGGTTTTTTCTGATGTTCTGGCATTATTTTCTCTTTATCGCCTCCTACGAAAAGAACAGCCAATCCTTGTGCACACCCATGCTTCAAAAGCGGGTGCCCTTGGAAGGTTAGCCGGAATTTTATGCGGTTCTACTTGTTTGGTGCATACCTACCACGGTCTGGTTTTCAAGGGCTATTTTGGCAAAAGGGCATCAAAGACCATTGTGCGTATTGAGCGTTGGCTCGCAAGAAGAACCCATGCAATCGTTGCTATTTCTGAACAACAAAAAACTGAAATCGTATCGGAATTTCGAATTGCTCCGCCTGAAAAAGTACACATCATTCCTCTGGGGTTTGATCTTCAGAAATTCGTCCATTCGCGGAGAGAACGGGAGGTGCTTCGGAAGAAGTTTGGAATCGAGGACAAGGAAATTGCGGTAGCCATTGTTGGGAGATTAACTGCCATTAAGAACCATGATTTTTTTATTGAAGTAGCCAAGAAACTTCATTTAAAGGACGATGTAACCTATCGGTTTTTTATCGTGGGAGATGGAGAGCGTAAGGCTTGTATTCAGGAGGCAATCGAGCAACAAGGAGCCTCTTTTTCATTGCAATTCACCTTCACCTCATGGATTGAATCCATGGAAGATTTTTATCCGGCCATGGATGTGGTCTGTTTGACGTCAATTAGCGAGGGTACCCCGGTTAGCCTAATTGAGGCACAAGCGTGTGGGATTCCGGTAGTAAGTACCGCTGTTGGTGGAGTTATTAATACGGTTAAGCATGGAGAAACGGGATTTATATGCCCTCAAGGAGGATTAGCCGAATTTGTAGAATATGTTCATCAATTGAGCACGGATAAAAATTTATGGCAAAAAATGTCGCAAAATGGCCCTAACTTCGTGCTGAAAAATTTTAGTGCTGAACAACTCGTGTTGAATATGCGAACCTTGTACCAACAATTGCTAACAAAACATGCGCAGTAGACTGGGACCTTTTCTGTTGTTTTCTTTGGCGGTTTTCTTTCAGGCCTGTGACAGCGTTAACTCCAATCGGATTTTATACAATGATCCCAAGGCACCCTATGCCATTGATTCTGTTCCACCAGTTGCCTTTGAGCGTCCGTTGAGGTATGGAGATAAATTTACCTTGTTTTTTGCACCAAACCAAGGGGAAAAACTGCTCATTCAATCCAAATCTCCAGAAGAATCCAGAGGTGTGGAGGCATCTAAGGTGGAATATACCATCGATAGCAAGGGATATGTGAATCTACCGCTTCTTGGCCCTACCCTATTGGAAGGGAAAACGATTTCCGAGGCGGAGGAACTGATTCAGGAATCGCTTTCGAAGGAACTCAATAACCCACTCATAGAAATTACCCTAACGAACCAACGCGTTCTGTATTTTTCAGGCCAAGGAAAAGGAAAAACCATACCAATGCTCAATGAAAACATGACCTTGATGGAGGTAATTGCCTTGGGGGATGGAATACCGGAAAACAGTAAATCCACGGAGATTCATTTGTTCCGAGAGGTACAAGGAAAAAGAAAGGTGTATTCCTTTGATATTTCCAACATCGGGAATCCAAGCGACGTTGATGTTCGGGTCATGAATGGCGACATATTGGTCGTTGATCACTATCCTAAAACCCTTACGACGACGCTCAGGGAAATTAATCCGTGGATTAACATCGTTTCGGGAAGTTTGGCATTAATTACAATCATCTTGCGATTATGAGCCAACGTTCTATAATCATAAATGATCATTTCAATCCGGGTATCCTTCGGGTGGTGTTACGGCGGCATTGGTATAAGCCGCTGCTGGTGTTTTTGGTACTAGGAAGTATTGCGTTCTTATATCTGCGTTACACGAAACCAATTTATTCTTCAAAGGCCATTATACAGGTTATCCGAGAGAATAAAACGAAACAAGTTTTAGGCGACAAAATCACCCAAGAGAATGAATTCAACCTGTCTAAAGACGTAGAGTTGCTGAAATCAACCGTGATGTTCTCCTCGGCCCTTCAACGCTTACAGCTGAGTACTAGCGTATACAACGAGGGAAAACTAATTACGGAAGATTTATACGGGAACACTCCGTTTTCGATAATGATTGATCAATTAAAGGATTCGACCTTTTGCGGAACCAAAATCATTTTAAAGCCCATGGTCAATGGAGCCTTTAAACTTCAGTATGAGGTTGATAAAAAGTCAAAGGAAGTAACAGCAAGGTTGAACGAACGAATTACGAATGAAACGTTTTCCATAACCATACGATCCAATAAACCTGCAGATTTTAACCGACTGATAGCCTCCGGAACGATTTATTTTGTTTTTAATGATCGAAAAGGATTGGTCAAGAAACTCTATCCAGGTCTTTCGATATTGCCTATCGATGAAAAAGCGAATACGATAGAAGTTTCTTACAAACACGAAAACCGGTATTTGGCATACAACCTTGTCAATGCCTTAATCGAAAGCTATTTTAATTTTGAAAAATTCAGAAAGCAGAAAGAGAGTAAGCAAACCATCGCTTTTATTGATGGACAATTGGATTCTTTATCCTTGTTATTGGACCAATCAAAGAAGGATCTAACGGCCTTTCAAAAGGAAAAAAAATTACCCATTCCAGAGTTTGAAGAATCGACTATTACCACCAACATTACGGATTTCAGCAAGCGAATCGGCGAACTTGAGGAGGAAATATCTTCGGTTGACTATGTCAGTAAAAAAATCAATGGGGACATCAACCGTCCTGAATTATACCGCATTTTGCCGGAACTCGTTGGTAAAAAAAGTTACGAAGGGGCTATTCGAATTCAGATAGAAGAATTAACCCGAAATTTAGAAAAGCAGGAGGAATTGCTTCAAGATTATACCTACGAAAACCAAAAAGTGAGGCGTGCTAGGGAAAAGGTTGCTGCAAGCATCGCAGGAATCAATAAGAGTCTAACTACCGTATCCGAAAGGCTCAATCATGAAAAGCGATTATTGGATGAAGAATTCAAAAACTATGAAGAAAAGCTTTTAGGGCTTCCAGAGAAAAAAACAGAATTCAACCGCTTGAAATACATTGAAGATTTAAACCGGTCCTATTTCAATTTATTTACGGAGAAAAAAATCGAATCGCAATTGAGCGATGCGGGATATTCGAGTGACAATCGCCTATTAAGCATTCCTGAACTGAATTCCGCTCCCGATTCACCCAACAAAACGAGAACGTACCTATCCTTATCGATATTAACTTTTATATTAAGCATCATTGTTTTGGTATTTTATTATTTGACCTACAATGAAATTCAAACAGCTTCAGATTTAAAACAAATTTTACCAGATACCACTTCGATTTTAGGAACCATTCCTTTTTACAAGAAGCGAAGGATGAAACACTCCCAAATTGTTGTTACCGATTCCCCGAAGTCTCGATTAACGGAATCTGTTCGAAACATTAAGTCTAACATCAACTTTATCAATAATGACGCCCGTACCATTGCGGTAACCTCAACGATTTCAGGGGAAGGAAAAACGTTCGTCATTCTAAACTTGGCTTCGGTGTATGCTTTGTCCGGAAAACGATGTATCATCATTGACTTAGATTTAAGAAAGCCCAAGGTGCATTTGGGATTAAATGCTGGCAATCAAATGGGAATGAGTCAGGTCCTTTCCCGTATATGTTCCTTGAAACAGGTAATTCAAAAATCAGAAATTGATCAATTAGACTACATAACGGCCGGCCCCATCCCGCCTAATCCCTCAGACTTGATTCAAAGCGATGCGATGGAAGAAACTTTAGCACAATTAAAGGAAAAATACGATTTGATTTTCATTGATAATCCTCCTGTGGGAATTGTTGCTGATGGCTTGACAACTTTTTCAAAAGCGGATGTTCCTATCTATGTTTTTAAAGCCTTTTATTCCAAACGGCAGTTTAGTAATCAGGTAAAAGAATTGGTAGAATTGCAAAAAATTGAAAAGGTTAATGTCGTATTAAATGCCGTGAAGAACATTGGAGGATATGGATACGGTTACGGATACGGCTACGGATACGGTTACGGATACGGTTACGGTGGCTATTACTCGGATGAACCGAGATTTTGGTTTTCCCGTTTGTGGCGGCAAAAAAAATAATCCAAATGGAAATTGAAACATTTTTTATCGAAGGCCCCCTATTAATCAAACCGACTTTATTTACAGATGACCGCGGGTGTTTTTTGGAGAGTTTTTCAAAAGAACGGTATGAAAACCTATTGGGGGTGAGCTTTGTTCAAGACAACCTTTCGCGCTCTAAAAAAAACGTGCTGCGGGGACTTCACTTTCAGCGTCCACCAATGGATCAAGGAAAATTGGTTTCAGTTTTATCAGGCAGGGTACTCGATGTGGCAGTGGATATACGTTCGGGATCAAGAACCTACGGAAAGCATTTGTTGGTTCAACTCGACGCCGAGAACCACCATCAATTTTATATTCCATCGGGTTTTGCGCACGGTTTTATTGCCCTAGAGGACCAAACCCTTTTTAGTTATAAGTGCACCCAATATTATTCAAAGGAACACGAAGGTACCCTTAAATGGAACGATCCGGATTTGGCCATTGCTTGGCCTAGCGAAGGTGCCTTTCTCCTTTCTCCTAAAGACCAAGAAGGGGAACCATTTAATCCATTTAAATCCCCCTTTTAATCCATGTCACTTTTCTTAAAAGGTTTATTGTTTTTTGTAGGAACAGCTTTATGTACATTCGTTATTCAAGGAATATTGTTGCGCTTTGCCAGTACGCTTGGGATTCGGGAAGCACACTCCACGGAAATCCGCTGGAACAGAACATCAAAGCCTGCCCTTGGTGGTATCGCCATGTTTATTTCGCTTATTAGTGCTGTTTTCATCTTTTTAGTAACCCATCCAAACGAGAACATTTTTAGCAATTGGAAATTTGTTTTGTTCTTTTTAGGGATGTGCTTGGCCTTTTTAATGGGTTTGAGCGATGATGCATACAATACCAAACCACTGCTAAAACTATCGAGTCAAATTGTTTGTGGTGTATGTGTTTCCATGAGCGGCACCCTGCTTCCCCTAACTTCCGTTGAATGGATGGATTTCTTGATTACTACCCTGTGGGTGGTCGGTATCATGAATTCAATCAATATGCTCGATAACATGGATGGTATTAGTGCCAGTATCACGTTGAGCGCACTGCTATTTCTCATGCTTTTTTGCTTTTTTTTTAGTGGATTTTCACTGACCATTTATCCCCTTTTGGTGATTGCCCTAATGGGTTCTCTGGTGAGTTTTCTGTTTTATAACTTCCCACCCTCACGAATCTTCATGGGTGATTCTGGCAGCCAATTAATCGGCTATTGCTTATCCTTTTTTGTACTACATTTTCTGTGGAATAAAGGCGCAATAGGGTTTGTTTTTCCCAGGCATATTCTTTTTTACATTACGTTAAGTATATTGGCAGTACCGTTCATTGATACCTTTACCGTTGTTTTCAACCGAATCCGGCGAGGCATTTCTCCCGCTAAAGGAGGAAAGGACCATACCACGCATGCCCTTTTCAATAAAGGGTTGAGCGAAAGAAGGGTATGGATAAGTTTCTTCGGTATTTCTGTGGTTATGGGCGCCATTGGAATGATAATAGGTCTGCTATTTAATTCCACCCAAAGCGACTTGGCCTTGTTGCCTTTCGTGCTCTTTTATGTTTTCTTTTATCGCTTGTTCCAAAATACGCAGAAGCTAATACCCTAAGCCAACTGGCGATAGAATGTGAATCTTTCCATAAAGCGATAAACGGATCCTAGCTTTTCAAAACCAGTAAAAGCTACAAAGCCAAATCAAACCGTTTACATAATTTTTTTCAAACTGGATAAAAATAAAGAGCCTTCCTTAATACTGGATTTCCGAGAAAGGATTACTAGCAATTTTTACCATTAATCATTGCGTATCATGTTCCATTACGCAAGGGACTACATTTAGAAAGGGAGCTGCTTTACAACATGTTTATTCTCCCTTGAACCTTATACGTTAATGGTTGTTCAATATCCAGATTAGGATCAAGTTTTGTAGTTTTGTCCTAATTAAATCTCCTTACCAAAAGAACGTAACGCGCTGAATGAAAACCCGCACTTACCCCTTATTTCATGGCTAAAGAATCGCCCATTGAAGTGCTGGGAGCGCGAACGCACAACCTTAAAAATGTTGATTTACGTTTCGATAAAAACCAGCTAATCGTTTTTACTGGTCTAAGCGGTAGTGGCAAGAGCAGTCTTGCTTTCGATACCATATTCGCGGAGGGACAGCGACGATACCTAGAGACGTTTTCCTCCTATGCCCGTCAATTTATCGGCTCGTTGGAACGCCCGGATGTGGATAAAATTGATGGCCTTCCCCCCGTTATTTCTATTGAACAAAAAACAGTATCCAAGTCGCCAAGGTCTACCGTTGGAACGATCACGGAGTTGTATGATTTTCTACGTTTATTGTATGCCCGCACTGCAACGGCTTATTCCATGCAAACGGGCAAACCCATGGTGCGCTATACCGATGAAGAAATCACCACCAAAATAATTGAATCCTTCGCGGGTCACAAGATTGCCCTTTTGGCGCCCAAAGTTCGAGGTAGAAAAGGCCATTACAAGGAGTTGTTTGAACAATTCATTAAGCAAGGATACACCAAGGCTCGAATCGATGGCGTTGTCGTTGATCTCAAGCCAGGCATGCAATTAGATCGTTATAAAATCCACGACATTGAGGTTGTTATTGATCGGTTATCGGCCACGGCAAGTGCTGCAGAGCGGATTCTTCAGTCGGTAACCTTAGCTTTAAAAATGGGCGATGGAATGATGTTGGTTTTAGACATAGAACAAAACACCTCGCGCTATTTTAGTCGGTCTTTGATGTGTGAGGATTCCGGTATTTCTTATCCAAATCCTGAACCCAACTTATTTTCTTTCAACAGTCCTTATGGCGCCTGCCCCCATTGCCAGGGTTTGGGAGAAATCTCGAACATTGCTTTAGATAAAGTAATGCCCGACCCATCGAAGTCCATTCACCAAGGTGGAATTCTCCCGATTGGCCCCTACAAGTCGAATTGGCTGTTCGAAAAAATAGGAAGGATTGTTCAAGGATTTGGAAAATCCATTCGCACTCCGCTTTCGGAATTCAGTGAAATGGAAATTGCCCACCTCATGTATGGAAACGAGGACATGATGATTGAAGCGCAAGAGGCTCAAGACCGTTTCGAAGGGGTGGTACAATTTGTTTTAAAATACCAGGACGACGAAACCTCAGCCATGAGGCGCTGGGTAGAATCCTTTTTGGACAAAGGGCCCTGCTCAGTATGTAATGGATTCCGATTGAGACCCGAGGCCTTACATTTCAAAATCGGTAATAAACACCTTGGTGAAGTAGGTAAACTAGAATTAGGAGCGCTTTCTCTTTGGATAGAAGAAGCAGAAAAAGCCTTGAACGATCAACAGAAACAAATCGCTGAGGAAATATTTAAAGAGTTAAAATCACGAATTGGCTTCATCCTGAAAGTGGGATTGAATTACCTATCCTTGGATCGGCCTGCCCGAACCTTATCCGGCGGGGAAGCCCAGCGCATTCGGTTGGCCACCCAAATTGGTACTGCGCTGATGAACGTGCTTTATATTTTGGACGAACCTTCCATTGGCTTGCACCAGCGGGATAATCAAAAACTAATTCAATCCCTCAAAGAATTGCGCGATACGGGAAATACTGTATTGGTGGTGGAACACGACAAAGACATGATTCTAGCCGCAGACTACGTGGTGGACATTGGACCAATGGCGGGGAAATTCGGTGGTGAGATTTCCTTCGCAGGGAATCAAAAAGCCTTAAGGAAGGCTCATACTTTAACCACCGATTACCTCAATGAAACAAAAACCATTGCCATTCCAAAGACCCGTCGTACCGGAAGCGGGAAGATGCTGACCTTGCGCGGTGCAAGTGGACATACTTTAAAAAAGGTGGATCTTACCATCCCATTGGAAACGTTTATTTGTGTAACGGGAGTTTCGGGAAGTGGAAAATCATCCCTAATCAATGCGACCTTACTCCCCTTGCTGAAGGCAGCCCTTTATAAAAGTCCGGTTCGTCCCTTGCCCTATCAATCCATTGAAGGACTCGAGCATATTGACAAGGTCATTGAGATTGACCAGAGTCCGATTGGACGGACTCCAAGATCCAATCCTGCGACGTACACCAAGGTCTTTGATGAAATACGCAGCCTGTTCGCCAGCCTGCCAGAGGCCCAAATTCGGGGCTATAAACCCGGAAGATTCTCGTTCAACGTTAGCGGTGGAAAATGCGAAACGTGCAACGGAGGAGGACTGCGATTGATCGAAATGAACTTTCTACCGGATGTTTACGTCACCTGTGAAAGTTGCCAAGGACAGCGGTACAATGAAGACACACTTTCCATTCGATACCGGGGAAAATCCATATCGGATGTGCTTTCCTTTTCGATTTCTGAGGCCCATGAATTTTTCGACCATATCCCCAAAATAAAACGAATTTTAGGTACCTTGGAAAGCGTCGGAATGGGATACGTAACGTTGGGACAATCGGCTACCACCCTATCCGGAGGGGAAGCCCAGCGCGTTAAACTTGCCACGGAATTGGCCAAAAAATCCAGTGGAAAAACCATGTATTTATTGGATGAACCATCAACAGGATTGCACTTTGAGGACATACGGTTATTGTTGGAGGTCCTTCAGCGATTGGTGGATGAGGGAAATACGGTATTGGTAATTGAGCATAATTTGGACATTATTAAATCCGCGGATTACCTCATCGATTTAGGACCAGAGGGCGGCCGAGGAGGAGGGAAAATAATAGGCGAAGGTAGCCCTGAAGCTTTTGTCAATAAATTCAGAACCCAATCGCATACTGCAAAATATTTGGGAGAGGAATTAGGATTGTAAAAGCAACAAGAAAGAATTAATTTTTGTAATTTTGTACTGAAAAAACCAAAATAAATAAACTCATGGCACTAGAAATTACCGACGCAAATTTTGATGAACTGGTTTTAAAATCCGATAAACCCGTTGTGGTTGACTTTTGGGCGGAATGGTGTGGTCCTTGCCGAATGATTGGACCGGTTATCGAAGAGCTTCACCACGAATATGAAGGTAAAGCATTGGTAGGTAAGGTAAATGTAGATGCTAACATAGACGTTGCCGCGAAATTTGGCGTAAAAAGTATTCCAACCATCCTTTTCATCAAAAACGGCGAGGTGGTAGATAAGTCTGTTGGCGCGGTCCCTAAAGCTACGTTAGCTTCTAAACTGGATTCTCTCCTCAATTAATAAACGGCTTCTCGCTGTTTCATGAATACCTTCCTTCGCAGGCTGAAATACTACGGAATCGGCTTTGGAATTGGCCTTCTTTTTGTTTTTTTTATTTTTAAGCAAAAGGGTTGTTCTTGGACGCCAGGTAATCGCGTAAAGGAAGCGGTTTTAAATCGTATTATCGTAGCGGATTCGCTCGATTTAGCGTTTTTAAAGGGGCAAAAAATAAGCGCTGCCGGCGTTAGAACCCTTGTTCAAAATTCCAGCATATCCTTTTCAGAAAGTGCAATTAAAGGAGATCGAAAAACCTACGTGCTTTTCGGCGAGCTCCCGAATGGTAAAAGCCTTAAATACCTCATCACCCTGCACGATCAAGATTTTATGGTGGAGGTGGATTTTCTTCACAGCAATCCTGCCGCTTTTCAGCGTACCTTAAGGGAAGGCAAACCGCTGGTGTACAAGCCTCAAAAAAACTGGTTTCATGGCGCCTGGGACACCTATGGTATTGCAGGCTTTAAAGGAGCCGATGCCCCTGAAAAATTAACTTCGCTTTTCTTTTCAAAGGGGAGCATCGAACTGGCTTCTTCCTCGCGGAACGAAGCGAAACCCACCCACAGAATCATGGTTCCATACGAAGGTAAAACTATCGTACTAACGGGGTTTTATTACCAGGAGAAAATAGAAGTTCAAGAAATGGGGTATCAAACTCCTTAAGGATTAAGCCTACATTGTTAATAAATCCCTTGTATCCCAAGTTTTCAACGCGCCTGAATGCACTACATTTGGCTTATGGAATTTAGTGCACAGCAAATTGCAGCCCTCGTTTCCGGTGAGATTGTTGGTAATCCCGATGTCTCCGTTCGCGGTGTTTCGAAAATCGAAGAAGGAACGCCTGGTACGCTGTCCTTCCTTTCCAATCCTAAATACGAGCCATTCATTTACCAAACCGGCTCCAGCATTTGTATTGTAAACCATACCTTTCAGCCCTCAAAGGATTTACCCCCCACCCTAACCCTCATTAAGGTGAGTGATGCCTACGCATGTTTTGCTAAGTTGCTCGAAGCGTATAGCCAGTCGAAACAAAAAGCTCCCGGAATCCACCCACAAGCGTACATACATTCCACCGCGAAAGTGGAAGACGATGTATATATTGGTGCCTTTGTTTCTATCGGCGAAGGAGTGCATATTGGAAAAGGTGCGAGCATTTATTCGCACTGTTCAATTGGCGATCATTCCACGGTTGGTGAAGGTTCCACCCTCTTTGCGGGAGTCCATGTATACGATTCCATGGTTGTTGGAAAGCGTTGCATCCTACATGCTGGGGTTGTTATTGGTAGCGATGGTTTTGGATTCGCTCCCGATGCAAATGGAGCCTACCAAAAGATTCCGCAAATTGGAAATGTGATCATTGAAGATGACGTAGAAATAGGCGCAAATACCACCATCGACCGAGCAACCATGGGTTCAACCATTATCCGAAGTGGGGTTAAAATCGATAATTTATGTCAGATTGCCCACAATGTAGTCATTGACGAACATACGGCAATTGCTGCCCAAGCGGGCATAGCCGGTTCCGCTAAATTAGGCAAGCACCTCATGGTTGGAGGGCAAGTAGGAATTAGTGGACACCTACACATTGCCGACGGAACAAAAATCGTTGCACAATCCGGGATTCCTTCATCTGTAAACGAATCCGACACCTTTATGGGGTCGCCCGCCATGCCTTTTAATGACTTTAAAAAAGCACACATTGTATTTAGAAAATTACCGGAACTGAGAAGAGAAGTGACCAGACTAAACCAAGAAATAGAAGCACTAAAATCTACACTAAAGTGAATATAAGTGAGAAACAATGTACGATTCAATCCTCAGTTACCTTTATAGGGGTAGGATTGCATACTGGAGAGAAGGTGAACCTTGAAATATGTCCTGCTCCAGATAACCATGGATATAAATTTCAGCGAATAGACTTAGAGGGTCAACCGATAATACCAGCGGATGTAGACTTGGTCGTTTCCACTGAAAGGGGAACCACCTTGGAACACAAAGGAGCAAGGGTATATACGACGGAGCATGTGCTCGCGGCGCTTGTAGGGTGTGGGATTGATAACGCCTTAATTAAATTAGACGCACCAGAAATTCCCATCATGGACGGAAGTGCCCTTCCCTATGTGAAAGCTATAAACGAGGTTGGTATTCAAGAACAAACCGCAGAGCGCATTTATTTTGAATTAGAGGAAAACATTCCTTGGGAAGATTTGGAAAAGCAAATCGAGTTTCTAGCCATTCCCGATAAGGTGTATCGTTTGACGGTAATGGTGGACTACAATTCTCCCATTCTTGGAACACAACATGCAAGCATGTACCATTTGGGCGAATTTAATACGGAAATTGCAGCTTGTAGAACGTTCGTTTTCTTGCGTGAACTCGAGTACTTAGCAACCCATAATTTAATTAAAGGGGGCGATTTAGACAATGCCATTGTGTTGGTGGATCGCACCGATGTGACCAAGGAAGAATTAAGCCGCCTCGCAAAGTTGTTAGGCAAAGAGGATTTAAATATTTCTATCGAAGGCCTGGGCGTTTTGAACAGTTCCAAACTGCAGTATGAAAACGAACCGGCTCGGCACAAACTGTTGGACATCGTCGGAGACCTAGCACTCGTTGGTATGCCGATTAAAGCCCACATACTCGCTGCTAGGCCTGGCCATTCTGGAAACGTACGTTTCGCTAAAGTGCTCAAGGAACAAATTAAAAAGCAACAACAAAAAGGCAAGTATTTTGACCTGACCAAAACGCCTGTTTATAGCATAACCGACATTGAAAAACTTTTGCCGCATCGCTACCCCTTTTTGCTGGTGGATAAAATCATGGAAATTCATGAGGAATCAATCGTTGGTGTTAAAAATGTCACATTGAACGAACCAATGTTTACGGGACATTTCCCCGGAAACCCCGTATTCCCCGGTGTTCTTCAAATTGAGGCCATGGCACAGGTCGGAGGAATTTTTGCTTTAAGCAAAGTTGAAGAACCGCATTTGTATTCAACGTATTTCATGAAAATTGACAAGGTTCGTTTCAAGGCTAAAATTATACCTGGGGACACCATAGTTTTCGAATTGCACTTATTATCACCCATCCGAAGAGGACTTGTGGAAATGGCAGGTACGGCTTACGTTAACGGTAAAGTAGTAGCGGAAGCGGAAATGTTGGCCCAAGTCATTAAAGATAAGGAAGCATGATTTCTCCCTTAGCCCATATCCATCCCGATGCAAAAATCGGAAGTGGGGTAACCATAGATGCCTTTGCTGTAGTGCATGCAGAAGTGACCATTGGGGAGGGAACACATATTCATTCCAACGTTTCATTATATCCGGGAACCTCGATTGGAAAGCATTGTCAAATTTTCCCAGGTGCTGTAATTGGTGTTGTTCCACAAGACTTAAAATTCGATGGAGAGCCTACCACTGTTGAAATTGGAGATTATACCGTTATTCGAGAGTGCGTTACCATTCATCGAGCGACCAAAGACAAATGGAAAACGGTAGTTGGCTCCCACTGCCTATTAATGACCTATGTTCATGTTGCCCATGATTGTCAAATTGGAAATCACGTAATACTTGCCAGTTACACAGGATTATCAGGTCATGTTGTCATCGAAGATTTTGCAATTTTAGAAGGAAAAGTAGCGGCACAACAATTTGTTCACATTGGAAAACATGCGTTTATCGGTGGTGCCTCGCTGGTACGAAAAGATGTTCCTCCGTACATTAAAGCGGCGAGAGAACCTCTTACGTTCGCAGGGGTAAATTCAGTAGGTTTAAGAAGACGGGGATTTTCCGATGAAGACGTTCGCTTAATTGAGGATGTATACCGATGTCTTTATGTGCAGAACAGCAACATGAGCAAGGGCGTAGCATCCGTTCTTCAGAGCATTCCAAGTGTCCCACTGCGCGATGAAATTCTTGTATTCATAGAAAATTCAGACAAAGGCGTAATTCGTGGAATGATTTAATATGTTTCACCGAGGAGAAGTCATTACCGTTACTATTGATTCCTATGCGTTTGGGGGAAGAGGCATCGCTAGAATACCGAACGGAGATTCACATTTCATTGTTTTTGTTGATAATGCCTTCCCGGGACAAACGGTTAAAGCTAAAATCGATGTTAAACGAAAGCAACATGCAGAAGCAAAACTTATTGAGGTTATAACCCGAGCTGCTTGCGAGAAAGTAACGGATTTTCAAGAAATTTCAGGTGCCCCTTATCTTTTTGTTCCAATTGACGTGCAACGCTCCATGAAAACAAGCTCTACGCTTAGTACCTTTTCAAAAATAAGTGGCTTTCAAGCAATGGAAACGTGTTTTGATGGTTACATCGAAGCGCCAGAACCGTACTTCTACCGAAATAAAATGGAATACAGCTTTTCCAGCATTGAGCACCTTATCGAAAGCGGTGAGGAAAAGGATGGAGCCTTCGCCTTAGGTTTCAAACGTCGTGGCACGTGGTGGAAAGTAGAAAACCTAAACCGGCCCAGCGGATTATTCGATCAGGAGTGGGAACGTAAATTACCCTTGCTAAGGGACCATCTCGAGCAAAGTGATTTACCGGCTTGGCACCCACCCCGTAAAACGGGTTTCTTTCGGCATATCGTTCTCCGAAAATCATTCAAAGACGATCGGTTATTAGTGCATCTCGTGACCTCTTCTGAGGGCATTAAACAATTCGATGCCCAGGCTTTTGTTGATAAAGTCATTGAACTTCACGGTGCGCGTATTGCGGGCATTCAGCACACCATCAATGACGATGTAGCCGACCGTTCCAAAATTGAAAACGGACGTACCCGAATTTTATATGGGCAACCCTTGGTAGAGGAAAACTTGTTAGGTCTTACCTTTCAAATGCGCATGGAAAGTTTTTTTCAAACCAATCCAAAATGCGCGTCATTGCTCTACCAAAAAGCGATTGACTATTTATTAGAGGACGGCTCCGAAAACGAGGAAATATTAGACTTGTTTTGTGGGACGGGAACCATTGCACAACTCATTGCGCAGCGCAAACCCCACGCGAAAATTACGGGTGTGGATATTGTCCCAGAGGCCATTGAAGATGCGCGTGAAAACGCAAAGAAAAACGGATTAAACCACGTCCAATTTTTCGCAGCGGATGTGGGGAAATTTTTAAAAGAACATCCCCATTTCGAAGGGAACATTGGCGCGTTAATTCTCGACCCACCTCGAGCGGGAATAGCACCAAAAACACTAGCAAAAACCATTGCCTTAGGTGCTCGGAAAATCGTTTATATTTCGTGCAATCCATCCACACAGGCCCGAGATGCCTCTCTCCTATTCGACGCGGGATATACCCTGGAAAAATTCTGTTTGGTGGATCAATTTCCCCATACCGGTCATATTGAATCGATTGCTAAGTTTGTAAAAAAATGACCGTAGAATTAATCTCCATAGGCGATGAATTATTGATTGGCCAAACGGTTAACACCAATGCAGCATGGCTGGGCAATCAACTCGCTGCGATGGGCGCGAAAATTACCAAAACCGTAACTGTTCCAGACCAAAAAAATCCCATTCTTCGTGCCATACAAGCCATAGAAAGCGATTTATGTATTGTTACGGGGGGGCTTGGACCAACCAACGACGATATCACTAAAAAACTGTTGGCCGATTACTTCGAGATGGAATTGGTGCTTCACCCGCCTACCCTTGCACACATTGAATCATTTTTCTCCAAAAGGAACCGACCTATGCTTCAGGCAAACATCGATCAAGCCAAATTACCCGATGGGTGCGAAATCCTTCCTAATCGCTTCGGTACGGCCGCAGGAATGTGGTTTACCCATGAAGGTGGACACATCATCAGCCTTCCTGGCGTTCCTTATGAAATGAAAGATATTTTTGAACAAGAAATTCGACTGCGAATCACCGAGCGTTTTCAAGTCAACGAAATGTATCACCGCACGGTTTTAACCCATGGGATCGGAGAAAGTTTCCTTGCACAAAAAATTGCTAATTGGGAAAATGCCCTTTTGGCCGATGGTTTATCCTTGGCCTATCTTCCCTCTCCAGGACTTGTAAAATTGCGGGTAAGTAGCCCAAAAGGCATCTCGGAGCAAGCGAAGGTGGAGCACTACCTAAACGCGTTGAAATCAATCATTCCCAAGGAACTCTTTGGGGTGGAGCAACAAACCATGGCCGAAGTCGTTGGCCAATTGCTCAAGGAACAAGAAAAAACCATTGGAACCGTGGAGAGCTGCACAGCAGGAAATCTTGCGGCGGCGATGGTAGAAATTCCAGGCTCCTCGGACTATTTTAGGGGTAGTTTACTCACCTATCAAACCCTATTAAAAACCGAATTATTGGATATTCCGGAAGATTTCATCGCGGCCAACGACGTGGTAAGCGAAGCGGTCGCTATTCGAATGGCTGAGGCCGGCAGAAACAAGTTGTCTACCGATTACTGCCTGAGTACGACCGGAATTATGGGACCTTCCCAAGGAGATTCTAAGGATCAAGTTGGGACGGTTTGGGTTGGTTTATCTGGACCTAATGGGGTGATGGCTAAGTGTTTTCACTTCGGCGACAACCGTGCAAGAAACATTGAAATGACGAAATTAGCGGCCTTGAATTTATTGAGGCTTACCTTGTTGCAGGAAAATTCATGAATTAACCCGAGGGATTTGTAATTATTCCAAAAAATTCGTTTCTTTGCACCCGCTTTAACTAAAAAGTAAAATAATACCATGTCACGCATTTGTCAGCTTACGGGTAAGTCGGTAATGGTCGGAAACAACGTTTCCCACTCGAATCGTAAAACCAAAAGAAGGTTTTTACCTAATTTATTAACCAAAAAGTTCTACATTCCTGAAGAGGATAGCTACATCACCTTGAAGGTGTCTGCTTCAGCGCTTCGTACGGTCAATAAAAAAGGGATTTCAGCCTGCTTAAAAGAAGCTAGAGAAAAAGGATATTTAAAGTAAGATCCTGTTGAGAAACAGTTTAAAGAGTAAACAATGGCAAAGAAAGCAAAAGGTAATCGAATTCAAGTGATTCTTCAATGCACGGAGCACAAAGAATCTGGCATGCCTGGCATGTCTCGTTACATTACAACGAAAAACCGTAAAAATACACCGGACCGTATGGAATTGAAAAAATTCAATCCGGTTTTAAAACGTTACACCCTTCACAAAGAAATTAAATAAGTAAGCCATGGCAAAGAAAGTTGTTGCATCGTTACAAAAAGGAGGAGGAAAGGAGCATACCAAAGTAATTAAAATGGTTAAATCCGCTAAATCTGGTAGTTACACAACCAAAGAAGAAATCGTTCACAACGACAAAGTGAAGGATTGGTTTTCTAAAGGATAAAAAACATTAACTGCGTAATGTCCCGGCAACACCGGGATTTTTTTTTGAATTACCATGGGATTTTTTGATTTTTTCTCCAAACCTAAAAAGGAAGATTTAGACCCAGGTCTTGAAAAGACGAAACAATCGTTTCTGTCCAAAATTTCGAGAGCCATAGTCGGTAAATCAAAGGTCGATGAGGAAGTACTCGACGAATTGGAGGAAGTACTTATTTCATCGGATGTTGGTGTTACCACTACCCTAAAAATCATTGAACGCATTGAAAAGCGTGTGGCCCAGGACAAGGTCATGAATACCGATGAACTTCATCATATTTTACGCGATGAAATCGTGGGGTTGTTATCGGAAAACGAAGCCTCTACACCAAGCAATCCTGAACAAATTGCGAACGAACCCTATGTTATCATGGTGGTTGGGGTAAACGGGGTAGGAAAAACCACTACCATCGGAAAATTGGCCCATCGCTTCAAGCAAAGCGGAAAAAAGGTCGTCCTGGGTGCTGCCGATACCTTTCGTGCTGCTGCGGTGGATCAGCTCATCATTTGGGCAGAACGCACCGGCGTATCAATCGTTCAACAGGGAATGAATGCGGATCCCGCAAGCGTGGCTTTCGACACCCTAGAATCCGCCAAAGCGCAACACGCTGATGTGGTCATTATTGATACAGCAGGAAGGCTACACAACAAGGTAAATTTGATGAATGAATTGAGTAAGATCAAACGTGTAATGGCCAAAGTTTACCCCAACGCCCCGCATGAAATTCTATTGGTATTGGATGGGTCGACGGGTCAGAACGCCTACGAACAAGCCAAACAATTTCAACAGGCAACCGAAATTAATGCGTTAGCCATAACCAAATTGGACGGCACCGCCAAAGGAGGGGTAGTCATCGGTATTTCCAATGAAATGCAAATCCCAGTTAAGTACATTGGCGTTGGTGAGAAAATGGAAGATTTACAATACTTCGATAAAAAAACCTTTGTGGATGCCTTATTCGGCTCCCACTTTGAGTGATATTCTCCCCTGAATTCTTTCGTTTCAATTCCTTTCCTTATCTTCGGGCTAAATTTTTTACATGCGTTTTCTCCTCCTATTTCTATTCCTACCCATACTTACTTCTGCACAAGACTTAATAATCCGAGGGTTTCTATTCGATGCCAAAAATGGGGAAGCGGTTTCGGGAGTTAAAGTTTCCCTTCTAAAACTTGATAGTTCCTTAATTGCCGAGGCTCGAACCAACGAAAACGGCTTGTTTTCCATCCCAAAACTTAATAAGGATAACTATTTACTGGAAGTAATTCCGGACCGCTACAAACCCGTTCGAATGCCCATAAACTTAACTGGAGATAAAAAAATCTTGGATGTTTCCATATCCTTGACTCCCGTCGATAAGGTGGTTCGAGAGATTGTTATCAGCATGGCAGCTAAGGCAAAAAAAACGAGGCCAGATGTTGGAATCATTAAATTTGATAAAGAAGGCGTGGAGCGCATTCCAGTTTACGGTGCGGAAAGCGACGTCCTCGGTGCCATGTCGGTTACTCCTGGGGTCACGGTAACGGGTGACCAGGGCGGACAATTTTATGTGCGAGGTGGAACACCCATACAAAACAAAACCTTGTTAGATGGGATGACCATTTACAATCCCTTTCACTCGATTGGATTCTATTCCATTTTTGAAACCGAACTTGTGAAATCCGTGGACATTTACACCGGCGGATTTGAATCGAAATATGGCGGACGCATTTCCTCGATAATGGACATTTCATACCGAGAGGGGGATCGCGGGAAATTTGGTGGTAAAATATCGGCTTCTCCCTTTCTCGCTAAGTTGGTTTTGGAAGGTCCAATTGGAAAGGCAAAAGAAAACCAACTTGCCACTGGTTCGTATGTGTTTACGGCCAAGCATAGCTTGTTGGATTACACCTCAAAATCCTTGTATCCCAATGTAAATGAAGGCGAAGGTCTTCCTTTTAACTTTACAGATGTCTATGGAAAATTGAGTTTTAGTGGTGGGGCCGGATCTAAGTTCAGCGTTTTCGGTTTCCACAACCGGGACAGCGTCAATTATTCCATCGCCGACTTGAATTGGCAGGCTTCCGGAGGAGGACTTAATTTTCTAATGATCCCTACTAGTTCTCCGGTCATAATTAAAGGGCATATCAACGGTTCGAATTTCATGACCACCTTTTCTGAGAACTTGGTGGAGCCCCGTTATTCGAAAATTGGGGGATTTGATTTAGGATTCGATTTCTCTTATTTTTTACGAAACGAAGGAGAAATGAATTATGGATTTAATTTCTGCGGTTTCAACACGGAATTCGTAACCTACAACGAGGCAAAACGAAAGATTGAAGCGACGAATTTCTCCACGGAAATTGGTGCCTATTACAACTATCGACGGGTTTCCAAAAACTTACGCTGGGTGATGCAGGCAGGATTCCGCGTTCAAGCGTATGCGTCGTTGAGCACGATCTCACCCGAGCCTAGGCTAGGATTAAAGTACAATGCAACCGAAAAAATACGCGTTAAATTTTCAGGAGGAAGGTATTCTCAGAACTTCACTTCTGCATCCAGCGATAAAGACATCGTAAACCTTTTCAACGGTTTATTGTCCGCCCCCACCAACGTTCAGGATACTTTTGTTACCGAAAACTACAACAAAGTACCGATGAAAAATGGCCTTCAGTACGCATGGCATGCCATTCTCGGTTTGGAATACGACATAAACAAGAGGAATTCATTGAACATTGAAGGCTATTACAAGTTTTTCAACCAGTTGAGCAACATCAATCAAAACAAACTCTACGAGGACCTTGCACAGTTCGCAACCATAGACGACGAATTCAAAAAGGACTTCATCATTGAATCCGGAAAAACCATCGGTGTTGACGTGCTCTACAAGTACAATAACGATCGTATTTTCTTGTGGGGAGTATATTCCTTGAGTTACTCGACGCGTTGGGATGGCTTTGTGGCCTATTTCCCGGTGTTTGACCGCAGGCACAATGTCAACTTGGTAGGATCCTACCAATTTGGAGCTAAGAAAGATTTAGAATTGAACGTGCGCTGGAATCTAGGTTCTGGATTACCTTTCACACCAACAGCCGGTTTTTATCAATTGGAGAACTTTAACGACGGCGTAACAACCGACTACGTTACAAACAATCCATCCACGATTACAACGCTGCTTGGTACCTTTAACAGCCGCAGGCTTCCTTACTACCATCGTTTAGATATAACCCTGAAAAAAACGTTAAAATTCAAAAATAAAACGCAGTTGGAATTGACTGGAAATGTTACGAATGTGTATAACCGAAAGAACATTTTTTATATCAATCGGGTAAGTTCCAAAATCATTTATCAGTTCCCAATCCTACCTAGTCTCGGAATCAGTTATAAGTTCTAGCCATGGCAACATTACACCCGTTTAAAGCCTTACGTCCGGTTCGTGACAAAGTGCATTTGGTGGCCACAAGACCTTATTATTCGTATAAAAAAAACGTTTTAAAGGCGAAGTTAGAGGACAACCCGTTCACCTTATTGCACATCATTAACCCGGAATTTAATAAACCCACTACGCTTCCAAATTCTCCGGAACGCTTCCAATTGGTCAAGGCGGGGTACGAGCGTTTTGAACGCGAAGGGATCCTCGTGCGCGATCGTGAACGCCATGTATACCTGTACCGCCAAACTACCCCTGAGCGTTCGTATACAGGAATCATTGCCGGAGCGGACGCCGAGGAGTACTTAAGCGACCAAATCAAAAAACACGAGGCTACCTTAACGGAACGCGAAAACGTTTTCACCCAATACTTGGACTTGGTTGGCTTAAACGCAGAGCCTGTATTAATGGCCTACCAGGGCAACCATTTAATCGATCTTTTGATAGAGCGCGTATTACGAGGCCGGCCAGAATACGAGTTCACCACGACCGATTTGATTAAGCATGAATTGTGGATAATCGATACCGAATTGTCGCTTGAATTGGTGCATTTGTTTACAAAAATTGAAGCAACGTATATAGCGGATGGTCATCACCGAAGTGCTTCTTCCGTGCGCTTGTACGAAGCGTATAAAGCGAGAGGAATATCGGACAAAGGAAGGTATTTCTTGGCCTATTTTGTCAAGGAGACCGAATTACAGATTTTAGCCTTTCAACGCTTGGTTCGAACGCTGAA
>CAIJTF010000032.1 GCA_903823565.1 uncultured Flavobacteriales bacterium
ATCCGAACCCAAGTACGGGCACATTCCAAGTGATTTTGAACGATAAGCAGATGGTAGGAACGGGGCAATTGCGAGTAAAAGATACGAAGGGATCGGAGCTACTGAACCGAACGATAGAGGTTAAACCAGGGATCAATATGTACAGCGTAACGGACATGAACTTAGCACCAGGAGTATACTACATCCAAATCGTACAAGGCGACCGAGCCACCGAAGTATTGAAGGAGATTATTAGGTAGGTATTCATCAAGCCGAAAAGGCTCCTCGCAACAAACATTAATTTAATTTAACATCCCCAGTTTTTCTGGGGATTTTTTTGCCTAAATTTTTTTGTTGAATTTCATAAATGTTCGATGAAAAGCAGTGAATAAAAAAAAATAATAGAATTTTAATGTACAAAACGAAAACATTTTATCCTCTTGCCGTATGTTTACTTGGTTAAATTCGTTGCAATGCGTGGAGTTTTCTTTAATAAAAATATAACTCTTTCGCATTCAGTGAATTGATCTGTATTTAATAAAAATATGCGTATAAAGAAGTAAAACCTCCTTATGAAAACTTTCTACTACTCAACCTTACTTTTAATTTTAGTTGCCTTTCCATGGGTATTACATGCTCAAAAAGATGGGGCATCCGTCAAAACTCATCCCGAAACTGGGGTTTATTCTCTTCAAGATAAACTAGGTAAGAAGGGAGTAGCGATCGAAGACATTGCCAAGCGCGATGAGTTCTCGAAAACGTTTCAATATTCCGACGGTACCTACACGAAACAAGCCTCGACAATTCCTATGCATTACAGAGATGGGGCAGGAAATTGGCTAAGCTATTCCTTGGGAATGAAGAGAACTGGTGATGTGTATTCATATGACGGCCCACATAAAAGTCGGATTAATATCAGCTCAGGTCTATTGAGTATAACTAACGACGCATCTACCACACTTTCTTATGGAGTGGTACAAAAGCTTCAATATCCGACTGTAACGGGTGAAATATCCAAATTTAGTACGCCATCCTTAAACGGATTCGTAATTGATAAAGAAAAAAATGAGCTTACGTACAAGAATTTCTGGCCTGGAGTTGATAGAAATTCACATTTCGAAAACGGTTATATTAAAACGAATTATATACTAAACAATAAACTTAATAACCTATCTCAAGAGGGATACACTCAATTGGAGGAAAGCTATGATTTGCCGATTGGCGCTTCCGTAATAAAATCCGATGGCGAAGAGGGAAGTAAAGGTTTTAAGGGCGATTTGATTGTTGTTGACGCTAAAGGAAAAGAGCTGTTTGTCCTTTGGAAGGCGGTTATTTTTGATTCCAAAGAGGAAGGTAGAAAAGAGATTGAAGGGGAATATACGTTTAAGATTGTCAATCAAAAATTGATTCTAACCCTTTGGATTCCCAATTCATTTTTAAATAATGAGGCCTTACAATACCCCGTTGTTATTGATCCAACCGCTTCTTATTATGCGGGATCGACCACTTATTTCCGTGGGTCTTATGGATTTTCAACCAGTTGTATGTCGTATGACTACATCAACCATCCTGCATCAACCATTACGGGTTGGCGCTGTGATTCCTATTGTTATTCAGGTTATTACACGGGGTATAAGTACGTTCGCGTCAGCTACAATCAGAATTGGCAAAACCAATATACCCACTATGTCGGAGGGTATGATTGGTTTTGGTCTAATACTCAAACCTACACCACTGCAAATCAAAACTGGGGAGGAGGGAATTTATTATTCAATCTTCAAGGGTATAACAGTAGTATTTCTTCCTCTTCATGCAGCACCTCACGCGGGTACCGAAGTTATTCGTATTACTACATTGACTATACCCAGCAACCAGCCGATCCTTCCGCGGCAAACGCTAACGTGAATCCTATTTGTAGTTCCAATCAAACCATTACCTTAACGGCATCCAATCCAATTGGAACGGTATATTGGTACACAGGAGGTTGTGGTACCACCTTCATCGGAACCGGTACGAGCATCAATGTTACACCAAATACCACTACCACATATTATTGCAGAAACTATTCAAATGGTCAATTCAGCACGGGTTGTGCTTCAACGACCGTTACAGTGGCTTCCCCACCTGCTGCTCCTTCCGCATCGAATGCAACGGTAAACTGCGGTCAAACGGCCACCCTGAGCGCTTCAGGATCGGGTTCATTGACTTGGTACTCCAATAACAATGCTTCCGGACAATTAGGTACGGGAACAAGTTACACAACAGGGGCTCTTTCTGGAAATACAACGGTATACGTGAATGCAAGCAACGCAGGTTGTAATTCTTCCCCTACGGCTGTAACCATTACCGTTAACGCAGCCTCAACGCCAACAGCGAATAACGCTACTGTGAATTGTGGACAAACGGCAACGCTAACGGCTTCTTCTAATTCTCCTCTCTATTGGTACAGTAATTCCAATGGAACAGGTTTATTGGGAACAGGAACTTCGTACACCACCGGTACGGTTAATGCTACAACAACGGTGTATGTACAAGCGGGAACTGGGGCTTGTGCCTCACAGATTATTCCGGTCACGGCTTCTCCAAACGTACAACAGCCCTCCGCTTCCAATGTGTCTGCAAATTGTGGACAAACGGCGGCCCTAAGTGCTAGTGGAGCTAATTTTTACTATTGGTATTCCAACGCAGCAGGTACTACGCAAGTGGGAACGGGTTCTTCCTATACCACACCAGCGTTAAATAGCAATACTACGTATTATGTAGGTGGATCTAGCGCTGCTCCTCAATCATTGACGCAAACGTATTCCATTACCTCTACCGGTCAATTAGTCAATATGGGGTCTTCCTGTGGAACAGGGTCATATTACAACGGATGTAATTCTGGTCAATCCGGATTCAATTGGACAGATAACCTTCCTGCAGGAACGCAAATTACCAGTGTTCAAATTCAATTAAGTTTGGGTGTGGTATGTACTTCAGGGGCATTACAAACCTATATGAATAATAATGCAGGAGGAACGATAACCCCGAACTATCATTGCAGTTGTAGTGGAAGTAACAATGGGATTTTTACGCTTACCTATCCTGCGAATCAATACGTAGTTGGAGGAAATAATCAGTTCAGAATTGATGCGAACAATTGTTTTGGTTTATTCAATGGAAACAGTGCTTTAAGTGGTCAATTTGCCAGGGTAACGGTAACCTACGCGAGCGCAGCGTGCGTTTCTCCGTTGGTTCCGGTGGTAGTTTCAATCAATCAAGCTACTGCCCCTACTGCATCCAATCAATCCATCGGTTGTCAGTCAACGGCTACCTTTACCGCATCCGCAAATTCTAACATTACATGGTATAGCAATTCTAACGGAACAGGTCAATTGGGTACAGGAAATACCTACACAACCCCTGCCTTGGGAACCACAACCACCTATTACATGCAAGCAGGGACGGGGGCTTGTGCCTCGCAAATCATTCCTGTTACTGCTACTGTGAGTGCTGCTACCAATCCGGTCTCCAGTGGAGCAAGTGTAAATTGCGGTCAGACCGCAGCATTAACCGCGACATCAAACAGTCCAATTACATGGTATGCCAATAGTAATGGTACGGGTCAATTGGGAACGGGAACTTCATTTACAACTCCAACGTTGACATCGAACACAACCTACTATGCACAAGCAGGATCGGGGGGTTGTATTTCTCAGTTGGTTGCGGTACCCGTAACGGTGAACACAAACATAGCGGCCCCCACGGTTAGTAACCTTACCATTGGTTGTGGTCAAACTGCGGCATTAACAGCCAGTGGCGCAACGGCTCCTTATACGTACATGTGGTACAGTAATTCGGCTGGTACGACCCAAATCGGATCAGGGGCAAACTACACTTCTCCTGCCTTAACAAATAATACAACGTATTACGTGGCTCAAGGAACACCCGGAAGCGGTACACAAACCTTTAACTATACAGGTTCCGTCCAAACCTTTACGGCTCCTTTGACAGGGACTTATACCTTGGATTTGTACGGGGCACAAGGTGGTACTACCTCACAATACACCGGTGGATTAGGGGGGCGAGCCCAAGGTACGCTCAATCTTACTGCGGGACAGACCATTAATATTTATGTGGGTGAACAACCAAGTTCGGCAACGGGAGGATGGAATGGTGGAGGTAACAGTGGTGGCAATGGACGTGGTGGCGGAGGTGCTTCTGACATTCGCGTTGGAGGTACTGCATTAAATAACCGTGTAGTTGTGGCGTCAGGAGGTGGTGCTGGAGGATTGAATTCTCAAGGATTTACCGGAAGTAATGGAGCCGCTGGAGGCGGAACTACGGGTAATACAAGTAGCCAAAGTAGCGGTGGTTGGAGTTCTGGAAGTGGAGGAACACAGTCTTCAGGAGGTGCTTCTTCTGGTTGTTGTGGGAATGGAACGGCCGGTACTTTAGGAATTGGCGGAAATGGTGCGAATGGTTCTTCAGGATGTGGTTCTTACACAGACGGCTGGGGCGGCGGCGGCGGCGGCGGTTATTATGGTGGCGGTGGCGGATCCAATTGCGGAGGAGGCGTTGGTGGCGGTGGGGGTTCGTCATTTATTGGTGGGATTACGAGTGGAACAACCACGGCAGGTGTTCGAAGCGGTCATGGACAAGTAACCATTTCGTGGACGGGTACAGGATGTTCCTCGTCCGTAGTACCTGTAGTCGTTACTGTGAATGCAGCCACTACTCCAACCATTACAGCAGCTACGGTGAATTGTGGTCAAACCGCAACTTTATCGGCTTCATCGAACGGATCCCTAACATGGTATACCAATAGTAACGGAACAGGGCAAGTAGGTACGGGATCAAGTTTTACTACACCCTCGTTGAATGCAACTACTACCTATTACGTTCAAGCGGGAACGGGTGGATGTGCATCTCAAATTATACCAGTTACGGCGACGATTAGCATGGCAGCACCGAATGTGTCCAATGCGACAATTGGCTGTGGTCAATCTACGGTATTAGCGGTCAATGGTGGAACCAATTATACCTGGTATTCTGATGCACAAGGAACAACGCAAATTGGAACAGGAGCATCCTATACAACGCCAAGTTTAACCGGTACAAGTACC
>CAIJTF010000033.1 GCA_903823565.1 uncultured Flavobacteriales bacterium
GAAAATCAAACAGCTAATCGCTCAAGAAGGGGTTAACCAAACTTTTATTGAAAAAAAAAGGGTTTTGCAGGAAGAAATTTCACCCTCAACCCTAAATACCCTTACTAAAAAAGGACACCTCATACAAGAGCGGTTCTCCATAGATCGATTACAAAAGGACCATAAATCAATTGAAAGACTGCCGGCTCTCACGAACCCTCAACAAATTGCTTACGACGAAATAAATGCGCTTTGGAATAACCTAGACATCGTGCTTCTAAACGGTGTTACAGGATCGGGGAAAACTGAAATCTACATTCATCACATTCAAAATGCACTGGACAATCGCCAGCAAGTCCTTTTTCTTATTCCAGAAATTGCCCTAACCACGCAATTAATAAAAAGACTAGAGCGATACTTTGGAAAAAAAATTGGAGTTTATCACTCCAAATTCAACCAAAACGAACGGGTTGATATTTGGAATAAAGTATTGGACAATAGTCAAGACGAATATCAAATCATCGTCGGAGCGAGATCTTCCATTTTCCTTCCGTTTAGTAACCTCGGTCTGGTTATTGTCGACGAAGAACACGAAACTTCCTATAAACAACAGGATCCTTCTCCTCGATATAACGGCCGTGACGCTGCCCTTTACCTAGCCAGCCTATTCAAAGCCAAAGTCTTACTAGGATCCGCTACTCCCTCCTTAGAATCCTATCATAATGCCCAACAAGGAAAATATGGATTGGTAAACCTCACTACAAGATACCAAGGGGTGGAACTACCAACTATAAACCTCTGCAATGTAAAAAACGAAAGATCCACCCGATTTGAGTTGAGCCACATTAGCACCCAACTTTTTCAAGAAATAGAGGCCTGTTTGGAAAACAAACAACAAGTCATCCTCTTTCAAAACCGTAGAGGTTATAGTCCGTTTTGGATGTGTTCACTTTGCTCATGGATTCCCAAATGCCACCAATGCGATGTTACGCTGACTTATCACAAATCATCTAACCATCTGAAATGCCATTATTGTGGATACCACACCCAACCGTTAGGAAGCTGCAAGGCCTGTGGTAGCGACCGCCTTGAAATGCATGGCTTCGGAACGCAAAAGATTGAAGATGAAATTGAGAAGCTCTTTCCTAAAACTAAAGTTGGACGAATGGACTTGGATGCTACCCGCTCTAAAAATGCCTATGCGAACTTAATTCAGCAATTTGAAAACCGCGAAATTGACATCCTCATTGGCACCCAAATGTTATCCAAAGGATTAGATTTTGACAACGTCTTCTTGGTCGGAGTTCTCGATGCGGACTTTATGCTTAACCTTCCTGACTTTAGGGCCTATGAGCGTGCCTTTCAAATGCTAACCCAAGTTTCAGGACGAGCCGGAAGAAAACAATCGGGAGGCAAGGTAATTGTTCAAACAAAACAACCCGAGCATTGGATTCTATCCCTAGTTATAAACCACAACCATAAAGAATTTCTGAACTACGAATTGATTGAACGCAATAATTTCCACTATCCTCCCTTCGCAAAACTCATAAATCTGACCTTAAGCCATTTAGACGAAAACCTGCTGAATGAAGGAGCCGAGGCACTTGGAAATTTGCTAAGACATGCCTTCGATCATCGAGTAATTGGACCAGAATTCCCAATAATTCGTAGAGTGCAAAACAGATACCTTAAGACGATAAAATTAAAATACGAAAAATCCATTTCGGATAAAAAAATCAAGGAGCGTCTTCTAACGCTCCTTGATTCATACAATCAACATGTTCGTTATAAATCCATACGGATTTCCATCGATGTTGATCCCTACTAATTAACCCAAATAACTTTTAAGGATTTTATTTTTTGATGTGTGCTTGAGTCGTCTAATGGCTTTTTCCTTGATTTGTCGAACCCGCTCTCTCGTCAAATCAAAACGGTCACCGATTTCTTCCAACGACATTGGAGACCGACCATCCAAACCGTAAAACATACAAATAACTTCACTTTCTCGAGGCGTAAGTGTTTTCAATGAACGTTGTATATCGCTGCGTAATGACTCAATTACCAATCGGTTTTCGGGGCTCGGCATCGTATCGCCCGTCATTACATCATACATATTGGAAGAAGATTCATCCCCCTCAACCAAAGGGGCATCCATTGAGACATGTCTACCGTTTTGAGCCAATGATTGCTTCACCTCATCGGTACTACAATTCAAAAACTCCGCAAGCTCTTCCGCAGAAGGTGGGCGCTCAAACTTCTGTTCTAACTCAGAAAAAGCGCGGTTAATCTTGTTAATATTACCAATTTTATTCAATGGTAAACGAACAATTCTCGCTTGTTCTGCCAAAGCCTGAAGAATAGACTGGCGTATCCACCAAACCGCATAAGAAATAAATTTGAATCCTCTGGTTTCGTCAAATCGCTCCGCGGCCTTAATTAATCCAAGATTCCCTTCATTAATTAAATCCGGTAAAGCTAGACCCTGGTTTTGATACTGTTTCGAAACGGATACCACAAAGCGTAAATTAGCCTTTGTAAGGCGTTCCAAGGCCGCCCGATCTCCCGCCCGAATTCTTCTGGCTAATTCAACTTCCTCTTCTGCAGTAATTAGGTCTACGCGTCCAATTTCCTGTAAATACTTGTCCAGAGATGCCGTCTCTCTGTTTGTAACCTGCTTCGCTATTTTCAGCTGCCTCATAATGTGATTTTAAAAAACGTGAAGCCTATAACGCACAAACTAGAAAAAGGTTAGTTCTTTTTTGAAAAAAAAAGCAATAAAGAAAATTTTTGGAACGATTTACTAAATCAAAACCTTCTTAACCCTGCTCAAAACCTCCTTTGCTACAGGCTTTGCTTTAGCGGCACCCTGCAATAATAAATTGTCTAACTCGGGCAAATTCTCCATGTAATAATGGTAAATTCTACGTTCCTCCGTAAAACGGGCTAGCAAGGTCTCCAATAAAGCTTGTTTCGCATGACCATAACCATACCCTCCTTTGAGATAATTTAAACGCATTTCTTCTACCGCATCATGGGAGGCCACCTGACTGAATAATTTAAAAATGAAACAATCATTGGGGTCTTTGGGGTCCTCTAAAGGAATACTGGCAGACTCAATTGAAAACACCTGCTTTTTCAAAGCCTTCTCATCCAAAAAAACATCAATGTAATTGTTTCTTGATTTACTCATTTTTTGGCCATCCGTTCCCAATATCAACATCGTATCCTCATTCAATCGTTCCGAAGGTATCGTAAAGATTTCACCCATACGCGCATTAAACCTAGAAGCCACATCCCTTGTAAATTCAATATGTTGCGATTGATCCTTTCCTACAGGCACAATTTCAGCATCGTACAATAAAATGTCCGCAGCCATGAGCATAGGATAGGTAAATAATCCGCTATTGACATCCTCTAATCGGTCTGATTTATCTTTGAAACTATGGGCAAGGGATAAGCGACTGTAGGGAAAAAAGGTAAGCAAATACCACATTAACTCGCATACTTCAGGTATATCACTTTGACGATAAAAGACAGTTTTCGCAGGATCTAATCCACATGCTAACCATGTAGCCGCAGTAGCATAGGTGTTGTTCCTCAGTACCTCCGCATCCTTAATTTGTGTCAAGGAATGTAAATCCGCAATAAAATAAAATGCTTCATTTGAGGATGATTTTGACAAATCAATGGAAGGAATAATGGCCCCTAGTAGGTTTCCAAGGTGTGGGGTACCTGTACTTTGTATTCCGGTCAGTAAACGCGCCATAATGCGACAAAAATAACCAATTAATAGGGATTTTAATAAAAGATCGAATTTCTTTACCTTTGCACGTGAAGGTTTTAAAGGTTTGTTTATCGTTGGCTTGGAAAGCCTATTGCGCCATCGTTTTTATTTTCTTCGCCATCCTATTTTATCCTTTTTTTTTCATTCTGGTAAAAATTCCTCGCCATAAAAAAAAGGGGTTTGTTATTTTTAAATGGTGGAGCAATCTGTTTCGGTTTTTATGCCTATACCGATTAAAAATTATAAATGCCAATAGCACGCTGACAGGTCCCTACATTATCGTTGCGAACCACACCTCTTACCTGGACATTTTTTTAATGTACGCCATTCTTCCTTATCACGAATTTAAATTTTTAGGGAAAAGTGAAATTTTAAGTTATCCCATCGTTCGTACCTATTTCAAAGCGATGAATGTTCCCGTTCATAGAAAAGACAAATCCAAAGCAGCCATTGCCTATTTAGGGGCAACAAAAGCCATTGAAGAAGGCTATTCCCTCGCTATTTTCCCAGAGGCTACTTTTCCCACAGAAAACCTTCCCAAAATGTTACCCTTCAAACATGGAGCCTTTAAAATGGCGAAATCACTAAAAATTCCATTACTCCCATTGACGTTTGAAAATAACTTTATCCTTTTTTCAGACTTAGTCGATTGGATGGGACCGGCAAGACCAGGAACCTCTATCGTACACATACACAAATTAATTGGCGTTGATGAGATTTCGGAAAAAACAGTGGAAGAACTCAATGCACACTGCCATGAAATAATTTCACAGCCTTTAAAACAGAAATACCCAACCGTTTATTAACTTTGCCTAATGGAAATTACGGAATCATTAATCGACCATTTAAGCAAGCTTGCACGATTATCATTTGAAGGAGAGGAGAAGGAGAAAATTAAAAATGACTTAAACAGAATCGTAGGTTTCATGGATACATTAAATGAATTGGATACGGATGGCTACGAACCTCTCATTTATATGAATCAAGAGGTTAACCGTTTAAGGGAGGATGAAATTACCACAACCCTCGAAAAAGACGAAATCCTCAAGAATGCACCTAAAAAGGATAGTGATTATTTCAGAATTCCCAAAGTTCGAGGAAAGCACTCTGCTTAGTGTTCAGTTCCGTCAAATAGTTTTTTCAATTATTTTACAACGCACACCATCTTCCCTCTTGTACCCTAATTCATAGCAGAAATAAAGTGAGTTGCCGTCGTCGTCTGTCGAGGTATTCGTATAATATCGGAAGTTGAATCCCAACTCAGCTAGCTCCTGAAGTTCCTTGTTGATTTCTTTATTTCTCAATAGGGTTCCCAATATTCTTCTATTTCTTCTTAGTATATTATTTACTTTTCGAACATATTTATTGCTGTCTTCGTTCTGACGATTGTTATATGTATTTCTACAATAGTCCGAACAGAATTTCTGATCCTTACGACCTTTCAACGGCCGCCTACATTCTTCACAATGTCGATCCATTGGCGTATTAAACATGATTATTGCTTTGAAAATTTCATCAATAACCCCATACCTAGGATTTTTGACCGCAGAACAATACGCAAGGTCAAGCTAAAAATTGTTTCTGTCTTGTGCTCGCGAAAAGAAATTCTACACCAACTTACCCCCCCCTTTGTAAAATAGTCAAGGAAAAATTAAGATACCCTATAATCGAGCCCATCCTCAACAGCGAATAATTCTTGATTAAAATGTAGCCTAGCCTCTTCCAAATGGGCCTTCGAATCATTATATCTCCCGGAAAAATGACCCATCAATAGTTTTTTTACCCCCAATTCTTGCGCTAACTTCCCGGCATCAGCCGCTGTGGAATGAAACGTTTTTTTTGCTCTTTCTTTCTTATTCATTAAAAAGGTTGCCTCGTGATAAAGCGTAGTGGTTTCTCGCAAATAATCCTCTAGTCCCTTGAACGGCGCCGTATCAGTACAGTATGAAAAAACACGTGCTTGAGGGGGAGGAAGGGTAAAATCCTTATACCTTAAAACGCTCCCATCCAGCAATTCAACATCCCTACCCGTGACCAAAGTTTGTAGATGAATCGGGTTAATTGCACCTTCTTTAACCGCCGCAACATTTACTTTTAATCGCCTAAATTTCTCTTTAAATTTAAAACCAAAGGTTGGAACCCGATGATTCAACGGAAAGGCCGTAATTCGAATGGTTTCATCCTCTAAAACAATTTCTTCACGATCCATTTCTAAGGGTATTACGATAAACGGAAAAACCAGTCGATCTCCTGTAGCTTTAAAAATGGTCGTTAAAATTTGCACCAAGGCAGCAGGCGCAAAAATAGTTATACCCTCCGTCCTTCCTAATAGATTCATGGTGCTCAATAGCCCAGGTAATCCTAAAAAATGATCGCCATGAAGATGAGAAATGAAAATTTCATTGATTCGTTGAAATGGAATTTGGTATTTACGCATTTGAACTTGCGTGCCTTCTCCACAATCAAGGAGAAAGTAACGATTGTGATACCTTAGTACCTGGGAGGAAGTTGATCGTTGAAGGGTAGGTAATGCAGAAGAACTTCCTAATACCGTAACCTTAAAATCACTCAAAACCTTTCAAACCATTTTCAAGGGTGTCATGAATCAAAAGCACTCGATCCAATTGCGCAATTTCTATCATTTTACCAACATTCGGGTGAATTCCTGTTAAAACAAAAACCCCATTCGTATCCTTACAAAGTCGATTTGCGACTAAAATTGCACTTAGACCAGAGGAATCACAGAACTTTGTATTGGATAAATCCAATAAGATTTTGTTATGTCCCTGTTTGTTTTCAAAAGTAAGCAGTCCTTTTAATTCTGGCGCCGATTCCGTATCTAATCTTTCGATTGAAGAACGAACGATGAGAATGTTCCCTTTCTTTTCGCTTTTGAAATTCATCCTTGAGTTTTTCCAAATATATCAAAAATCAACGTTCAATCTGCGAAGCAAGTAAATAAATTACCGCCATGCGAATTGCAACGCCATTTTCAACTTGATTAAGAATGATGCTATTCTGGCCATCCGCCACTTCACTTGAAATTTCAACTCCACGGTTAATCGGACCAGGATGCATTATGGTAATTTGCTTTGGTAATTCATCCAAAATAGCCTGTGTAAGACCAAACTGCATTGTGTACTCCCTGAGGCTCGGAAAATAAGGGATTTCCTGACGCTCTAATTGGATTCGCAACATATTGGCTACATCACACCACGATAGTGCCTCCTTCAAATTATCCGTATAATGGACATTCAAATCGGATAAATTCTTTGGTATCAAAGTTTTGGGCGCACATACCATTACCTCGGCACCAAGCTTTTGCAGACAGTAAATATTTGATAAAGCAACCCTAGAATGCAATATATCACCGACGATTGCCACTTTTTTATCCGCTACGTCGCCGAACTTTTCTCGAATTGAATAGGCATCCAGCAAGGCTTGTGTAGGATGTTCGTGCGTTCCGTCACCGGCATTAATTACTCGAGCTGAAATGTTCTTAGCAAGAAACGCTGCTGCACCGGGAGAGGCGTGTCTCATGACAACCATATCCACTTTCATCGCCAATATATTATTAACCGTGTCTATTAGAGTTTCTCCTTTTTTTACAGAACTACTCGAAGCCGTAAAATTTAAAACATCCGCAGACAATCTTTTCGCGGCTAACTCAAAAGAAATTCTTGTTCGAGTGGAATTTTCAAAAAAAATATTAGCAATGGTAATGTCCCGCAAGGATGGGACTTTCTTGATGGGTCGATTGATGACATCCTTAAAAGAATCTGCGGTGGTAAAAATGGTATTTATATCCGAAGTCGTTAAATCCCGAATCCCAATTAAATGAGGTACACTGAGGCTATTCATATTGATCCATCATAAACAATTCTATTTTATCTTCTCCATCCACTTCCAACCAACTCACTTTAACTTTCTCCTGCAGCAAAGTGTCGACTGACTTACCAATATAATCCGCTTGAATCGGTAAATCCCTGCTAAATCGGCGATCAACTAAAACGAGCAATTGTACGTTTTTAGGCCTTCCAAAGGCCAACAATGCATCCATGCCTGAACGGATGGTTCGACCAGTAAAAAGGACATCGTCTACCATAATGACTGATTTTCCCTCTATCGAAAAATTAATGTTTGTAACATTAGGAATGATGGGTTTTTCACGCCGCCTAAAGTCATCTCGATAAAACGTTATATCTAAGGTGCCACATACAGGGGCATTTCCTAAAAGGCGCTCCAACTTATCCCGTAAACGACTTACAACATGGATTCCACGAGGTTGTAGTCCAATTAGAACGGCGCTGGAAAAATCGGAATGTTGTTCAATTAACTCGTGACACAACCGCGTTAGGGTTAAATCGAATTGCTTGGAATCGAGAATAACCTGTTTTTCCATTGAGGCAAAGATAATGAAAAAAAATTGGCAGGGTTATCAGCCTTTGTTCAACAGAACGGTTGCATACGCTTTTATGGCCTGTTGCAAACCGAAAGAGTCAACCGATTCATGGGTCGTGGCTTTTATAGATACGCAGTCTACAGGTATTTTTAAAAGTTGTGAAATTCTTTCTTGCATTAACGGAATATAGGAACTCAACTTTGGGGTCTCAAGAATTACGGTTGAATCGAGGTTTATCACATAAAATTGTTTTTCCTCAATTAATTTCATTACGTTTTCCAGCAAAATAGAAGAGTCAATTCCTTTGAATTGGGGATCTCTATCTGAAAAGTGAAACCCAATGTCACGCATGTTACATGCTCCAAGGATTGCGTCGCATATGGCATGCAGTAATACGTCTGCGTCAGAATGTCCTTCGGCTCCCTTTGGCGAAGGAACCTGAATTCCGCCAACCATTAGCGGTAGTCCAGATTTTAGACGATGAACGTCGACCCCAAAACCTATTCTTAGGTTCATACATCCGATGATTTCACCGGTTTATCGCCAAGATAAAGGCGTAACGTGAAGCGCAATGTGTTCGCTAAAGGATTTTGACGACCATTTAATGATGCCAAATAGGAGAAATCAATACCAAACATATTGTACTTTAAGCTAGCTCCTAAATTCAAATATTGACGGTTACCTTTGTTACGACTTTCATAAAATACCCCTGAACGAATGGCAAAGGTCTCATTGTACCACCATTCCGCTCCAGCTGCAATATTGATTTCACTCAACTCCTCCTTAAATCGAGAACCTTTAACGATTTGGTAAGTTCCATCGTTGTTCTGGATATAATCGCCATTTTCATCCTTCGCAACCACTCCTGGTGCATCGTAAAAGGATTGTAACATCCCATTTATCACACCAACATCTCCGCTGCGCCCTGAAAGCATCGTCACTTGTCCATTAATATTATCATAGAAAGCTGGGGTTGGAACCAAAAGCCGTTGAATATCTAAAGCATAGGTGATGGTATTATACGAATCGTACTTAAGCGTAAGGGCATTACCAATTTTTAAATTCATCGGTATAAAATCACGCTTAGCCAACACCGAATAGGCTACTTTATTTCCAATATTATTGATCGTAGTTGCAAACGTATAGGTAGCATTATTTCTTCCTATTTTGACCCGATCATTAAAATAGGTCATTGATAAATCTGCAGCACCTACCTTTCCAGGCTTGGTCATGACGCCTGCAACGGTTAATCCACCGGTCAAATTAGAATATGCAAACTTTCCGTTCACTCCTATGCTGAATTTATCCGATAGTTTAAATGCGTAGGCTCCGGTAATTTCAAACTCGCTAGGCTTATCATTTCTCAAAACGTTCCCAGAGGCATCGGTAAACGTAATTTCCCCCAAACTAAAAAAGCGAAGAGCCCCTCCGATAGCATGTTTTTTATTTACGCGCAAATACCCAGACAAATAGGATAGGTGCATGTCGTTTGTGAGCTGTCTCAACCAAGGGGTGTAGGACAAACTTAATTCGCTATTTTTTTCAGCAAAGCTTAAGCCTGCAGTATTCCAATATACGGAGGTAGAAGAAGGACTGAGCGCAGTACCCGCCTCTCCCATTCCTCCTGCCCTTGAATCAGGAGTTATCGCCATGAATGGCAAAGCGGTAGTAATGGTATTTAATTGTAAGTCATTCGACTCAGCTTGTGATAAAATTAACCTGGGGAAAACCACGAAAAACGTGGAAATAATGAGTATTCGCATAAAAATTACCATAGAAAGGCGCTAATATACGGAAATAGAAAAGTTTTATTGTAAGGGTCTAGTTTAAAATTACCAATTTTTCAATGGCCTCTGCTTTTTTCCCATCTGCGTTGGAATAAAGAAACCGGTATACATAAACTCCATTGGCTAATTTATCACCGTACTCATCGCGCCCATCCCAACTAAGCCCCCTCACGGTAAATCCTTGCGTTTGCGTTTGAGCAGATAAGGTCTTAACCAACTTTCCTGAGATAGTGTAAATCTGTACTAAAACATCCAAAACATCACAGGACTGGTTATGTTCCATCATAAACTCGGTATGGGTTGAAAATGGATTTGGATAATTGAATAAACGATTGATGGTAGGCGTTTCTTCTGATTTAACCTCAAAGTTTATCTTGGCTTCCGAAGAATTATTATTAACGTCCCATGCTTTAACACGTATGGTGTGGACTCCTTGTTCTAATGATTCCATTTGAAATTTGACCTGACCGGATTGATAAGTATTTAAGTCCGCAGCATAGTAATCGTTTAAAACGATCGGTGAAGAGGTTAAATTGTCCAACTCTGCGACAAGATCATGACCGATTCCATTTCCTACCGTATTGATTCCACTTTCATCATAAAACTTAACAAATAATACTGGTGATTTGTCCGTAACACCTCCATCTACAAATGAATCATCGTTTAAGAAAATACTAATCTGGGGACCTACCGAATCAAGGATACCATTTGGGTTTATCCCACCGATTAAAAACGTGGTGTCCAGCCCAATGGCATCAATAGCATTTGTAAAGGCGTAATAGCTTAATTTGCCCCTTCCGTAATTCAAGGCAATGTCTTTAGGCACTAAAAAGGTAAATTGGAAATACCCATTATTAACCGTAGCCTTTCCTTTGTAAAGTACATTGCGTTGCAATTCAAAATCAATGACAGGGGAGCTAGGATCTTGCCCCAGGGTCTGCATTATCTTTATCTTATCAAAAATGGTTGGAATTAACGTGCCATTAAAATTTGACATAATGTTGTTGTTAACATCTTCAATATGCCCTTTAACCGTAACCTTACTCAATGCCGATAAGGTATCGATATACGAAACAGAAAATCCGTTGATGCTGTCGGTAACAACGCGCAAAGAAGGCAATGCAATTTTTAAGGCGGGATCGCCGATTAAGGTAAAACTTCTTTTATTATCTGAGGATAATGCAGCATTCTTGGTATGTTTAACAATTTCACCGAAGGTTCTCGGGACACCATTCATGTCTCTTATGAAGGCATTGTTATAAAAAGCAAGGCCAACGCTGGAATTCACGCCAAAGAAAACGGAACGTGTCGTAGTCATGAGCGCGATGGCTCCCCCGGTTGGATTCAACGACATCCATTCTCCAGCAGAAACCCGTTCAGGATCATCAAATTTAGTAAATTCACATGTGGCGGAAACAAATAATGTAAGGGCGTTAATGTTATTCCAGGATTGAATTTGAGGAATGGTGACTACTCGTTCCTCGGCCAATCCAACTTCCCCACCATGCCCAACGTAATTTACGACTAGTGCACCCCGTGTAATGCGATCAGAAATCGCTTCAAAAACATCCGGATATCTTTGTCCACCGGCAGAAGTTTGCTGAGGATAAGCATCCATGTATAATTTATCGCAATTTAAGTCTCGGTAATTGTTTTTTAAAACGTCGTATTGCGGTTCAGTATCGTTTTTGATGAAATAACCGTTTTCTTCGTCATCTGCAATTTGAACGATTTTGGTTCGCCAATCCCCAAACGTATTATCACTGGGATTATCCAAACAACAATTGCCTAGATTATCCCTAAACAATGTAGATCCATTATTGAGGTAATGTTCAATTTTATCAACTTGCTGCTTGGCTTGGCTTAAATCACTAATGAGCAACCTCCCGATTCCAATATCCAACAAATCGGTATCAAACAAGGCTTCGTTATCATCTAGCATACCAAAATAATCATCGGTGACAAGTGCGGAAATATGATTTTCGCTATTGTCTACTTGGTAGGTAATTATGAAGTTATTATTGTTGGGAATACGGTTTTTAGGATCGTAAGTACCATCCCCAAAAAGACAAAGGTATTTGATCATTTTTGAACCATTCTGCAAGGAACGATCGTGGAACATCTTGGCCATTTTTCGAATCGCTGTAGGATCTGGAGCACCAGAGCTAAATTCGTTGTAGACCTGATCAATTTGAACAACATGAACCTCCAATCCTTTGGCTCGATGGAGCTCGGCTAATCTTTCAGCTTGCGACAAAAATGCCTGAGGGGAAACGATGAGATAGTCCGTTTGCGCCAAACCATGTAGGTTTTGATTGGTAATTGGACCGATAGGAACCGGCACGCTAAATGCAATGCCATTGGAGGCAATAAATTCGCGATACTTGTGGGAGCACCAAAAGTAAATTTGGTTAGATTGAATACTTCCTTTTATTCTCTTCACATTGTGTACGTTGCTTATTTCAAACACATAGCCGCTTGTAGGAAAGGAAGAAAGCACATATTTTGCAACTTTTGTTGTATCCAAATTCAACAAATTACGAAACCCCATTTGACTTCCGTAAAACGATAGGGACCTCCTTCCGTTCACAAGAATTCGATCTAAATAAGTTAAGGTATTTGGTGAGTTGCGGTTAATAGTGATGTTCAAATTGTTCGATGGACCGGGGTTGTTAAGTTGAAAGTTTACCACTGATCGATTGAAATCGTAGGGCGCAACCGGTAAATTAGATTGAAACAATAAGGTTCCATTGACAGAATATTTTTGAGCAGTACCTGCGCCCGTAAGCGCATTCGAAGCAATTGCTGCCCGAAACCTTAAGGGGGAACTTGCGTCGATATTGGGGATTGAAAATTGAAAATCTCGAGACAGTTCAATGTCAAATAATTCACCGTACCAGCGCTTCCCACCACCGACCAAGGAAACCAAATCCGTTTCATAAACATCCCGGTAATCGTATGCTTCTACGACAAGATCCTCCATACCAAAAGACCAGTCGACCGTCTCTATGTATTTAACGGGCAAATTTGTATTGACATGAATGAAATAATAGGATTTATCAGAATATGGATTTCTCCTTTGTTCAAACTCAGTGTTTCCATTTGGATACCATTGATGGGGACCGCCACCATAAAACAAAAGGAAATCTTGTGGATCAATTTTATTATCCGAAATCCCAGTCCAAAGAACTGAACATTGAGCTAAATCGTCCGTGTATGGCGTTGCATTTAATTCTGGCAAACTTCCTTGGCCATTACCAAATATATGAATTCCTTGTGGCGAAACCGAAGCAATATCGATACCCAAATTGGCGAGAAACTCACCCGTGATTTGATAAATACCATCTTTATCGATGCTAATTTTATACCATTCACCCGTGGCTAAAACGGAGTTCGCTGCAAAATCCTTTTCCATTACCGATGGAGGAACAGGTGAGAGTTGAACAGCGAGAGACATCACTTTCTTGACCTTGTTATCCTCCATAAAAAAAGGAACAAAACAAAGGCTAAGAAAGGGATCTGTTCCGGCCCTGGTCACTTTCATTTCAGGATTAAACGATCTTGGAATTTCAATTCCCATGGAATTTAGATAGGTAACCTCCTCTGGGGTAGCCAAAAGGGAATTTACATTTTCAAGCGAAGGTGCAAGTGCATAGGTTTTAACGGGGAAGGTTGTTTTGAACCGGAGAACGCCATCGCTAGGGATTTGATTTGCGATAGTTGGAAGGGTGTATGAAATACCTCCTTTGACGAGGGTTTGACTTGCCGTCCAAGGTATTTCAACCGCTATGGTTTGGGCATTTATACAAAGAACAAAAAAAGGGAAAAGAAGTAAGAGCCAATTTCGGGGTATGTTCATGAAGCAAATGTAAGCGGAATCCTCAAAAACGAAAAGGCATTTTATTTATTTCAAAATATTTACGATATTTGTAACCAAGTTAACTTAAATCCGTAGAAGCGCACGTGAAATTTCGCCCAAGCTCCACTATTTCTATATGGCAGAAAGCCATTATTGTGCTATGCTGTATTTTCGGCGCATCAACCAGTACATGGTCGCAAGACCCAACTTTTACACAATTCTATTCTAACCCTGTTTACTTAAATCCTGCATTAGCAGGAACCACTGGTTGCCCGAGGTTCACCTTAAACTACCGCAACGAATGGCCTCAGTTGACCGGAAATTACGTTACCTATTCTGCCGGATACGATTCCTACGTCAAAGATATCAAAGGTGGTGTTGCCTTGCTCGCAATGTATGACCAACAAGCGGAGGGGACCATTTCAACCACCATGCTTGGGGGCGTATACTCCTACAATTTAAAAGTAAACCGAAAAGTGTCCGTTAATTTCGGTGTACGTGCAGCCTATATTCAAAAATACTTAGATTGGGACAAGCTTACCTTTGGTGATATGATTGATCCAAGAAGAGGTTTCATTTATCAAACGGGCGATGTGCCACGTGGAGGTAAAAGGGGCTTATTTGACGCAAGTGCGGGGGGCGTCGTTTTTAGCAAGTACTTTTACGGAGGTATTGCAGTGCATCACATTAACCAGCCAGACGAATCTATGATTCTTGGATCTAGTAAGTTACCCGCACGAATTACCGCGCACATGGGGGGCACGATACCCATCGGACGAAGAGGACGTTACTCGGATGGAACAACCATTAAACCTGCTGTCATTTATCAATATCAAAATGGATTTCAAGAATTTAATATAGGGGCGTATTTGAACTATGAGCGACTGAATGTTGGAGTATGGTATCGTAACAAAGACGCTATGGTTTTTATTATCGGTGTAAAAGCAGACCAATTTAGGGTCGGTTATAGTTACGACCTGACAGTTTCTAGGTTAGGGAATGGATTAACGGGCGGATCGCATGAGGTCTCGTTCCAGTACGATTTGAAATGTAGAAAAAAACCAAAGAATTTCAGGAAAATATCCTGTCCTTCTTTTTAATATGTAACAATTGAAGAAAATAGAATTTATTGTGAGCCAAAAAAATAAAAATATGAAGCATTATTTATTTTCCAGGTTTGCCGTGATCACGGTGGCTTTGAGCTTATTAATTGGGTGCCAAAAGGAAACTTCAACCATTACGGGATGGGAGTACAACAATGTAGAGAACGGTGGTTTTGAAAAAACCGATTTTGACGAGCAACGTACCGGTCCAGGTTTGGTTATGATTGAAGGAGGTACTTTCATTATGGGTGGTGGAGAACAGGATGTCATGGGAGATAACAACAGTTGTGCTTCCCATGTTTCTGTTGAATCCTTTTACATGGACCGTACTGAAATTAGTAATTTTCACTGGTTGGAATATGTGTATTGGATGAAAAGGGTTTACTATAGAACCTATCCTCATATCTACAAAAAAGCCTTACCTGATACCTTGGTTTGGCGAACACCTTTAGCGAGCATGGAAAAATTTGTAGATTATTATTTTAGGCATCCAGGTTACCGAAACTATCCAGTTGTAGGTGTATCTTGGTTGCAAGCCAACGATTTTTGTAAATGGCGTACCGATCGCGTCAACGAATTTATCCTAGTGGAACAAGGTATATTGAATTGGCATTACAAGGATAAAGACGGGGATTTGGGAGCATTAGGTGTTAATGCCAGTGCAAAAGATAAAAAGAATCTAAAGAATGCACCAGAAAATATGTTTAACACTGAAAGTTACCTCGCTGGACAGTACAATGTTGAATCTGGAAATAAAAAAGATGGTGATGGAAACTACACCCAGTATACCCTGTCGGATGGTAATCCAACCAAAGTAAAACCAGGAGAGCCCCCTACCCCTCGCGATCCCTACATGTTGAATGATTATGATCCATTGTATGCTGAAGTGGATGCAGATGGAAATGCCTTTCAAGGAAAACGAATGGTTCGTATGGAGGATGGAATCCTTCTACCTAAGTATAGACTCCCAACGGAAGCGGAATGGGAATATGCTGCGGGTGGTTTAATTGGGAACCTCGACCCTAATTCAGAAAACATTAGTAGCCGAAGAATTTATCCTTGGGATGGAAATTATGTTCGTCAGCCAGAGGAACAATTTGCGGGTACTTTTCAAGCGAATTTTGTACGGGCCAAAGGAGACGGAATGGGTGTTGCCGGTCATTTAAATGACGGTGCACTTTTCACCGCACAGGTCGATGAATATTGGCCAAATGACTTCGGTCTTTACAACATGGCTGGAAACGTTTCTGAATGGGTTCAGGATACATACCGTCCAAAAAGCTGTGAAGTATTTGAAGAATTTATGCCTTTCCGAGGAAATAAATACCAGAAAATGTTGATGGTTCCTAATGGTTTGCATGACAAGGCCGTTAAAAATACAACCAATTTGTACGATGTTTACGGAATGAAAGAATTTGTTAACGAATATGCGCGTGTGCTTTATTTAGATGCTACGGGTAAAACGTTGGATGTTAATTCTAGCTATTCCAAAAACTGGAACAACCAGGTGAAAGCCAACCAATCTTCGGGTGGTGGGAATAAACTTTCTATCGATGCAACACCTACCGGGTCATACAAATTGGAAAATGGAATTTTAACCATTCTTGCAGGTGACACGTTAAAAATCAAGGGACAAAACGTGGTGAAGGGTAATGGAGTATTATCATGGAAACTCCCCCCTTCAGGTAGAGTAGTTGATAAAGGTAAATTATCGGATACTTCGTTAAGGATAATTTTCGACCAACCAGGTACCTATGACTTAGTTTTTGTTCAAGGAAAAGAAACAGCAGAATTGAAAGGAACCTTGAAAGTCGTAAATAACAAAATGGATTTGGAAGGATTCGTAAATACTTCGGCAAGTACCGCGAAAATCAACTCGACGCAAAATGCCAAGAAATTTCAATTTGATGCTCCAAGCCAAAGCTATGTTGCCAACAATCGTAATTTTTCAAAGGGTGATAGTGTTCGCTTTGCCATGTTGGATGATATAAACGCTTATTTAGATACGGCGATATATTTGTATAATCAAGGCTACGACGTTAAAGCATCTGCTTTTGTAGAATATGTGTTGTTCAACAATGCGCAATTGAACATCGTTTATAAATCGGATTTCAGACAAAATGCCGATAAAACGTTAGACAAAGATGAACAGGTTGGAAAAGATGGAAACACCACTTGGCCTATAGGTAAACCACTTTTTGGTAAAAACTTTGACAAAGATGACGACTATCCAGGCATTGATAAAGGATTTGCCATATTTTCAGACGATTATTTAATTTATCGGTTAAGAAACTACAAAACGGATCCAGCCATTTCTAGTTGGGTTATAGAATTGCGCGATGGTTTATCTGAATTTACTCTTGAAAGCCGTGGAAAACAGCGATGGGTAGATGTGACCACTGCTGAAAACAAAGACCGTCTCAATTACAGAAAAGCCGATTACATCGATTATCTAGATGGTGATGTTGAGTCTTCGATTTACTATAATAACTCGATGCGAAAAGATGAAATTAATCAAGGTGTACGTGACGGTGATAACGTAATGTATCAAAGTACCCATGAAAACTACGACTTGAATAATAACATAATTAATCTTGATAATAGTGGTAATCCGGTTACCCTAATTTCGGACGAATCCAAAGTATATAAGGGAGGTTCTTGGAAGGATCGTGCCTTCTGGCTTGCCATTCAGAATCGAAGATTTTTGAATCAAGACCAATCCTCTTGTACAATCGGCTTCCGATGTGCGATGGACCGATTGGGTTCAATGGAGAATCTAAATTACAAGAAGCCGAAAAGACGTTAATTAAAAAGTAAGTCCCGTTAGCGGGACTTTTTTTTTATGGAAAGATATTTTAACTTGTTTTATTCGTGCAATCAGCGCATAAGCATTGATTCAAGAACGGTCGAACCTGGGAGTTTATTTATTGCCATAGTTGGTGCGACTTTCAATGGGAATCAGTTTATTCAAAGTGCACTGGACCAAGGGGCCTCGTATTGCATTACTTCTGAAGAAACTTTGTCTGACGGAGAACGAATTTTTTTCGTTCCTGATACCTTACTTTTTTTACAAAAATTAGCCAATTTCCACCGTAGTCGATTTGCTATTCCGGTTATTGGCATAACGGGTAGTAATGGTAAAACAACGACAAAGGAACTCATTGTTGCTGTTTTATCTACGAAATTTAAAGTATTGTTTACTGAGGGCAATCTCAACAATCATATAGGCGTTCCACTTACTCTTTTGAGGCTTAAGCCCCATCATGAAATAGCCGTAATTGAAATGGGAGCGAACAAGCCAGGAGACATTGAAGAACTCTGCGATATTGCCGATCCAAACTTCGGTGTTATTACCAATATTGGACTGGCTCACCTTGAAGGCTTTGGATCTTTCGAGGGCGTAAAACAAACAAAACTTGCTATGTATAGAGCAATGGTACGAAACCAAGGTAAAATCTTTATTAATGAAGACGACGAGGTTTTAATGGCCTCCATTCCTTCACGCATCGAAACCATAGCGTATTCACTACATAAACCAAGTCCGGTTAATGGACGCACACTCGCTTCAACACCATTCTTACATTTCAGCTTTCGTTTAAACGGAGAAAAAGAACATGAAGTGAGAAGTCAATTAATCGGTAGCTATAACGTATACAACTTTTTGTGTGCCATTTGCATTGGAAACTTTTTCGGGGTAACCGAGGAAGAGATGGTTGGAGGACTAGAAGCTTACACTCCAACCAACAACAGATCTCAATGGAAAAGTACCGCGAAAAACACACTCATTGTAGATTGTTATAATGCGAATTTAACCAGCATGAAAGCTGCCTTATTCTCCTTAGAATCGATGAATGCAGGTAAAGCATTGGCCATTCTCGGAGACATGCTTGAATTAGGCGATGCATCATTCAATGCTCATAATGAAATCATTCAATTGTGTGAGCGGTTAAAAATTCCTTTGGTTTGTGTTGGCAAAGAATTCTACAGTATCTCATCATCGGTGGAAAAATTTCAAAATACCGATGCGCTTATTCAAAGTGGTAGGCTTGAGGGCATTGAGGGAACAACCATTTTATTAAAAGGATCTCGAGGGATAGGGTTAGAGAAGGTTATCCCTTTTCTTTAATTGCCGTATTGCATTAAAAAGGCTTTTAGGAAAGCATCCAGTTCACCATCCATTACGCCTTCAACATCTGAGGTTTCTACTCCTGTTCGCACATCTTTTACCAGCTTATACGGGTGCATGACATAATTTCGAATTTGAGACCCCCATTCAATTTTCTTTTTACCGGCCTCAATTTCGCTTCGTTTCTCCATCCGTTCTCGCAATTCGAGTTCGTACAACTGGGACCGTAACAATTGTATAGCTTTTTCTTTATTCGCCAACTGTGACCTTGATTCCGAATTTTCGATTATGATACCGGAGGGCGCATGCCTAAGGCGAACTGCCGTTTCCACTTTGTTGACGTTTTGACCACCTGCACCACCGGAACGGAAGGTTTCCCATGTAATGTCTGCTGGGTTAATATTGATTTCAATGTTATCATCCACCAATGGGTACACATAAACGGACACGAAAGAGGTATGACGTTTGGCATTTGAATCGAATGGCGAAATTCGCACCAAACGATGAACCCCATTTTCTCCTTTAAGGTATCCAAATGCAAAAGCTCCATCGAATTCTAATGTTACTGTTTTAATACCGGCCACATCTCCTTCTTGATGGTTCAATTCGGATATTTTATACCCTTGTTTTTGAGCCCACATGGAGTACATTCTCATGAGCATCGCCGCCCAATCACAACTCTCTGTCCCTCCTGCCCCAGCGGTAATTTGAATCACTGCACTGAGGGCATCCTCCTCCCCCGCCAACATATTTTTAAGTTCTAATTCTTCAACCGTCGCGAGCACTTTTTGATATTGAGAATCTATTTCCTGCGGGGAGGCTTCTCCTTCTTTCTGAAATTCCAATAAAACTTGCAGGTCATCAAACGAAGCATTAAGTTGATTAAATCCTTCTACCCAAAACTTTAAGCCTCGAATAATTTTCATTTGCGACTCAGCTTTCTTCGGGTCGTCCCAAAACTGTGGATCTTGCGTTTTTAATTCTTCCTCTTTTAATCGCTCCGTTTTTTCGTCAATTTTTAGATAGGAATATATTTTCGTTATTCGGTTTTCAAGTTCCTTATTTTGTTCAGACGTCATAATGCAAAAGTACAAAAGTTCAAAGGTTGTAGTTTGTATCCCTTGAATATATTATTTTTGTAAAAAAGTTCCATGAATATACCTGCAAACCTTAAATACACAAAAGAACACGAATGGATCCTAATTGAAGGAGAAAATGCAACGGTGGGCATCACTGATTTCGCTCAAAGCGAACTAGGTGATATTGTATATGTGGAAATTGATGGCATAGGTCAAACCGTAGACAAGGATTCCGTTTTTGGTTCCGTTGAAGCGGTTAAAACGGTTTCGGATTTATTCATGCCTGTGAGCGGTGAAATCATAGCCTTCAACGAGGGGTTAGAGGCTGATCCAGAGTCTGTCAATAAAGATCCGTACGGTGCAGGTTGGATGATAAAAATAAAGATGACCGACTTGTCAGAGGTTGATTCTTTGTTGGATGCAGAAGCCTACGGGGCGCTCATTGGCTAACCCCGCTTAAATTCTAGATTTTATATTCCGTTACGCGTCTATTTTCGCGTACTTAGCATTTTTCTCGATGAATTCTCTTCTTGGAGGAACATCGTCTCCCATTAACATAGAGAATATTTGATCGCATTCAGCGGCATTTTCGATGGTAACTTGTCTCAGGGTTCGAGATTCTGGATTCATGGTTGTCTCCCAAAGTTGCTCAGCGTTCATCTCACCAAGTCCTTTATAGCGTTGAACATTTACCGATGATTCGCTTCCGCCCCCTTTCAATTCTTGGATAAGTCTATCGCGCATGTCTTCGTTCCATGCGTATTCCGACTTGTTACCTTTTTTTACTTGATAAAGCGGTGGCGTTGCAATGTAGACGTATCCGTGCTCAATAAGTTCTTTCATGTAACGGAAGAAGAAGGTAAGAATTAGGGTTTCAATGTGCGATCCATCAACATCTGCATCACACATTATAATGATTTTATGATAGCGGAGTTTTTCTAAATTTAACGCTTTTGAATCGTCTTCCGTACCGATACGTACACCGAGTGCCGTATAAATGTTCTTGATTTCTTCGTTTTCAAAGATTTTATACTGCATGGCCTTTTCCACGTTGAGAATTTTTCCTCTCAACGGCAGAATGGCTTGAAAATGACGATCCCTTCCTTGTTTTGCGGTTCCTCCTGCGGAATCTCCCTCGACAAAATAAATTTCACATGCGGCTGGATCTTTTTCGGAGCAATCGGCTAATTTCCCTGGTAATCCACTACCGGCTAGTACATTTTTTCGTTGCACCATCTCCCTTGCTTTACGAGCGGCGTGTCTAGCTCGTGCGGCGAGAATAACTTTTTCAACAATGAGTCTTGCTTCGTTGGGGTTTTCCTCTAAAAAAGCACTCAACATCTCTGAAACGGCTTGAGAAACAGGTGCTGTAACTTCACGGTTCCCCAGTTTTGTTTTGGTTTGTCCCTCAAATTGAGGTTCGGCAACTTTAACGGAAACAACCGCGGTTAAACCTTCGCGAAAATCATCCCCATCAATTTCTATTTTCTCCTTAGCAAACATTCCGCTATCGGTCGCATACTTTTTTAAGGTATTCGTTAAACCACGCCGAAACCCGGAGAGGTGCGTTCCTCCTTCATGGGTGTTGATGTTGTTAACATACGCTTGAATATTTTCCGTGTAGGACGTGTTATACGTCATGGATACCTCCACTGGAATCCCTTCTCTTTCCCCTTCGAAATATATTACATCTGAAATAAGTGCTTCTCTGTTTCGGTCAAGGTATGAAGCAAACTCTTTTAACCCGCCTTCAGAATAGAAGGCAACGCTGTATGCTTTTCCATTATCGTCTAGGTTTCGCTTATCAGTGAGTGCTATATTGATACCCTTATTCAAAAAAGCTAGTTCTCGCATTCTCGCTGCAAGGGTATCGAAATTATACTCTGTATAGTCAAAAATACTAGCATCCGGAAGGAATGTCACTTCCGTACCTGTCTCCTGCGATTCACCAACAACTTTAACTTCATAAAGGGGTTTCCCGATGTTATATTCTTGTTGAAATACTTTACCTTCTCGTCGAACGGTAGCTGTGAGATGGGTTGATAGGGCGTTTACGCAAGATACTCCCACACCGTGTAATCCCCCTGACACTTTGTACGTATCCTTATCGAACTTTCCCCCTGCATGAAGTACCGTCATTACCACTTCAAGCGCGGACTTTTTTTCTTTGGTATGAATAGCAGTAGGAATACCGCGACCGTTGTCAATAACCGTGATCGAATTGTTTTCATTAATAAAGACATCGATTTTATTACAATAACCTGCAAGTGCTTCATCAATGGAATTATCAACCACTTCATACACCAAGTGGTGTAAACCTTTCAGGCCTACGTCTCCGATGTACATGGCAGGTCTTTTTCTAACCGCCTCTAATCCTTCTAAAACCTGAATATTATCTGCTGAATAATTATCTCTTTTTTCCGCTTCACTCATACCTTTATTCTCTAAAAAAATGTGTTTAATTTAACTTAGAACAAAGGTACGGAATACAGCGGGTCTCTACCCCACGTTTTTCGGGCGTAATCCCTTAACTTTTCAACAAAATTTCAACGTTTACTCAGCCTCAATCCAACGCACGATTTCCTCGTCGTCCGGCTCAGTGGAGGGTGAAATAACTTTTTCTAGGAAGCCCTCTTCGTTCAGGAGGTATTTTTGAAAATTCCACTTAACTTGATTGTCATCTAGGCCATTTTCATTGCCTGAGGTTAAAAACCTATAAATGGGATGCATATCCTTTCCTTTTACAGAGATTTTGGCCATCATAGGAAACGATACACCGTAGTTTTTACTGCAAAAAATTGCAATTTCCTCGTTGGTTCCGGGTTCTTGGGACATAAAATCATTCGCCGGAAAGCCAACAATTATAAAGTTTTTGTCTTTGTATTTATTGTAGAGGGCCTCAAGTCCTTTGTACTGGGGAGTTAGACCGCACTTTGATGCCGTGTTTACGACCATGATTTTTTTACCTTTCAGTGAACTGAAATCGAATGAATCGCCATTGATATCCGTTACCTTAAATTCATGTATCGATTTCCTAAGCATTGGAGCGCTATTCCCATCGGGAGGCATTTGGTTTTCATTAGGCATACACGAAAATAGACACATTAAGGCAAAAGCAAGAAGATTGAGCATAAAATTTGTTTATTTTGAAACAATCGATAACTAAAATAGTTCAATTGCGTTTAGGGCTACCGTATGAGGTATCTAATTATACTTTTTTCTTGTTTGCTTTTTCAAGAACATAATGCGCAATTCACATTGAGTGGGCAATGGGTTGGGGTGCTAGTTCCACCCGGAAATGGATTCCAATCGGGAGTTCCAATACTATTAGAGATTGATGCCGTTCAGAAAAGTGCAGTGGGTATATTCCGGCTTGAAAAAGACCAAAATTGGTTTCAATATGAGGTAGGGGGATCGTTTACCGATAAAAAAGCTTTTTCGCTCCAATCGAAGCAATCGATACCGTTAAAAAAAAACCAGCTAAGCGCTCCTCCCTTCCAATTGGATTTCCACTATAACGACACGAGCGATCTTGCCTTTGGTCGTTTCGAAAGTCCAGGAAGTCCTTACGATGGGCATACCTTTCATCTGGAGAAGTCAACCATTCCATATGCCATTGGCAACAATTTACTGTTCACCCAGGACTTTGTTTCACGTTGTTTAAAGGATCGATCCCTGGGTCTCTCATCTAAGGCAAAAAGAGACCGAGAAATTGCCACTTTTGAATTTCAACCCATATATTTCGCCTATGCATCTTATGACCTTCAACCACAATACAACCAATATCTGCAGAAAGTCGTTAACGTCGTTAACAGCCATAGTGATCTTCGAATTGAAATCGTTGGAAATACCGATGGCGACGGAAGCGAACCGTATAATTTAGAATTATCTAAAAACCGAGCCTTTGCCGTAAAGCGCTATTTGGAGGGAAGAGGAATCGCATCCTCTCGCATAAGTCTTGCCTTTGAAGGGGAGAGTAAACCGGTGGACAGAAATGATACGAAAGAAGGTAAACAAATGAACCGAAGGGTAGAAATTCGATTTAATTAGCCAATGTATTCAGTCGATTGGATAAAATTCTAATTTTCTCCTCTGCATCAAGTTCCTTTTTCTTTTCCATAGCCACAACCTCTTCCGGGGCATTATTCACAAACCGCTCGTTTTTCAACTTTCCTTGAACGGCCTTTAGAAATCCGTTTAGGTAAAGCAATTCATCTTCAATTTTCTTTCGTTCCTCGTCCACATTTATTAATTCACCAAATGGGATAAAAAACTCTTCTGAGGCAACCAGCATGGCATGAGCATTTTCGGGCCGGTCGGTTTTATATTGTATGTCCGAAAGGTTCGACATTTTTAACAAGATAGCATCCAGTGCTCCTTTCGTTTGAGCTGTCCTGATCAATGTTAATTTCACTTTAGAGGCGATGGCATTTGAATTTCTAAAACTACGTATGGCGGTAACGGCTTCAAATGTATTATCGAATGTTTTTAAAAGGTCGGCATCGAAGGAAAGTTGTTCAGGCCAGGAGGCAACGATAAGGTCTTGGTTCTCGCCTCGACTATTTAGGGCATGCCACAGTTCTTCAGAAATGAAAGGCATAAAGGGGTGAAGTACTTTAAGTAGGTTCTCAAAAAACGCGACGGCTTGTTGTTTCGTTAATGCATCGATGGGTTGCTGGTAATCAGGTTTAATCATTTCCAGGTACCACGAGCAGAAGTCGTCCCAAATTAATTTATAAACGTCCATTAAGGCGTCTGAAATTCTAAATCGGGAAAAATTATCGTTAATGGATTTAAGCGTTTGGTTGAATTTGTTTTCGAACCAATCGCTGGCTAGTTTTGCATACTCAGGTTGTTCAAAGTCTCTCACTTCCAAGCCTGAAACGAGGCGATAGGCATTCCAAATTTTATTTGCAAAATTTCTTCCTTGTTCACACTGAGAGGTATCAAAAGGTAAATCATTCCCTGCGGGAGAGGAAATCAAGACCCCTAGACGAACGCCATCGGCTCCATACTCATTAATCAAATCGATTGGGTCCGGAGAATTACCCAGGGATTTTGACATTTTTCGGCCTAGTTTATCGCGGACAATTCCTGTATAATAGACGTTACTGAAAGGTTTTTGACCTAAATACTCATACCCAGCAATAATCATACGAGCCACCCAAAAAAACATAATCTCAGGCGCTGTAACCAAGTCATTGGTCGGATAATAGTAGTTTATTTCATCGTTATTAGGATCGGTTAGGCCATTAAAAACGGAGATGGGCCATAACCAACTCGAAAACCAGGTGTCAAGTACATCTTCATCCTGTGTAAGTTCTTCATCCGATATAGTTTTCCCCGATTTTTCTGACGCTAAGGCCAGGGCTTGAGAACGGTCTTTCGCGACTACATAATCGTTCGGTCCGGGACCAAAGTACCATGCGGGGATCTGATGTCCCCACCAAAGTTGTCGAGAAATGCACCAATCTTTTATATTCTCCATCCAATGGCGGTAGGTATTTTTATATTTTTCTGGAAAAAACCGAATGGTATCGTTTTCAACGTTGTCTAAAGCGGGTTTAGAAAGTTCTTTCATGGCCAAAAACCACTGCAAGGATAACTTTGGCTCAATAACAGCATTGGTACGTTCCGAATATCCAACCTTGTTGATGTGATCCTCTGTTTTTACTAAGTACCCTTTTTCAGTAAGTTCTGTGCTCAATTTTTTCCGTACTTCAAAACGATCCATCCCTTCATAATGAAGACCGTGGGTATTCAGTGTACCATTTTGGTTGAATATATCGATGGAGGGAAGGTTGTATTTTTTGCCAATTTCATAATCGTTAATATCGTGGGCTGGGGTAATTTTAAGGCAGCCTGTACCGAATTCCATATCAACATATTCGTCGGCGATGACGGGTATTTTTCGGCCTACAACGGGTACAATAACTTCTTTTCCAATCCAAGCTTTATACCGTTCATCGGCAGGATTAACGCAAAGTGCAGTATCCCCCATAATGGTTTCTGGACGTGTTGTGGCAACAACCATCCAGTCGTCCTCTTGTCCAACCACCTTGTACCGAAGGAAATACAGCTTAGAATTCACTTCTTTATACAGTACTTCTTCATCAGAAACCGCTGTCAGCGCCTCAGGATCCCAATTCACCATTCGAATTCCCCGATAAATTTTCCCTTTGTTAAATAGGTCGATAAACACATCAATAACAGATTCTGAGTAGGCTTCATCCATGGTAAAATGGGTACGATTCCAATCGCAGGAGGCGCCTAACTTTTTTAGCTGATCGAGAATAATTCCACCGTGTTTATCTTTCCATTCAAAAGCGTGTTTTAAAAATACTTCACGGGTCAAGTCAGACTTGTTAATGCCTTCTCTTTTTAATTTCTGAACCACCTTTGCTTCTGTAGCAATGGATGCATGGTCTGTTCCAGGAACCCAACAAGCATTTTTTCCAAGCATTCTTGCTCTTCGAACCAAAACGTCTTGAATGGTATTATTGAGCATATGTCCCATGTGAAGCACTCCGGTAACGTTTGGCGGTGGTATAACTACGGTATAGGGTTCACGATGATCCGGTTTAGAGTAGAAATAACCACGATCCATCCAGTGTTGGTACCACTTAGATTCCGTGCTTTTGGGGTCAAATATTTTAGGTAATTCCATGATTGAAAAGATGTCGTAAATGGCGAAGGGGTTAGAAGGATGGTGGAGGCACTTGCATTATTAATTTGGCTCTGGCATTACATTACCCTTTATGGTTAAAGTGATGGGTTCTAAACCTTCCGGGAAAACGGTGATCGTCTTTACAAAGACCCCTACCCTTTTCGTGTCATACGTAACACTAATTTTTCCTTTTTTATTTTTTGCTACGGGTGCCGTAGGTTTTTCAGCGGCAGTACAACCACAACTGGTTTTAACCTCATTGATACTGATTGGCTTTTTGGCCTTATTGGTAAAGACAAAAACAAAGGGTTCCTTCGAATCGTAAGGAATGTTTTCCCGATTTATTTCATAGGACTCGAAAACTAGCGTTTGCTTAGGTTTCGTTTGGGTAAACCCAAACGAAGCGATTGAGCCTAAAAGGAAAAGAAAAAGAAATCTATACATACCGCAAAGATAATAATTTATTGATGTGCATGCCTTGGGATTAGGCCATATCCGATGCCGTGAATGCATGCCAGAGGTGTCGAATCATCGGGTAGCTATGCTCAATAACCTCGGTAACTTCTTCATGAGGTACAAAGGTCGCGGCTGTTATGCCTTCCTTTTTTTGTGGATTCAGGGAGTACAATGCATCGCACCCCATTCGGTACCAGTAGGTTTTCTTTAAAACAACCTTTTTCTTCAGCGGATACAAATGATAGGTTATAAATGGTTTTGGATCGAGGATGGTTAACGAAAGGTCTCCACATTCCTCTCTGACTTCGCGCATAGCGGTTTGCATCGGATACTCCCCCTCTTCTATCCAACCTTTTGGGAAATCCCAAAACGCATTTTTTTTAATTAAAAGGACCTTATTATCCGAAAAAACAAGTCCACCAGCGGCTGAAACTAGTCGACATTGCTTGGATAAAGTTTCAAAAGACCACGGAAGCAAGACCTCGGGAACGTTCAGCGCGTTTGCATTTTGAATCAACCCTTTAACGTCTTGGATTGGATCAATATCGAGGATTTTCCCCTGCCATTGTTCATAAGTCCCTAGATAAAGCGACGTTTTTTCGGTAAAAACAATGTACTTTTGCCCCATGATTTACGACAAAGATAGTGCTTTACGAATAGCTGGGGAGTTGTTAAAAATCAAGGCGGTAAAGTTACAGCCCAACGAACCTTTTACCTGGGCCTCGGGATGGAAATCTCCCATATATTGTGATAACCGCAAGACGCTTTCGTATCCGACTATTCGCACATTCATTCGCCAAAAATTCACTCAAATTGTGGAATCTAAATTTGGCAAACCCGATGTAATAGCAGGAATTGCAACAGGAGGAATTCCGCAAGGGGTATTGGTCGCTCAAGATTTGGGGCTTCCTTTCATTTATGTTCGAAGCAACGTTAAGGATCACGGATTAGGCAATCTCATTGAAGGAAGTTACGAAAAGGGTCAGAAGGTAATTTTAGTGGAGGACTTAATTTCTACTGGTGGAAGCAGTTTACTCGGTGTGAAGGCGCTCAAGGATGCCGGGCTTAAGGTTAAGGGACTAGTAGCTATTTTTTCGTACGGTTTTGAAACCGCAAAAGAAGGATTCGACAAAGTGAATTGTCCTTTTTACACGCTTACGGACTATGACCATTTAGTAAAAGAGGCATTAACGCAGGAGTATATTCGTGAGGAGGATCTCGCCCATCTTAAAAAATGGAGAGAGTTACCAGACCGTTGGGAACCGGAATTATGACAACCCTTTCCTCTGAAACCTATCGTGTTTCATCATCGGTCGATACCGTATACGCTTATCTTACTAATCCATCGCATTTTGAGGCAATTTTACCGCCGCAGAAATTTAGCGATTTTATGGCTTCATCCCATCATTTTCAATTTTCGATATCAGGTGGCATTGGGGTGAGTTTGTATTTATCCCTTGAAAAAAATTCAAACCGCATTACCTATCACCACGGTGAGTCATCTAGCTTTCCCTACACCTTGTCTATTGACCTTTCACCGTTTGAAGACGGGGTTAATACCACGTTCCACTTTGAATACGATGCCCCTCCTTTTGTAGCCATGATGGTAAAAGGTCCTTTAACGGCATTAATGAAAGATATGGCTGAACAGTTGGTACTAAACCTCAATAAAGTTGGGTAATTTCGCCAGAATTATATGTTCTAACTAAATCTTTGTGAAGAATTAAAAGCTGACCGTGATCATTAATACCAAGAATCCGCCCCTTTTCTTCTATACCATCCGCGGTGAAGCAAATGGTCTCTTGGTTCAAAAACAATTTTTCCTCATACGACGACTTGAGTTGTTTAGGATTTTTCAATTCTCCTTCCGTTTCATTTAGCCCAACACAAAGTTCCATAAATAATTTATGAATCTTGGAATGTTCGCCCGTTATCATGGATATAGAAACGGCTTTCTCCTCGGGTAAAAAAACTTGGTTAACATTGAGTCCGACCCCAATAATTAGGCATTTCACCTTATCACCCTGCAGTTTATTCTCCATTAAAATTCCAGCAATTTTCTTGTTTTCAACAAGGATATCGTTTGGCCATTTAACCTGAGCCTCAATCCCAAATGAAGCCAGAAGGCGCACTAGGGTTAAAGATACCCACCAATTTACATGAACAAGCTCATGAACTGACAGGTTGTCAGGCAACCAAATCAATGAGAAGGTAAGGTTTTCCCCTTTGTTTGCTTGCCAATGGTTGTTTCGTTGACCTCTACCTTGTTCTTGATAGTCTGCCATAACTACGGTACCATTTTCAACTTTACCTTGCTCGATTAGGGTGGCAGCATAATTGTTTGTAGAATCTACGCTATCTAAAAAAATGAATTTGGAACCAAAAACAGGCATTGGCTAAAAGAGTTTGGGTTTCAAAAGTAAAATTAAAATTAAAAGGGTAGCTTTGCACTCAATAAACAGGATGGCGAAGAAAAAGAAAACACTTGATTACACAGAACATCTTTGTGCATGCATTGTTGAAGGAATGCAAGAGAATAAGGCCCGGGATATTGTTGTATTAGACCTAAGAGCCTTGTCGTCTGCAGTGTGTGATTTTTTCGTCATTTGCCACGGAGATTCAAGCACGCAGGTTGATGGAATTACGAACGCAGTAACCCGGTTTACGCGAAAACAAATGAAAGAAAAACCATGGCGCACCGAAGGAGAGCGAAACAGTGAGTGGGTATTGCTGGACTACATCGATGTTGTAGCACACATCTTTTATAAGGAGGCACGCCAATTTTATGAAATCGAAGAATTGTGGGCAGACGGAATTCGTACCGACTATCCAACTATAAATTAACACTATGTCAGAGGATAAAAAAAGAGGCTTTTCCGTTTACTGGATATATGCCATAGCTGCGATAGCATTTATTGGAATTCAGCTATTTTATAGCAACCAAACGAAATTAAAACTTAATGATAAGTCCGGATTTTTTCAAGTTTTAGATTCTTCGGGTATTTCTAAAGTTGATATTGTAAACGGTTCTAAGGCGGATTTTAAGCTCAACGCCAAAGGGGTTGAAGTTATAAAGACTGTAGGGAATGGTGAATTAACAAAACTATGGGCTCAGCTTAAAAAGCTTAGTCCAAAAGAGCAATTAGAGGTAACTATCCAACTGCAGAACATCGGAGATCAAGGAAATTTTGAAAAGAACCTTGAAATAAAAAAAATGAAATATGGAAATAAGGATGAGGTGGACTATGTGGGTACGATCTTTTGGTATTTGCTTCCATTCGGTATAATCTTCCTGATTTGGTTTTTCGTAATGCGAAGGATGACTGGGGGTTCCGGAGGGGGCGGTGGCGGCCAAATTTTCAACATTGGTAAATCAAGAGCACAGTTGTATGATAAAGGAAAGTCGACGAATGTAACGTTTGAGGATGTTGCAGGATTACAAGGGGCCAAGGAAGAGATCGTGGAGATTGTTGAATTCCTCAAAAACCCTAAAAAATATACGGACATTGGAGCAAAAATACCTAAGGGCGCCTTGCTTGTTGGTCCTCCAGGAACTGGAAAAACCTTGTTAGCAAAAGCAGTGGCGGGAGAAGCAAAGGTTCCTTTTTTCTCTTTGTCCGGTTCTGATTTTGTGGAAATGTTCGTTGGAGTTGGAGCTTCTCGTGTACGGGACCTCTTTCGACAAGCCAAAGAAAAAGCACCTGCCATCATTTTTATTGATGAAATTGACGCCATAGGAAGGGCTCGAGGTAAAAACAATGGGTTCAATTCAAACGATGAGCGTGAAAACACCTTAAATCAACTCTTAACGGAGATGGATGGATTTGGAACCAACAGTGGGGTAATCATTTTGGCTGCGACCAATCGATCTGACGTACTGGATGGGGCCTTAATGCGCGCCGGTCGATTTGATCGTCAAATCTATGTGGATATGCCTGATTTAAATGAACGAAAGGAAATCTTTACGGTGCATTTGAAACCGCTTAAGCTTTCCAAGGAAATAGACATAGAGTTTTTAGCCAAGCAAACACCCGGATTTAGTGGAGCGGATATAGCGAATCTGTGTAACGAAGCGGCATTGATTGCTGCTAGAAAAGAAAAGAAAAAGGTAGATCGCCAAGATTTCTTGGATGCTGTGGATCGAATTGTAGGAGGATTAGAGAAAAAGAATAAAATCATTACGGCAGATGAGAAAAAAACAATTGCCTTCCACGAAGCGGGACATGCCACTATTTCTTGGTTATTGCAATACGCCCCTCCTTTGGTGAAGGTCACCATTGTTCCTCGTGGGCAATCCTTGGGCGCTGCTTGGTATTTGCCTGAAGAGAGAAGCATCACCACTACGGAGCAGCTGTTAGATCAAATGTGTTCGGCATTAGGAGGACGAGCTGCTGAACAAATCATGTTTGATAAAATAAGTACTGGTGCATTGAGTGATCTTGAAAAGGTGACAAAACAAGCGTATGCCATGGTAAGTATTTACGGCTTGAACAAGCGGGTGGGCAACCTTTCTTATTACGACTCACAGGGCAGGGATTATTTTACCAAACCATATTCTGAGGATACGGCAAAAATGATCGATGAAGAAGTTTCACTATTGATAGAATCACAATATCAACGTGCCATAGAGGTTTTGACAGCCCACAAGGACAAACTTGAGGCACTTGCTGAAAAATTACTGACAGACGAAGTTATCTTCAAAGAAGATTTAGAACAAATTTTCGGAAAGCGCCCTTGGGAGGTTCCTAACGAGGTTGTTCCTGAAGAGACCGCAGAGGAAGTACAAAACGAAACCCTGGGTTCGCAGGAGAGTGATGCAGAGGAGCCATCTACCGAGGAAAAGGATTCATCGGAAACTAATTAATTTTTAGTACTTTTCGTGGATGAATAATCTTGCTTTACGATGCATTACAGGTGCAGCTTTTGGTATTGTAATGATATCCACAACGTTCTCTCCCCTTTGGATTCAATGTATCGTCTTTGGAATTTTTATGTTGCAAGCCTTGCTTGAATTTTACGGACTAGCTAGCAAACGACAAGGGCCACACCGAGGACTAGGAACCATGGCTGGTCTCATTGCTTACCTGGTTTTGTGTGCTGGTGCACTTGGCATTCTGCGTCAAAATCATTTGGCCTTACTTCTGCCGCTTTTTCTTGGTCCCGGAACCCTTGAACTTTGGAGAAAAAGCGAGACGCCATTAGAGAATTTTGCGCTATATGGGGCAGGAATAATCTACATCACCTTGCCCATGTTTTTATTGGTAGTGTTATCCCAACAAGACATTAATGGGTTGCCTTTAAGTTTAGGGATGCTTGCATTAATTTGGACCAATGACTCCTTTGCATATTTTGGTGGCAGGCTATTGGGGAAGCACAAGTTATTTGAACGAATATCCCCCAAAAAAACGTGGGAAGGTACACTGGTTGGCATGCTTACCACAATGGTTGTTGGGTGGGCCATTGCCAACTGGCAGGATACTGATCATTACTTCTTTTGGCTCGTAGCAGGAGTATTAACCTCTTCCTCCGCCATTCTTGGGGATTTGTTAGAATCTTTGTTCAAGAGAAGTGCAGATGTTAAAGATTCGGGGAATATTTTACCCGGACATGGTGGGGTATTAGACCGATTTGATGCCGTTTTACTCGCTTCACCGGTCTTCTACGGTTGGTATATGATTTATTTTAATTAGTACTTTTGTTTCGTGAGATTTCATAGGGAAGGTCGTTTTATCATGGGAGTAACCTTCCTGGTTACCGTGGGATTGATTGGAATTGTTTGGACGATTCTAACGCCTATTTTACCTGTTTATCTCAGAATCGCAATAAGCTTCCTAGCGTTTGCTTTTCTAGGTATAATCGTACAATTTTTCAGGGTTCCGCACCGAACGATACGTGGAGATGACCATATGGTCATTTGTCCAGCCGATGGAAAAGTAGTGGTCATCGAACGGGTATATGAACCTGAATTTTTGAAGACAGAGTGTATTCAAATTTCCATTTTCATGTCGCCCTTGAACGTTCACGCCAACTACACTCCTATTGGCGGCAAGGTCGTTTATCAAGCCTATCATCCAGGAAGTTATCTTGTTGCTTGGCACCCTAAAAGTTCTACCGAAAACGAACGGACGACCATGGTAATAGAAACGGCGGACAAGCAACAGGTTCTGGTGCGTCAAATTGCCGGGGCATTGGCTCGAAGGATATGTTTCTATCCTGAGAAAGACTCAAAAGTTGAACGCGGGGAGGAATTTGGATTCATCAAATTTGGATCACGTGTTGATGTTTTCCTACCAATTCATGCAACGATTTGCGTTCAAATAGGCGATTTAGTTAAAAACCGCGAACATATTTTAGCGAAACTGGTTTAATTCTTATATTTACCCAAACTAAAATAAATCAAAATGAAAAAAATAGCTTTAGCCCTAGCCTTAGTTACGTTCAGCGGAACGGTAGCAACCCAGGTTTATGCGGCCTCTAGGACGGTAAAAAAGGAGATAAGAGAGGACGATGACAAAAAGAAAAAAAGAAAAAAGAAAAAAGCGTGTTGTACTGCCGGAGCAACAGAGCAAAAGAAATGTTGTTCTAGTGGAGGACAAACAAAATCAAGCGGATGCACTGAAAAGCATTAGTGCTTGCAAATATGAAAAAATTAGGGTGTCAATAGGCACCCTTTTTTTATGAATAGATGTCGTTTATTTGGTCTTGATACTTTTCCATGATCACCTTTCTTTTCAACTTGAGGGTTGGTGTCAATTCACCTCCATCGATGGAGAAAAGTTCGGGTAAAAGCCGAAAATCCTTAATCTGTTCCCAATTTCCCAGGTTTTGATTAATGTTGGAAATTTCGGATTGTATAAGGGTTTTTACTTGTGTATTGTGGAGCATTTCTTGATTCGCAATGGATTCTTGGATCCACCCTTTTTTGACAGCTAGTTCTTTAAGTACCTCAAAATTGGGGACGACCAAGGCCGAAGGAAACTTTTGGTTCTCACCAATCACCATAGTTTGCTCAATCATTCTGGACTCTTTTAAATGGTTCTCCAAGGCTTGAGGAACGATGTATTTTCCTCCGGACGTTTTAAAGATCTCTTTCTTTCGATCCGTAATTTTCAAGAATTTACCTTCAACAAATTCACCAATATCTCCAGTTTTGAACCACCCGTCTGCATCCAAGACTTCTTGGGTTGCTTCTAAATTATTGTAGTACCCCATCATTACATTTGGACCTTTAACACAAATCTCTCCGTCGGAAGCAATGCGCACTTCTACTCCGTCAATAAGGGCCCCTACACTGCCAATGCAGATTCCTTTGTCAAAGGAATTCACCGATACAACTGGGGACGTTTCCGTAAGGCCATACCCTTCCAAAATCGGAATATCTGCAGCCAAAAAAATGCGAGCAAGCCTCGGCTGAAGTGCTGCACTTCCTGAGGCTATGGCGCGAACCTTTCCACCCAGAGCTTCTTTCCATTTTTTAAAGATTAGTTTACGCGCAATTTTCAGTTGTAGGTAATAAAGGGGGCTTTTTCCCTGTTGCTCATAGGATTCGGCTAGGGAAACGGCCCAAAAAAACAAGGATCTTTTAAGCCCCGTCAATTCATCTCCTTTGGCCAGAATTCGGTCATAAACCTTTTCGATAAGTCGAGGAACGGCACTGAACACATCCGGTTGAACTTCACGAATATTATCGCCAATGGTCTCCATGGATTCAGCAAAATAAATGGATGCTCCAATGTACATGTAAAGGTAGTGCAACATCCTTTCGTAAATATGACAAACAGGAAGAAACGTCAGTACCTTAGAATCGTTATCCGCGGGAATTGGATTTACACAGGCTAACACATTGGAGAGAACGTTTCTGTGCGAGAGCATCACCCCTTTTGGATTGCCTGTAGTACCTGATGTGTAAATAATGGTAGCCAACTCCTGGTCTTGAACTTTTGACATGCGTTGTTGAACTTCCCCTTCTTTTTCATCCGTTCTCTCGTGAAAAAAGGTATCCCAAGGTTCAACACCTGATACGTCGTCAAACGCAAAGGAACCTTTCAAAGCCTTTAATTCACCCTTTACCGCTAAAATCTTATCGGCAATCTCTTGGTTCCCTACAAACATATATTTTGCTTCACAATCGTTTAGGATAAAGCAATAATCTCTGGAAGAAATCGTGGGATAGAGGGGAACTAAAACAGCTCCAATTTGCTGAACGGCAATGTCCAAAATATTCCATTCCAATCGGTTCGTTGAAGCTACAGCGATACGATCCCCAGGTTCAACCCCAGCCTCCATGAGACCAATGGATAATTGCATGGAACGTTCGAGGAATTCTTTGGTTGAAATCCCAACCCAATTTCCTTCCTTTTTGGAAAAAAACATCCCTGGTTGTGGATAGTTTTTCAGTTGATGGTAAGGAATATCAAATAATCTTGAAACGGTATTCATAGCAATAGGCTTTCGGTAATAGGATTAAGATTCGTTTTGATTCAGCGCATTTAGTTTATCAATAAACTGATCGGATTTTTCTTCAAAGGATTGAACGATGGCAACAAATTCACCTTTTCCTTTTGCCTTGTTAATTTTACTTAAAAGGTCATTATACGTTTGAATTACCTCATTGATTAAGGATTCGGAAGCATCTTCTTTGGACGGTTGTGTATCTTGTATGTAAATGCATTCATCAATAACGTCTACAATCATCGCGTTGATGTTTCTCTTTAAAGTTCTTTTATTTGCCATAAGGGTTTTTTTCAAATATATTCATTTTACGAAACTTCTGATAAAAATATAATATGGTTACTTTTGTTTTGTGATGCAGGAAATCTATTTGAGGAAAGGAAAAGATGCTTCGATTCGAAGAAAACACCCTTGGATCTTTTCAGGCGCTATAGGATCTGATACCTCATCCATAGAAGACGGTTCACTGGTACGCGTGTGCACAAACCAACAAGAGGTATTAGCGATAGGGCATTTTCAAAAGGGTTCCATTGCGGTTCGAATTCTGCGCTTCAGCGGGGAAGAAATTGATCAGAGGTTTTGGAACCAACGCATTCAGGCTGCTTGGAAACTTCGCATGGATTTGGGATTGCTTACAAAGGACAATACTATTTTTCGATTAGTTCATGGAGAGGGCGATCTTTTGCCTGGATTAGTGATTGATTTCTATGGAGGTGTTTGTGTGGTGCAATGCCATTCCATTGGTATGTTGCAATGCATTTTGGAAATCGTTGATGCCTTAAAGGAGGTTATTGGAAGTAAATTAAAAGCCATATACCACAAATCTAAAGGGAGCCTACCTCGAAGCGTTGAAACACAAGACGGTTATTTATATGGTTCCATCGACATGCCTTTTTATGCCTATGAAAACCAAGTTCGCTATTCAATAGATTGGATTTTGGGTCAAAAAACCGGTTTTTTTATTGATCAAAGAGAAAACAGGAAACTTTTGGGGCAATTATCGAAAGGGAAAAAAATTCTTAATGCTTTTTGCTATTCGGGTGGGTTTAGTTTGGAGGCCTTAATGAATGGAGCAAGCGATGTGTACTCTTTGGATAGTTCGGAAAAAGCCATAGCGCTCACAGAGGCCAATGTTTCGTTGAATACGTTCGAAGGAAAGCATGTTTCTGTGATCGCAGACGCCATGGACTATTTGAAAGAATTACCGCTGCCTTTTGACATCATTGTTCTTGATCCTCCTGCTTTTGCGAAGCATCTAGACAAAAAACATAAAGCGGTTCAAGGGTACAAGCGCTTGAATGCTCATGCCTTGAGGCAAATCAAACCGGGAGGTATCTTGTTTACTTTTTCGTGTTCACAAGTAATCGATAAAATGCTATTTACCAATACCGTCATTTCTGCGGCGATTGAATCGAAACGTCAAGTACGTATTTTATATCAAATGCATCAACCCATGGATCATCCTATTGGTGCCTTTCATCCAGAAGGAGAATATTTAAAAGGCTTGGTGTTGTATGTCGAATAGCGTGCTTCCTCTTCATTACAGGAGCATCCTCGGCGTAGCCTTGCCCATGATGGTTTCTGGCTTTATTCAATCCATCGTATTGATTACGGATTCTGCGTTTATAAGCCGCTACTCCGTGGAAGGATTCGACGCCGTAGGCAATGCCGGTTTGGCATACATCACCTTTTACATGATGCTGCTCGGCATGTCGGACGGCGCTCAAATATTGATGGCCCGTAGAATTGGAGAATCAAGAAACGATCAACTTGGTAGAATTCTAAACGCGACTTGGTTCGTTTTGGGGGTCTTTGCCTTGCTCTTCTTTTTGGTATTAACCTTTGTTATTCCTGATTTAATCCAATGGTATTCCAAAAATAAAAACGTTGCCATGCTTCAGGGACAGTACTTATCCTATCGTTCCTTCGCCCTTTTCTTTTCTATGATTTCATTAGGATTTCAGTCGTTCTATTTAGCGCAAGGAAAATCTTGGGTAGTATTATTGGCTGCCGTCCTAACGGCCAGTACCAATGTACTGTTCGACTACTTATTAATTTTTGGTGTTGGTGGCTTTCCCGCTATGGGAGTGCGTGGGGCAGCGGCTGCTTCGTCGTTGGCCGATGGGTTGGGAATGGTGTTTTTAGTTGGGTACACTTTACTCAGTCGTAAAAATAAAACCTTTGGGCTTTTCACCACCATAAGAGGTATTATCATAGAGTTAAAAGAACTTTTGAGGGTAGGATTTCCACTGTTGCTGCAGGGTTTTTCCGCATTATTTACATGGACCTTATTTTTTACATGGATAGAGCAAATGGGTCAATACCAACTTACCGTTTCTCAAAACATTCGATCCATCTATTTCTTGGCTTTTGTTCCCATTTGGGGCTTTGCTGGAACCACAAAAACGTATATATCTCAGTATATCGGCGCAAAACGACAAGTTGATTTACCCAAAATTCAAAGGCGTATCCAGCTATTGACCTTTTTATTTATGCTATTCTCCTTTCACGGGGCTATACTATATCCAGAAACGTTGATTGCTTTAATCAATCCACATGAACAATACTTCGACGAGAGCAGTGCAATACTGCGTTTGGTAGCGGGTTCAATCATGCTTTTCGCCCTGGTATCCGTTTATTTCCAGACGATTCACGGCAGCGGAAACACTATGGTCTCCATGAGCATCGAAGTGATTTCGGTGTTAGTTTACACGGCGAGCGTGTACCTGTTTATCAAAATTTTAAACTTTGATATCTATCACGTTTGGACAGTTGAATATATTTACTTTGGAACCATGGGAATGCTGTCCTTCTTATATTTGAAATTTTTTCAATGGAACAATAAAAAAATATAGATGGGTTTAAGAATCGTTTTTATGGGTACTCCGCAATTCGCTAGCTATATGCTGGAGCGTTTGCATGCCTCAAGTCATGAAGTTGTAGGTGTGGTGACGGTGGCCGATAAACCCGCAGGACGGGGACAAAAGGTTAGAGAAAGTGACGTAAAAAAAATTGCGCAGTCCATTCCGCTTCCCATTTGGCAGCCACTATCGTTAAAGGAGGAAGGTTTCGTGCGGGAATTAGAAGCGTTAAAAGCTGATTTATTTGTTGTGGTAGCCTTTAGGATGTTGCCTGAAGTGATTTGGAGGATTCCAAAACGTGGAACGATAAATTTACATGCCTCTCTTTTACCTGAGTTTCGAGGAGCTGCGCCAATTAATTGGGCTATTATAGCAGGCGAATCAGAGACTGGATTAAGCACCTTTTACATTAATGATCGAATAGATGAAGGGCCTATCCTCTTACAAAAAAGCCTTGAAATTTCAGAAAAAACAACGGCAGGTACGCTTCATGATTCCATGTTACCGCTCGGCGCATCCTTACTACTTGAAACCCTTGATGGAATTGAAAAGCAATCCTTAAAAGAAAACCCTCAACAACCTATTGAAGGCAAAACCTTCCGCTTAGCCCCTAAATTAAACAAGTCCAATACCCGAATAGATTTTAATGAAGACGTACAAGCAATCGATCGCAAGGTCCGCGGACTTTCTCCCTACCCTGGAGCCTACTGCGAATGGATGCATGTGGGAAGGCAAGCGACTTCAACCTTTAAGGTGTTTTCAGGTAAAATGATCGCAGAGGAACCCAAAGACCGACGTTTACGATCGGATTCAGACCATGTTCTCGTTCCTTGTCGAAATGGATATTATGCTATTTCTGAAATACAAGCGGAAGGGAAAAAAAGAATGTCCGCCAAGGCGTTTTTAGCGGGGAATCGAATTACAGATTGGGAATTGCTCTAAACTTTTATTGGAAATAAATTGTTAATTTTTCCGAGAAATACCGCATCGGATAAAATAAAGTGTATTTTTAGTCAATGTCTGATTTCAAATCGAACCGAAAAGCATTAGATGAAGAACTTGAAAAGTTCATGTCCTTGTTGGGCGAATTGCTGCCTATGTACCACTATTTATTGAAAAAAGAGGAGCTCAATGCGGAGGAATTAAAACGGTTAGGAGAAATCGAGCATTACCTTATAGGTGTCAATGCTAAAATCCTAGAAATAAAAAAGAAACTTGAGCAAGATTTATTCGGGCAGTCCTTGGATATTTATTACCGGACGAAAAAGGAAGCAAAACAAGGAAATCCTCATGCTAAATTGAAATTAGAACGCATGCGCGATGCTTTCGCGGAGGCCCTCAATTCGGGTGAAATCGTAAATTTCAACTAATTCTTTTATTGTTACTTTTGTCTGATGGATATGGACATGGGTAAACGGGTTGCGGTAATGGGCAGCGGTAGCTGGGCTACAGCCTTAGTTAAACTGCTGACCAATAACCTTGACGAAGTTCATTGGTGGGTAAGGAAAAAAGAACACATCAAGCATATTCAAGCCTTTCGTCACAATCCAAGTTATCTTCAATCGGTAGAATTAAACCTCAACAAACTTCAGTTACACGCATCAGCTTCAGAGGCTATTTCTTCTGCGGAAGTCATCATTATAGCCATACCCGCCGCCTTTATTCATCAGAGTTTTTCTCCCGTTTCGAAAGAGGCTTTTAGAGGCAAAAAAGTCATATCGGCCGTAAAAGGAATCGTTCCGGAGTTTAATGCTATTCCAGCGCGGTATTTTCATAAAAGTTTCGGTATTCCTTACGCTGATATTGGAATTATTTGCGGTCCTTGTCATGCGGAGGAAGTCGCTTTAGAACGGCTATCTTACTTAACCGTTGGATGCGAAGATTCCGAAACATCGCAATGGGTTGCTGGGGCATTGCGCGGGCGAACGATGAACGTCACGGTGTGCGAGGATCTCTTCGGTGCTGAATTTTCTGCTATATTAAAAAATGTATATGCCTTGGCATCCGGCATTTGTGCTGGAATTGGGTATGGCGATAACTTTCAGGCCGTATTGGTTTCCAATGCAATACAAGAAATTGAAGCCTTTATTGATGTCGTTCACCCGGTACATCGCGACGTAAAAAACAGTGCCTATTTAGGGGATTTATTAGTGACTGCCTACTCTAAATTTTCAAGAAACCGAACGTTTGGATTTATGATTGGACAAGGGTATTCGGTTCAGGCAGCCACCTTAGAAATCGGCATGGTGGCTGAGGGGTATTACGCCACAAAGTGTTTATTTGAGATCAACGATAAATTTAAGGTCGAACTACCCATTTTAAATGCGGTATACGCGATTATCTATGAAAACAAGAATGCGCGAAAGATCATGGAACGCTTATCTGAAAAATTACGATAGATCATGAAGGTTTTTAAATTTGGAGGGGCGTCTGTTAAAAACGCAGAGGCCATTAAAAACGTTGGAAGCATTTTGCTTCGCTATGAGAGGGATCCCATTGTTATTATTGTTTCTGCGATGGGGAAAACCACCAACAAATTGGAAGAAGTCCTTAGCCATTGGGCGTCAAAAAATGAATTAAAGTTCAACCATACGGTTGATGAATTGAGGGATTTCCACAACGAAATTGCAGGCGCGTTGTTTCATGCACGCCATCACAAAGTGTTCAACTTTATTGATGAACGTTTTGAGTCGCTTAAAAATAGATTTGATAGACCTTTGGCGGAGCATTTACCTTTTGAATATGACCAAATCGTATCCTTGGGAGAGGTGCTTTCCTCTTTCATTATTTCTGAATATTTAGTAGAATTAGGATTGAAAGCGCGATGGGTAGATGCCCGAACGCTTGTGAGAACAGACAATCGGTATCAAGAAGGCAATGTACAATGGGAAAAAACAGAACAGTTAATTACAGAATGCCTTCCGGGTGCAGACAAGGAAACGGACAAATGGGTAACCCAAGGCTTTGTTGGACACACCGCGGAGGGATTTACCACCACTTTGGGTCGCGAAGGTTCTGATTATTCTGCTGCGATTTTCGCTTATTGTTTAAATGCCGAAGCGGTCACCATTTGGAAAGACGTCCCAGGTATGCTGAATGCGGACCCAAAATATTTTGAAAATACGCGGTTGCTAACGGCTATTTCTTATCGAGAAGCCATAGAGTTAGCGTATTTTGGAGCCAGTGTTATTCACCCAAAAACCATTAAACCGCTCCAAAACAAAGGCATTCCTTTGTATGTAAAAAGTTTCGTCCATCCAGATGAACCGGGTACGGTAATTCACGCTGAAGGAAGCAAGGACCATTTGATTCCATCCTTTATTGTAAAGAAAAAACAGTGTTTGCTCTCCATTTCTGCTACGGATTTCTCTTTCATTAATGAAGAATCCTTATCCAAACTGTTTGAAGTCTTTTATGCGTTTAGGGTCACCGTTCAATTAATGCAAAATTCTGCCTTGAATTTTTCGACCTTAATAGATCCCCAAAAGGTGGATGTTCATGAATTAATTCAGGCCCTTTCCCCGGCTTTTACGTGCAAGTACAATTTGGATGTGGAATTGGTTACGATTCGTCATTACGATGAGGATACCATAGAGCAAGTTTTAGCAGGCCGCGAGGTACTATTGGAACAAAGGTCTCGTCAAACCGCTCGGTTTGTGATTCGCTAACAAATACCTTAATTAAGGTATCTTTTATCTTCATCTTCGCCGTATTTTTGTCCTATGAGGCTCAATGAACTTTTGGTGGGAGAATACGGTCGTATAAAAGCGATTCATGCGTGTGAATTTTCATCGAGGCTCAATGAGTTTGGCGTTATGGAAGAGCTTTCCTTTGAGGTCACTCTTTCTGCTCCTTTCAATGGGCCTATGGCCATTCACTTCAATAACACAACCCTTTCCATTCGAAGAGAAGATGCCGCAGCCATAGAAGTGGAAAAAGTAGTTCCACCACCCTTTGAGAATTTTCAATGAGGATCGCATTATTTGGTAACCCCAATACGGGAAAAAGTACCGTTTTCAATTTACTGACGGGATTGCGCCAAAAAGTGGGGAATTTTCCGGGAATAACGGTCGAAAAACGTACGGGAACCTTGCCCTTAGATGGCGAATCTCCCGAAATTTTAGATGTTCCCGGTATTTATAGCATCTATCCTAACTCCAAAGAGGAAGAAATTGTTCAACAGGTAATCTTTGGTTCCGAAGCAGAAGGCCTACCGGATTTGGGAATAGTGGTAGTAGATAGCACCAATTTAGAAAGAAATTTATTGTTATTTACCCAACTCTCAGACCTCAAAATACCCTTAATTTTAGTGGTGAATATGATGGATTTGGCTTCGCGAAAAGGCATTAAAATCGATATCGAAGGTTTGCAAAAACGATTGCCGAACACCCCTGTAGTTTCCATGAATGCGCGGGTAGCCTTGGGAAAAGATCGGCTTTTGGATGCGGTTCGTACCCAACGCGAGAAACGAAGCACAAACGAACCTTTTATCCCTGATTTTACGGTTTTAAAAAACCATGAGATTGAAGCGCAGGGATTGGAGGCCAAGGAACGGTTTAGGCTTATTAAAAACCTGCTACATGGCATAATAACCTCTTCTGAGACGACGGAATCCAGCGACCGGAACCGATGGGACCGATGGCTGACGCATCCCGTTGCAGGTTATGGCATCTTTGCGCTTATTTTGATGGTCATATTTCAACTGGTTTTTTTGCTGGCCTCCTATCCCATGGATTGGATAGAACATGGATTTGCTATTCTTTCCCAATTTGTTTCTACCCATCTACCGTCAGGCGTTTTTAACGCCTTGTTGTGCCAAGGCGTTATCCCGGGTATATCTGGCGTTTTAGTCTTTATTCCTCAAATTGCCATTCTATTCATCATGCTTTCCTTCCTCGAAGAATCCGGGTACCTCGCGCGCGCAGTCTTTTTAATGGATCGTTTGGTGAGGCCTTTTGGGCTGAATGGTCGCAGTGTAGTCCCTCTTCTATCCAGTTTAGCTTGTGCCATTCCTGGGGTATTAGCCACACGAGGAATAGCCAACCGAAAGGAGCGGTTCATTACCCTATTTGTTGCTCCATTAATGAGTTGCAGTGCACGAATTCCTGTATTTACCCTATTGATTTCATTGGTTATCCCTGCGAAACGCATCGGGGGTATTTTTCAACTTCAAGGATTGGTTCTTTTCGGCTTATATGCCTTGGGAATCCTTTCCGCCTTAGCCGTTGCATGGGTTTTAAACCTGTTAATGAAAAACGAGGCGCGATCCTATTATCTCATGGAAATCCCCACCCTCAAACCGCCTGTATTAAGAAACATTTACCTTACTGTTCTGGAAAAGATAAAGGTCTTTATCGTAGAAGCCGGCGGAATTATCGTTGCAATTTCCGTTTTGCTTTGGATTTTGGCGAGTTATGGCCCCACCGCAACCAAGGAAAAAGCGCAAAAACAGGTAAAGCAAACCGAAGCATATTCTCGTGCCACTCCCAATGAGCGAGAGCAGATGGAAAACTCCGTTGCTTTAGAAAATTCGTACATAGGCATTCTAGGGAAGACCATAGAACCCGTCATTGAACCTCTGGGGTATGATTGGAAAATTGGCATTGCCCTTATAACCTCTTTTGCCGCTCGAGAAGTGTTCGTAGGTTCGCTGTCAACCATCTATGCAGCGCAATCCGACCAAGAGGAGCATACGAAGTTAATGCAACGGCTGAAAAATGAAAAAAAAGCAGACGGTACACCACAATTCACCCTCAGAGCCGGTGTATCTTTAATGGTTTTCTATGTGTATGCCATGCAGTGTATTTCAACGTTGGCGGTTGTAAAGAAAGAAACCCAATCCTGGTTTTGGCCAATCGTCCAAGCCATAGTCTTTGGGCTAATGGCCTACCTTATGGCATTTTTAGCATTCAACGTTTTGTAAATCAGGATTAATATGTATTTTGGCTTATGATACAAGAAATGCTCGTCTTTGGTAGTGGGTTGCTTTCCCTGGCCTATTTAGGATACATCTGGCGCGCCAAAAAACAAAATAAGGGTGGCTGTGCCTCCTGCCATCCTCTAAATAAGGAAGAAGGTACCCATGAAAAAATCGTGTGAATTATATAAATATGACCGATGCTTTTACGCGGTAAAGCAGGAAGACATTCCCTATTTCGCTAATGAATTTTTAGAAGAGGAATTGGATGAAGATCATGTCTGTTGGCTCAATATCCATGACCTTAGCAATACAGAGGCCATCAAACAATTTTGTCAAAAATTGCATATTGAAAAACTAAGCATCGAAAACATTTATCAACGCTTTAGGAGGCCAAAGGTCGAGGAATATAAAGATTACATGTTTTTTTCAGTACTCTTTGCCGATCCTGCTTTGGATAAAAATGAAATGTTTCAGAAAATTCAAGTCACTTTTTTCTTAGGTAAGGATTATTTAGTTACTATGCAGAATGGATTCAAAGGGTATTTCGATGAAGTTCGCTCACGAATCGAATTGAGCAAAGGTAAAATCCGTTCTCAAAAATCGGACTTTCTACTATACCGCTGTTTAGAAGCGATTATCGATAATTATTACAGTATTGTAGATGACATCATTCAAATCAGTTCGGAATTAGAAATTAGACTGCATGAAGAAGTGGATAAATCATTATTGCACGACATTGAACACCAGAAAAGAAAACTTATTCAATTGCGCACTATTTCAAGCCCTATGAGGGATATCACGGAGCAAATTAACGCCTCGGACTCCAACTTACTCAGCAAGGAAAACAAACGGTATTTTCGAAATATTTTGAACCACAGCAACAATTTAATTTCGGAAATAGAAAGTCAAATCCAAGTATTGGATGGCTTAACCAATTTTTACTACGCGGCTCAAGGCCAACGAATGAATGAAATCATGAAGGTATTGACCATTGTAAGTGCTATTTTCATCCCCCTAACCTTTATCGTCGGCGTGTACGGAATGAACTTCGAATATATGCCTGAATTGAAATGGAAATTTGGGTATTTCTCGGTCCTTTTGGTAATGTTCTTCCTTGGAATTGGACTATTTACCTATTTTATTCGGCGAGGTTGGTTAAAAAAGGGGGATTATTTGATTAAAGACAAGAAAAAAAATGAACCCTAAGGCTTTAGAGGCGGAATACATCTATCAACGGTTCAAAGAAATTCTAACCCCGCATAAGGTGAAGTTATTCTCCGACGTAGCGTCAGAGAGAACCCGCCATTTATGTGTGGTATTGGAAGATATTTTTCAAGAGCACAATGCATCCGCAATCATCAGAACCTGTGATTGTTTAGGCATTCAAGACATCTACACGATTGAAGAACGCAACCGGTATGTTCTTCAAAAAAAAATAGCATTAGGAGCGGGAAGATGGGTTAATTTAACGCGATTTTCAAAAAAAAATGAGGCTCGTAACGATTGCTTGACCCATCTCAAACGCGCAGGTTACGCCTTGGTAGTTACATCCCCGCATGCGAACGCCAATACCCCTGAAACGCTTCCAATGGACAAACCTGTTGCGCTCTTTTTTGGAACGGAGCGGGAGGGTCTTCATCCGGAAACCATCGCTCAAGCAGATTATGCCTTGAAAATCCCTATGGTTGGGTTTACCGAAAGTTTAAATTTATCGGTTTCGGTAGCGGTGATCTTAAGCGCACTGAGGGCACGACTTGTTCAGAGTGAATTGTCTTGGAAAATTACACCCGAGGAACAAACGTGTTTAAAAATTGACTGGAGTAAGAAGATTCTTAATGGAGGGAGTGCGTTGGAAATGTCATTTCGGAAGGATTATTTTGAAAAAGAATTATAACTTTGTTCAGCAAATAAATATACAATAGACACATCATGGGAAAAGGAGATAAAAAAACGGCCAAAGGGAAACGAGTGATGGGATCCTACGGGAATGCCAGAAAGCGAAAAGTGAAAAAAGTGGAAGCGGTCGTTAAAGCAAAAACAACAAAGCCGAAGGCTGAAAAAGCGGTAACGGAGAAAAAAACGACTGCAAAAAAAGCAGCAGCCCCTAAAAAGGAAACTACTGCAAAGAAAACCACTGCGAAAAAAGCAAAACCTGAAGATCAATAAGCTGTCAATCGACGGCTTTTTTTTTGAACGATAATACGCATACCATGAAACACAATTTTGGCGCAGGCCCTTGTATTTTACCTCAAGACGTTTTTAAAGAGGCGGCTGAGGCGGTAATTGATTTTAATGGTCTTTCCATTTTAGAGGTATCCCATCGGCACAAAGATTTTGTTGCGGTAATGGACGAAGCCATTGAGTTGACAAAAAAAGCGCTGAATGTACCCGAAGGATATTCGGTTTGCTTTTTACAGGGTGGAGCGACTCTTGGATTTACGGTTGCCGCACTAACCATGATGAGGGATCGTAAAAAGGCCGGTTACATGAACACCGGGACCTGGGCTTCTGGCGCCATTAAAGAGGCTAAGAAGGTTGGAATCGACGTGGATGTGTTCGCAAGTTCAGAGGATCAACAATTCACCTACATCCCAAAAGCGTATAACATACCCAACGACTTGGACTACGTGCATTTCACTTCCAATAATACCATTTATGGAACCCAATTCCACAGTTTTCCCAAAACGGACCTTCCCTTGGTTTGCGATATGTCATCGGATATTTTCTCCAAAGCGATTAACGTAGCAGATTTTGATTTGATTTATGCTGGGGCGCAGAAAAACCTAGGTCCTGCCGGAGCGACCTTGTACGTGGTAAAAAATGACGTATTGGGAAAATCTACTTCAACGTTTTTGCCCACCTACCTGGACCTCAAACAACATATTGAAAAAGAATCCATGCTAAACACTCCGCCTGTATTCTCGGTCTATGTGGCTATGCTCAATTTAAGAAATTTATTGGCCCACGGGGGAGTTGAGTCTATGGAAGCAAGAAACCTGGCAAAATCCAAGCTCCTATACGACGAGATCGACCGCAACGCCCTCTTCAAAGGAGCGGTGAATCCTGCGGATCGCTCGCACATGAACGTTACGTTTTTGCTGACGGACGAATCCAAGGCTTCGGTTTTTGATGCGCTTTGGAAAGAAGCAGGAATCGTTGGTCTACCTGGACATCGTTCCGTTGGTGGTTATCGTGCCTCCCTCTACAATGCACTTCCTTTAGAAAGTGTACAAGTATTGGTTGACGTCATGAAAGAATTTGAACGAAAAGCATAACCATGAAAATACTAGCAAACGATGGCATCTCGGAGGCGGGCAAAATCCAATTGACGGATGCTGGTTACGAGGTGATTACCGAAAAGGTTGAGCAAGATTCCTTGGCCGACTACATCAACAAGGAGGGGGTTGAAATTTTATTGGTTCGAAGCGCCACAACCGCACGAAAGGAATTAATAGACCGTTGTCCTGGGTTAAAATTAATAGGTCGTGGGGGCGTTGGAATGGATAACATTGATGTATCCTATGCCAGAGAAAAGGGCATTACGGTTATCAATACGCCAGCTTCTTCCTCCCAAAGCGTAGCGGAATTGGTCATGGGTCAAATGTATGCCATTTCGCGATTTCTTCACGATGCATACAAAAATGTCGGACAGGGAGACTTTAATGCCCTGAAGAAAGCGTATGGAAAAGGAGTAGAATTGCGCGGAAAAACCCTTGGCATTCTTGGCTTTGGAAGAATTGGGCAATCCCTTGCATCCTACGCCTTGGGTGCCGGAATGGACGTTATTCCCATAACCTTAACACCGGATACCTTTAACGTGGAAGTAACAATAGGATCTTCGCAAAGGGTGAACGTAGCCTTGGAAAGCGTCTCTGACTTATCCTCTGCCCTACCTAAATTGGATTATTTATCCATCCATGTTCCAAAGCAAGACAATGGATTAGCGGTCATTTCGCATTCTGAATTCAATGCCATGAAGAAAGGCATACGTATAGTTAATGCCGCCCGTGGAGGTGTTGTGGATGAAGAGGCCTTACTCGAGGCTCTAGATAGCGGAAAAGTTTCCTTTGCCGCATTAGACGTTTTCAATAACGAGCCGACTCCAGATCACCGACTAACAAACCATCCTAAAATTGCGTGTACACCGCACATAGGTGCAGCAACAAACGAGGCTCAAGACCGAATCGGAGAAGAACTTGCGGCGTTAATTATCGCCCAATTTGGAAGAAAAGCGTAGGTTACTGAATTTCAATGGACGTAATCTCATCGCCCTGCTGGATTTGATCCAATACGTCTAACCCTTCCGTTACCTTTCCAAAACAGGTATGGTTTCTATCTAAATGAGCGGTATTATCCCGAGAATGACAAACAAAAAACTGTGATCCCCCGGTGTTTCTGCCGGCATGGGCCATGGAAAGTACCCCGCGATCGTGGTATTGAAGTTCACCCGTTAGTTCACAATCAATTTTATAACCCGGACCACCCGTTCCCGGCATTCCTGCAGATCCAGGCCGTGAATTTGGACAGCCACCTTGGATAACAAAATTAGGAATTACGCGGTGCCATTGAAGCCCATTGTAAAATCCATCGTTGGCTAATTTGGTGAAATTGCTAACGGTATTCGGTGCATCGCTTTCATAGAGCTCAGCCACCATGGTTCCTTTCGAGGTCGTAATAATTGCTTTCATTGTGCTTCTTTTTGCAAAAATAGGGGAATCCTTGTTGAAAACTCCGTTAATAAGATAAAAAATAGCCCCCGAGTACAAATTCACTTTGCCCTTATTTTTGTTAAAACCATCAATAAGCGGATTTTTCATGTTTTCGAGCATTTTAAAGAAGAAGTTAAGTGAGGACCAAGTTTCCAATATTTTCATTAACGGATTGTTTGATGCGATAGATCGTGGGTTTGAATGCGTTGCAGGTGCGATCAATGATGACTCATGTTTTGTAAGCTCTCCCGGTATTGATCCAAAGGAAATTAACGACTTTGCCTTAATTGTGATTACGGGAAACATTATTGAGCTTGAGCGCTTGTTTGACGGCCATACAGGGTCTCGCCTATTAAATATAGTTTACGATAAATTGGCGGGAATTTATAAGATGGAGGAGATGGGAATGAGGCAAATTATCCAGGAATACAAAGCCTATATGAAACGCGTTAATAGTCCTTCCAAAACAACGCTATACGGCATGTCCAAAGCCATTTTCCACAAGTATGCGCTAAATGATTTCCAGGATAATTACTTCAAACGCATGAATACACCCAACCCGATATTCTTGAAACGTTTGGATGAATTAATGCAGCACTTTTTATTCAATTGGGAAGTGTTCCTGAAGAAGTATAGGGTGTAAAATCCTATTTCATTAAACATCTATATTACTTATAAGCACTAAACACCTTGTTTAATCGCTTCAAAAGCACGAAAAGTGCCAAGGCTGCCAAACCGAGTAGGATCGCATTCACGTAAAAGAAATAGGCTTTGTTTTCGTAAGAATCCCAAAGTGAACTGAGGACGCCTGATAATTTATTACCTATTGAAGTAGCCAAAAACCACCCGCCCATCATCAAGGCGGTAAGCCTAGGAGGGCTTAATTTAGAAACCAAAGACAATCCCATTGGACTTAGAAACAATTCACCTATTGTAATTACGGCGTAGCTTGAAATAAACCACCAAGGGGAAGATTTTTCAATACCATTTTGACTGGCATAAACGGCACCTACCATTACAAGACAAGAAAGGGCAGAGATAAGCAATCCAAAAGCAATTTTTGTAGGGGTACTCGGTTCCTTTTTGCGGGAGCGCAGGAAGGTAAAAAAAGCGACGACCAAAGGCGTTAAAACAATAACCCAAAAGGGATTAACCGATTGGAATAAATTGGTATTGAAGGCATAAATGGATTCCCCATCCTTGGGTCGATTTTGGGTACCTGAATTTTTAAAATAATCGGGATAGGCCAGAATTTTTTCTTTATCTAGTTTCCGAAACTGGTGATCGGTAGGTACGGTTGAATCCTTAACATAGTCAATTTTCTCGGCCAATTTCAAGGCACTTGCTGTAGGTTGAATCGCGGTTGGCACTTCGCGGTCGGTATAATTATTCGCCCAAGTATTCAGCGTGGATCCATTTTGTTTAAATACGGCCCAAAAGGCAATAACTACGGCAAAAATGGCCAACATGGCGCCAATGGGTTGCTTCTCTTCGCTAGGCGATTTATACCAGAGCCTTCCGTAAAAAAACAATACCGGAATACAGCCAAATAAAAAGCAATCCGTTGTGGTAGAACCCACCAAGGGCTTATCGAATAAGAGGGGGATGAGTCCAAATAAAACCGCAGGAAAAAGAACAAGACTGAATATCCTTGTGAGGGGCATATCGGTTGGCCCCACGGGTTTAATTACATCGGCGTGTTTGTAGTGAGCGGTACCCCACCAAAAAATAAAAACACCAATGAACATTCCAAGTCCGGCTGCTATAAAGGCAGCATACCAACCGTAAAGGTTAAATAATATTGCACCAAAAAAATTACATACAAAAGCACCAATGTTGATGCCCATGTAGAAAATATTGTATCCGGCATCTTTTTTATCCTTGTAGCCTTCTTCGTTATAAACATTTCCCAACAGGGTGGATATATTCGGCTTAAAAAACCCATTTCCTAAAATAACAAGAACCATAGCAATGTACAAGGCGCTAATATTATGAATGGCCATGATACAATAGCCCGCTCCCATCATTAACCCGCCTAGGAAAATTGCTTTTCGATACCCCATAATCCTATCGGCCAATAATCCACCGATGAATGGCGTCAGAAATACCAAAGCAATAAAGGTTCCATACAAGTCAGATGCCTCATTTTCGGAGAGGCCGAACCCTGTTTTGACGTCCTTGAGGTAAAGGGTAAAAATCCCAATCATTAAATAATATCCAAAGCGCTCCCACATTTCGGTAAAGAAAAGGTATGAAAGCGCCTTAGGATGACTTTTTCCAAACATATCCAAAAGGCTAGGTTACCGGATACCGTGCATCATGGAAAGTAACTTTCGCTGCAGCAGGTAAAGAATGACGGCAGCCACACCCCCCATGACCACAAAAACCATAAAGAAACTGTATAAGGAATTCACTTTAAATCCAAACAATTGCTTTTCCTTAATTTTAGCGGTTGACGCAATGTTCTGATAAGCCGTTTCTTGCGCTTTTTTATTTTTAATGTCCGCAAAGGAAACGGAAGAAATTGCTACGTATTCACCTCCCTCCATTTTTTCTACTTCTGCTTGTAGTTTTGCTTTGTCTTTTGTATCGCGTTTTAGCAATTGAAGGTTGTTTTTGCTTTCCTCTTGCTTGACTAAACTAACACTGACATACTTCTCAGGATACAGTTTTGAAAGCATTCCCGCAAAGTCGTTGGCCATAGCATTGCTCATAAACCAAATCCCCATAAGCAATGACCCTAATCGTAAGGGCGCCAAACGTGCAACCATTGAAAGACCGATCGGCGACAAACAAAGTTCCCCGAGGGTATGAACCAAATACATGCTCAGCAACCAAAACATGCTCGTTTTTGTTGAACCTTCAACTCCCGAAACACCTACCGCAATAATAAAATAACCAATGGCAAGTAGAAATAATCCTATGGCCTGCTTTACAGGAGAGGCCGGTTCGCGGTTTCGCTTACCTAAATAGCCCCAAAGAACGGCAAACAATGGCGCAAAAATGATAATGGCCAATGGATTTACGGATTGAAAATAGGATGCAGGCATTTCCCAACCGAAAAGCGTACGATCCGTCTGTTGGTCTGCAAATAAGGTCAATGATGCTCCTGCTTGTTCAAAGGCCGACCAGAAGAATATGACAAAAAAGGCAATAATATAGATCACGATAATTCGAGAACGTTCAATTTTCGTTAGCGAAGGATCGGTAATCACAAAGCCTGAAGCGGCTATTGACGTAGCGAAAATCAGGGTGGATACGAAGTTAAACCCAACTACTTGCATGAAAACCACCCAAAGTACCGCGTAAATGGCCAACCAAAGCCCAATACGAACAAGCGGATTGGACGGTGTTGCTTGAACTCCATCTTCCACCGAAGCGGCGGGTGCAACATGCGGTTCTGGCTTTCCTCCCACCATCTTACCCTCCGCAGACACAATGTACTTATTTTTCAGTAATTCAAAAACCACAACACCAATCAACATACCAAAACCGGCAGCCAAAAATCCCCATCGGTAGTCAATTTTCTCGGCCAACGTTCCGCAGACCAAAGGAGAAAAGAAGGCCCCGAGGTTTATACCCATGTAAAAAATGGAAAAGGCACCGTCTACCCGTTTGTCACCGGGTGCATATAGTTGATTCACCATGGTTGAAATGTTTGGTTTAAAAAAACCATTACCAATGATGAGCGAAAGTAGACCGAAATAAAATAGTATTGGCGCAACGGATGTTCCGAGCGAACTGGCCGAAAAGAATAGTAAGAATTGGCCAATTGCCATGATAATTCCACCTACAAATATGGATTTTCGATTCCCCCAATACCGGTCTGAGATGTATCCACCGATAAGTGGCGTTAGGTATACCAATCCCGTGTAATTACCGTACAATCCTGAGGCAAACTCGGAATCGAACAATAATGCTTTAGTCATAAAGAGCATTAAGATCGCCCTCATTCCATAGTAACTAAAACGTTCCCACATCTCCGTTACGAATAACAAATACAGCCCTTTAGGATGTCCTTTTTGCATAGCTTCTTCCATAATAATTCAGTTTAGTTGTGCTCGAATATACAAAAAATCAATCGACAGCCATACTTTTTACAGAAGCCTTACTTTTGTATGGAATGAGGTATTTCGACAGCCATACACACCATCGAAAAGGAACCGTAAACGCCATTGTTCAAGGTTTTGACCAGAACTCTCCCACCCTTCATTCCGTTGGGTTTCATCCTTGCAGTCAGGAGAATACGGATTACCAATGGTTGGAAAAGGCACTTAACCATCCAAAATGCCTTGCGCTTGGGGAGGTGGGATTAGACCGCCTTAAAGGACCGAACTTGGAGGTACAACACATTATTCTTTCCGAACAACTTAACCTCGCGAACAACCTAAAAAAACCGGTCATTTTCCACATCGTTCGCGCTTGGGAAGAATTTTATGCCTTACAGAAAAAAAAACAAGAAACTCCTTGGATTCTTCACGGCTTCAACCAACCAAAACAATTTCAACGGTTGTTAGACACTCCTGTTTATTTAAGCATCGGGCCTGCGGCATTAGCGAATTCTTCCATGCATTCTATTCTGTTACAAATTCCTCTAGAACGGCTATTGTTCGAGACCGATGACAGCAACACAACGATTGAACGCGTTTACCTGCAATTTTGCCACATAACAGGACATCGAATCGAGCCACTTTGCCAACAAATCGAACAAAATTTTATAGCTATTTTTGGGACATGAATCATTGGTTAGAACGGTCTGAGCTTTTAATAGGCAAGGATAAATTGGATAAATTATCCGCGGCTCATGTCATGATTGTTGGACTCGGAGGCATTGGATCGTTTGCGGCGGAATTTATTGCACGAGCAGGAATTGGTACACTCACCTTAATTGATGGGGATGTCTTCGATCCCACCAACAAAAACCGTCAGCTAACGGCCTTGGATTCAACGATAGGAAAGAATAAGGCTGTCGTTTTAGCCGAGCGCATCAAGGACATCAATCCCAATGCAAAGGTCAATGTTCTCGAAGAATTTGTAGTTCCTGAAAGGGTTTGGGAGCTACTCAACACCTACCAACCGGACTATGTTATGGATTGCATTGACTCGGTTTCACCCAAACTTGCGTGGTTGCTTTGCTGTAAAAAGCAAAAGATCAAAGTGATAACCCACTTGGGCGCTGGTGGTAAATCGGATCCTTCCACGGTGCAGGTGGCAAACTTGGTCGACACCCACAATTGCAAGCTGGGTTCCCACATCAAAAAACGCATCAAGCGACAAGGAGCCTCATTGCGGGGAATCAAAGCCGTATTTTCCTCTGAATTGCAGGATAAAAAATCGCTCAAAATGACCGATGGTACCAAGTTCAAAAAATCCTTTTACGGAACCATCAGCTACATGCCCGCCTTGTTTGGCTTGCACGGGGCCGCGGAGGTCATTCAATACCTGACCAAGAAATAATTTCGTTACCTTTACTGAAACCATTATTTTTTTTCAATGAAGAAACTTCTTACCCCTGTCTTTAGCTTTTTGGTCCTTTCCATCAATGCACAACTGTTCTCCGATAATTTTGATTCCTACCCCGTAGGACAATACCTTGGCCCACAATCGTTAACTTGGTCTACCTGGTCTGGTTCCGAAGGAGGTGCGGAAGATGTACAAATCACCAATAACAATGCAAGTTCCGCTCCTAATGCCATCTATTTTTCTTCTACCTCTGCCAATGGAGGGCCTCAGGATGTGGTATTAAAGTTTGGACAATTGTATACCAGCGGGATTTTCACCCTACAGAATAAATTTTACATCAATGCGGGAAAAACAGGATATTACAACATTCAAGGCGCATTAACCATTGGAAATCTTTGGGCGCTGAATGTAAATATGGATGCTGGGCAGTTGATCATTGATGATGGAAATACACCAAATCTTGTCGTGACCAGCTATCCTGAGGCGACATGGTTCGAGTTAAAAATTGAAGCGAATTTAACGCTTCATGTTTGGAAAGCCTACATTAACGGTGGCTTAGTAGGAACATGGATTAACGGTGTGAACACGGTTGCATCGGCTGACTTTTTCCCGGTACAAAATACCCAAATGTACGTTGACGATGTGCAGTTTGACCACGTTCCTTTCACGGTTCCCGCATTAGACGCCATGGTAGCAGATATTGATATGGGCGCAGAACTTGCCACACAAAGTGGAACACCAACCGTGAAAATAGTAAATGGAGGAAGTACTGCTATTACAAGCATGAAGGTTGATTTAACCTACAACGGAAGTACTACCACTCAAACCGTCACCGGTATAAATTTAGCTACGGCTGGCATTTATACGGTATCCATGCCTAGTACGGTCCTGGTCGCGGGATCCTTACCCGTTACCGCTCTAGTATATGAGGTAAATGGCGGTGCCGGAGACAACACCCCGACCAATGACATGCTTTCAGAACAAATTAATCCTGTTGTTCCTGCGCCTGGAAAAATGGTAGTAGGAGAAGAGGCAACCGGAACATGGTGCCAATGGTGTCCACGTGGAGCGGTTTTTATGGATTTGTATGAAACGAAATATCAAGATTTTTGGGCTGGCATTGCCGTTCACAATGGAGATCCAATGACTGTTGCAGATTACGATACGGGTATTGGCTCCTTGATAGGAGGTTACCCGAGTGCATTGGTGGATCGAATGGGAGACGTGGATCCATCGGGAATGTCATCCGATTTTTTCACACGGCTTCAAACGGCACCAAAAGCAACGCTTCTTAATGGTGCCACTTGGGATCCAAACACAAGAGTACTGAATGTTTCCGTTCGGTATACCTTTTCTTCCGGAGCAAACGGCAACTATAAATCCGCTTGTGTTTTGACAGAGGACGATGTTACAGGAACAGGGGCTGGCTGGAGTCAATCAAATGCCTATGCTGGTGGAAACAACGGTACCATGGGGGGATATGAAAGTTTACCCAACCCTGTACCCGCGTCGCAAATGGTTTATAATCACGTTGCACGCGCCATTGCTCCATCCTTCGCTGGAATGTCCGGTATCTTTCCAGCAAGCATCAATGCGGGGGACGTCCACATCGTAAATTATACCTTTACCTTGCCCGCTGGATGGGATGAAAATCAAATTCATATCGTAGGAATGTTGATTGATTCCAATGGTAAAATTGATAACGCTGGATCAGCGGATATCGTTACTGCCGTAAACAACGGATACGAAACAGGAATCAATGTAGGAATAGCAGAAGTGCTAAGTGAAACAAAGACCCTAACATTAGCTCCAAATCCTGCCTACGGAAGCGCATCTGTTCTTTTACAATTAAAGGCCGAAAGTGATGTATCGGTGTATGTCAGTGACCTAAACGGTAAGGCTATGCTTAGGGGTGAATACAGCAACCTCTCGGGCGCACAGAGCATCGGTTTAAACCTCAATGGTTTGGCTGCAGGAATATACAACGTTCAGGTTTGGATAAACGGAACCATGTATTCCGAAAAATTAGTCGTTGAATAAATAGTTGGATTCGATAATTGAGGGGCTTAGGCCCCTTTTTTTATTCTATAATCAATCAAATTTGTACTTTTGACCATGGAATTTTCGCGCCGATACATCCGCTTTCAATGGCTTACCTTAATCGGCTTGTTTTTGGTGATTTGTGCCGGCAGTTTTGTGCGCATTACCGGTTCCGGCATGGGTTGTCCAGATTGGCCCAAGTGTTTTGGAAAATGGATTCCACCCACGGCCGAAGAACAATTACCCTCTAATTATTTGTCTATATTTCAAGAAAAAAGAGCAAAAAAAGCGGTTAAATTCTGTGCCTTTCTAAGAAAATTAGGGATGGAAGAAACCGCAAAGAAAATCGAAAACGACCCTACGCTGCTTCGAGAAGAACCATTTAATGCTGCGCGGACCTACACGGAATACATCAATCGTTTGCTCGGATTTCTTGCGGGAAATCTGATGTTGGCCGGTTTCATCTGGAGCATACTTTTCTACAGAAAAAGGTGGCTTTTAGTCCTTTCTGCCATAAACTTAGTGCTCATCGCGGTGGAAGCCTGGTTTGGTTCGATTGTGGTTGCGACAAACTTAGTGCCTTGGACTATTACGGTCCATTTATTCCTAGCCTTGGTCATTTTACTACTGCAGGTATACCTCATCTACCGAATCTCTCCAATACATGGCGTAAAAATTCCAGTCAATAAACCGACATTCTATATCTGGTGGGCAGTATTTGCAATCACTTTTTACCAAATGTTTCTAGGTACGCAAGTGCGGGAGTACATCGACTCCCTGACGAAACAAGGATTGGGCCGGGAAGCTTGGAGCAATTATTTCGGAATGGAGTTCTTCATTCACCGAAGTTTCAGCTGGTTGGTATTGGTGCTGTTGGCTTATTTGGCGTGGAGAAATGAACGCAGTGAAAAAATCTCTATCATCCGTTGGGCTTTTGTGGTATTAGGTATTGAACTAACGGCAGGAGTCTTATTGGCGTATTTTGACTTACCTGGACTCGTTCAAACTGCGCATCTCGTATTTGCAACCGTTTTGTTAACGCTAATGGGGATGGGAATTTTTCGCTTTCGCAGAGCGAATCAAATTAATCCATACTTTTAAGTATGAAAAACCTACTTCTACTCTTGATTACGGTAATTTATGCGATTTCCTATTCACAAATTACCCTTGATGGATCCGATATGCCGACTGTAGGCGATTACATCCCAAGAAAGTCCGATACCATGACCTTACTTCCCGGACCAGGGGGAAGCGGTCCCAATCAGACGTGGAATTTCACAGCCTTGAGTAATTATGTGATTTCGGAAAATACAAACGTTGTTTCTGTGGCCTCAACCCCTAACGGCAATCAATTTGGAAATTCAAACCTTGCCATGACGAATGACAATGCCAGTTATTTGTACTTCAATGCTACCCCCTCAACCTTTAGTACGCAAGGATTTTCCGGCGACTTACTCGGTACAGGAGTTATAAATGCCGTTTTCAATCCAGATTTAACCTTGCATCAATTTCCGAGAACTTTTGGGTCTAGTTTTAATGACGCCTATGGCATAGATGTCACCGTTCCGGGTGCTGCGATTAATCCACTGTTAAGTCAAATCCATTTTAAACGCTTTTCGATGGTTCATGACACCACCGATGCTTGGGGTCAAATTACTACACCGAATGGAACCTACGATGTACTGCGCATTCATACCACGGAAATTTTCAGCGACTCCATTTGGGCGCAACCGATTTTTCCCCCTACGTGGAGTTTGGTCAGTACTTCTACCGATACAACCCATAGCTATTCATGGGTGGGAAAAGGCGGGAAATTAGCCATTGCCGAAATGAGTTTTGATACCTTAGGCATGCCAAAAATTTTCAAATGGACCGAATTACCGGGTATTGGCGTAGGGCTAGTGACAAAAAACCTAGTGGCCGAAGTTTTTCCGAATCCAACCAGTCAATATCTAACGGTAAGTGTTCCGGATCAATACGATCAGCTACCCTTTCAAATCCTTGATGCATCGGGTCGAAAGGTTTATGAAGGTGCCATTGATAGTCCTAAGTATACAATAAACCTCGAGGGAGTTTGTGCTGGGGTATATTGCCTCAAGATTGGGGATTCAACCTACCGAATCCTGAAAGAATAAAACGTTCTTATTTGGGGCTAACAGGGAGGGTTAAGGGATTCAAGGCATCCACTTCATAGGGAGAAACTTCCTTAATTTCACCCTTGCTGTTTTTGACCAAGTAGTTGATGTAGTAATTTAAATCATTACCTCCCACTTTAATTTCCGTTACTACAACACGGGTTGAATCTGTTTTCATTATCGCTAGATCACCCGGTTTGAGTTTAAGGTTCACTCCTACTTGATCGCGAAGTTTCGCGTTGTGAACGAGGGATCTCAGAGGCCAGTAATAATCAACATGGTTTTTCAACGAATCACGATCCTTGCTGGTTTTTAGATATTGATTTTGAAGGGTTCCTAGGTTTTGATTTAAGGCCTTAATTTTTTGATTTAAACGTTTGAGTTCCGATTGGTGCAATTGACCTTCGTTTGACATGGATCGAACAAGTAAGAATACTACAACAACCGCCAGTAGTGTTATAGAAACGATGGTAAGGATCAGTCGAATTTTATCTTTTTTAAGGTCTGCAGTGGAGGCCATAGTTAATAAATTTGGCTTGAAGGTAATAATATTTTAGTGGATGATATTGCGTAAAATCTAATTTTTAAGCGTCGGTATACGAATTATTGTGGTCGAGCCAATGGATTAGCTACCTTTACCTTCAAAAAAATGGTCGATTATAATCCTAAAAACTGGTTGGGCTTCATTTTCTCCTTTCATTCCAGCGACACCATTCGAATTTTATGGAAAGAACTAGTATATATAGCCTTTTTAACGGCTTTAATCACCGCTTTAGAACTTCATTTCTTTCCTAATTCTAGCGTACTTAAAAATTTAACATCTGTCTATTCCTTGCTCGGTTTTGTGATATCCTTGCTTTTGGTTTTTAGAACCAATACGGCATATGATCGCTGGTGGGAGGGCAGAAAAATGTGGGGTTCGGTTGTAAACGATTCGCGGAATTTAGGTACCATACTCAGTGCCTTGCACATTAATCAAGAGGAAAAAGAACTTTTTAGGATAGGAATTGCGGCCTTCAGTTTTAGCATGAAGGAACATTTGAGAGGGAACAAAACAAGCTTGCAGGGAATATGGCAAGTACCTGAACACATCAAACATCAACCCTTATGGATCGCTGGTGAGCTCAGAGTCCGTGTTCAAAAACTAATGGACGATGATAAAATTGATTCCCTACAATGGAAGCAATTGAACAAGCATTTGGATCAATTAGTGGATAGCCTTGGGGCTTGTGAACGCATTCGAAATACCCCCATCCCCTATTCCTATTCGCTATTTTTTAAAAAATTCATTTTTATTTATGTGGTAACGATGCCACTCGCTTTTGTGGAAGTTTTTGAATACTGGTCGGTCTTGATTTCCACTTTTGTGTTTTATGCATTGGTATCCATGGAAATTTTGGCAGAGGAAATTGAAGACCCCTTTGGCCTAGATACCAACGACCTTCCCCTCGACTCCATTTGTGAAACGATTGATTCCAACCTCAAAGAAGTTTTTACACCAAGACCATAACGAGAAGCTCCCCGAAACGAATGGAAAAGTAGAATAATACGCTTTGGCTATATCACCATCGAACTTTTTATTATTTTTGTGCCTCGTTAAATTGAATCCGTTACCTCAAAGTAACATTGGTCCTATAGCTCAGTTGGTTAGAGCACCTGACTCATAATCAGGTGGTCCCTGGTTCGAGCCCAGGTGGGACCACGTAATCCCAATGAACTTTGGGAAAAAGCCTTACGGATTTGTGAGGCTTTTTTTTTTGTGAAAAGCCCTCAAAATGAAAGATGTAGGTTGTTACATTTTATGGTCTGACAACATCAAGAAGTTCTATGTTGGTGTTTGTCATGAGAATCTAAACCAGCGAATTATTGCTCATAACCAACATGTATACGGTAAAAAATCATACTCTTCCATAACTAAGGATTGGGCTTTATTCTTGTTTATTAAAACAGAAGATTTTTCACATGCCGTAAGAGTTGAGAGAAAAATAAAATCGATGAAAAGCAAGATTTTTATTCAAAATCTTCTGAAGTATCCTGAACTCATTTCTAAAATTCTAGCTGAAACAAAATGATCTCCTGACTCTTCCGATAGCTATCGGAACAGGTGGTCCCTGGTTCGAGCCCAGGTGGGACCACGAAAAAACCCTGACCGAAGCGTCAGGGTTTTCTTTTGTATGGTAATGGCGAGAAGTTCATGCCGAGTGCAGCACTGAGAAATCGAGGCGAGCCCAGCTTTGCTTTTCGGATGTTTCGCAATTTAGAAGATGAGGAAATTGTAGGAAGAAAGAAGGCATGTTTGGGTGGAATGCACTCTAAAATTGGGAAGGGATCACCGAATGGAAAATAAAATTCTGTGACTAATGTTTATTGTTCTCGTTACAAGGCAATATTAACCAATTAAATCAACCAGGCATGTACAAATTAGTCATTTCAACCCTTACCTTCACTGTTTTTATGTTTTTAAACGGCCAGTCCTTACAGTCTTCAGAAAAAGGTCGGGATTTACTGCAAAAAATGGAAGCATCCTTAGAATCATATTACGGTCACGACATGAAACTTACCCCCTCCTTTGAGAAGGGTATGAATGAATATGCTCATGAGAATGCCAATATACCGATTCCTAATACTCCGTTTGATGACAATGCACATTACCACACGGCAATGCATTTCTCTCCCGAACTTTTTAATCAGATTGATAATGTTTCCCTAGTAAAAATTTTAACACCCAATGATGCGAGGAATGAACAAGTTGGAAGCATGCTAAAAATTATTAATCCGAACCATTTTTATTTGGAGCAATATACCTTAAACAATGAATTGTATATTGTATTGGCACTTGATCGACCCTTTGATTATACTACGTTGAAAGCAGAAGAGTAAATTTAATCTTCCACACCTAAGGAAATTAAGGTAATCTTTCACGAATAATTCTTGACCGACAAGGTGAGGCAAGCGGCGGAAAAGAAAGCAATAAAATTGGGTGACCTCCCAATTCCTTTTAATTTAATTCTTCCCTATACTTTTTAAGGTTCCACCATCGTACATTTACCGGCTGAAAATTGGGGGTTTGCAAATAATATTGTTAATTTGTATTCTTGGTTTCGGTTTATCGCCTTGTTTCCCCCATAGATACAATCCAAGATTTGCACTAAAAGGAAACAGGAACGTGGCAGATGGCAAAGAATGTGCTCACGTTAAGCGTAATAACTTAAAGGCTAAGCAAAGAAAAATACTTCAGCATGTTCGAAGGAAAACAATTAGGGTTACTGGTTTGGGGGAATTTTGATCAATTCCAATCAAATATCATTGGTACAGGTGAAATCCCTGAAGTAATGGCCATCGTTCGTGACGATATGAAAAGGATATGTATTTCCGCTACAGAGAAGTTTTATCGAATTGACCGCCTATCCAATTACAACGTTTTTAGTGTTTTTGATCCAACCATCGTTCAAAACCGCATTCAATCGTACCTTGTTATTTCCATTATTACCCCCGCAAACCATTCCTTGGATGCAGATGTTTGTGAAACACTCAATTACTTACTTGAATTTTTTATTGAAAAACCGCATTCCACCATTGCTGATTACAGCGCTTTGTTGGATGGTGTGAACGCCAAACCATACCATTGTGCAGAACAACACTGGGTCAAAAATGGCTTCTTTATCAGTAAATCCCACAATGATTTTTCAACATACTTAAATGAACCTAACTTTCCAGATTTCAGAAGAGTACTCTTTTTAAACACGCCTTTACCCATTTTAGCAACTTTTTCCAACTACGAAGAAGTGATTCAATTTGATCAGAAACAAAAAGTGAAAGTACGGTTGATGAATTTTCAAGAATCGTATACCGTTGTCATAAATAATTCCTTTGTTGAGCCTGTTTTTGAGAACAATGGGTACTATGTTGAAGGTTTGGAACGGGAAAACATACATATTCTTGAAGGAAGCAAACGGAAATATATTGGGTTGTTAAGTTCAACCCGAAAAGAAATTATAATTCGACCTCCACTAAAAGAAATTATGGGAGAAGAATCCAGCGCCGAAGAACAAGAAACCATAGAAACATCGGAAGAACCAAAGGGTGCAATACCCTTTCGCGTACGACCCGTTACCGTTGGTTTTTTTCTTGTCGTAATTGTTTTAGGGTTCGTCTTCTTTTACATTAACCGTGAAAGTAATCCCACACCTAAAGTAGCTCCAGGAACAAAGAAAGTAAATACGCCAGCTCCGCAACCCACCGTTGAAGTGCCAATTAGCGGTCAAAATAAAAATCCAGAACCAAAAGAAAAGTCTTCGCTGCAATCACCAAGGGGTTATGAATTAAAGTCCAATACAAACGAAAGTATTTTATCGGAAAAAGGAATTGAAAACGAAGCCTTTGAGGGCACCTACCTACGGTTTTTTAAGAGCAAATGGGAAAAGCGTGAACGGAACACCAAAACATGGATCCCCATCAAAAACAAAAAAGACACGGAATACCTTTTGACCAAGTATTTTAAAAAGGTTAAAAAATAAAACCGATATCGAGCTATTTCTCGTACAAGTTATCCTCTTTATCATCGGGAAGGTATCCATCAGGATCTACTTCTATGCTAATCACTTCGCTTAGCTTGCGGTCCTGAAGAGTGACCGTAAACCGAGGTGCGCCGCAAGACCAAGGTTGAAGAATGATGGGCGGTGTTTTAAATTCTTTCTTAACATTATTGGTCAAATCTAACGGTATATGAAACCGTTGATTGCTCCCATCTTTGTAGGTAACTTGGACATCCAGAGGCATTGGAATACCGCTACGGTATAAGGTAAACGATACCCCGTTGTTTGTTTTCTGTATGGTATCGATACCTACATTGATGGTTTGGTTGGTATTGATCCAATAGTTTTGAAACCAGGTCAGTTCCATGTCGGAAATATCTTCCATAACCTTGACGAAATCGTTGGGCTCAGGGTGTTTAAATTTCCACAAGTTGTAGTATCTGCCAAATCCTTTTTGTATCGTTTGATCACCAATCATATACTGTATCAATTCAACAAATACGCGTGCCTTGAAATAAGCAGAATTCCAATATCCAAAATCCACTTGAAAATGATTCGCTGCCGTTGCCATTGGTTCGGCTTCACCAAAAGAACCGTAAAGGATGAAATCTGAATTTCCTTCGTTTCCTTCCAATACTTCCCCATTAATTTTACTGATTCTTGCCTCCGCATACGTCGTTAACCCCTCGTCCATCCAATGGTGTAAGTTCTCATCGGTCCCATAAAAACCATAAAAATAACTGTGCATAAACTCATGACAGGCCGTGCTGTAGAAATCACTAGTCCCTTCAAGCATAGTACACATTGGATATTCCATATAACCTTCTCCTGCCTGTATGAACGAAAATTGTGGCCAAGGATAAGTACCAAAATTTTCCTTGCATATGGCGTAAGACTTATGCCAATTGTCTATGAGGTCTTTCCAACTTTGCGCATTTTTTTCTGGATAAAAAAAGTGGAAATCTATTTCGTCAATCCTTTTTTGTTCGTGCCTCCATTCGCGGTCCATGGCAAAAGCAAAATCATGAACATTTTCTGCATTAAACTCCCAAACCGTCGGTGTTGATTTTGTTTGTTTTCCTGCTTCATCCCATCCCTTGGAAAGGTATTTTTTATTCTTTAAAACCCCTGTACCCGCCACAGTGAACGATGGATCGCATTGTATTTTGACATTAAAACGGCCGAAAGTGCCCGAAAATTCTCGCCCAAAGTAAGGGTCGGTATGCCAACCTTGTTTATCGTAACGACATAATTTAGGATACCACTGAGTGAACGTAAAATCCGTTCCTGATCGGTTATTTTTCCCTGCCCTGTTAATACAAGATGGAATTTTTGAGGTAAATTGAAGATCTATTACCACATCCTTCCCGGGTAGCAAAGGATCGTTCAGTACAACCTTACCTATGGATTCGTAAACGTCCATGACCAATGGAACGCTATTTACGCTAATCGAAGTAACGTCTATTTGCCCAAAATCATCTTGGGTTAAATCACTGTAATTACTGCCCATTTCTGCCATTCGTTCAAAGGAATGGCTCCCTTTTTTCATGGCATTCCAATACAAATGAAAATACAAAGTCCTAATGGTATCGTTTGAATGGTTGGAATAAACAACCTTTTCCTGACCGGTTATTGTGTTTTTTTGGTGATCTACCCCTACGTTAATTTGATAATCAACGTATTGTTGCCAATCGCTGGATTGAGCATGACTAGAAAGGAGAAGGAGCGAAAAGGCGAAGGAAATAAGAGATTTCATAGGCGTTGGTTTTTTTGCAAGTATAATCACCTTTTCCTAATTGGTTGCATTTCTTTTCTCAACAAAATTGTTTTTTGCTCACAAAAAATAATTACATGTTGTTCAGTCTGTAAAGAAAAAAAAGTAATTTAGCCGCCTAAATAAAACCTACCACATGAAAACTTTGTTTCTAGCCTTTGCCTTATTATTATCTGCATTTTCAGCACAAGCCGATCAACTCCTTATGTTAACCGAAGACCAGGCCAATGCGGCACAAGCCTATCTATCGAATGAAGCTGCAGTAATTCTGTGGTGTGGCTGTTGTGATGAAGAAGAACCCCGAGGAGTAATAATTGAAAGCGTCGAAGTGGAAGCGACTGAAGATGGGTTTTACATGGTGGTAATCAATGGAGTAGACCACAATGGAGAGGCAGTTTCTGAGGCCGTAGATTTGGCCAATGTGCACGTGGTGATTGAAAATACCGCTTATTGTCTGGGACAAGTCTTAGAATACGAATGCGACCCATGTATTGAGCCATTTGATTTAGATGAAGAAGATTAAAATTTCCAGAAAAACAAAAAAATCAACTTTACTAATTCGTAATGTAAAGTTATAATCTAAACGATAGGCTCGTATGTCCTTGGAGCTCCCAAAAATTGCCGTGAAGTATTGCTTCGGTGGCGACCAAGGCTTTGGGTTCAATTCGAACGGTAAATGCCTCGTTTATTTTATATTCCAAACAAAGGGCTAATCCTCCCAATTGTGATCCCTGAATAGCGCCAATTCGTATCGATCGATTGTGAGGATCTAGGAACGTTTCGAGGCGCTGTGAAACGGTCCAAGAATCATGAAAGCGCCATTGCGATGTCCATTGTATTGCTCCCCACAGATAGCCTTTTTCAATGCCAAGATCAACGGAACCCCAATGGGTCCATTTTCCTTTGGAAAGGGTTCCACAAAGCTGTTGATAAAGGCGATTTATCCTGACCGTATCCGGATAGGTGGTTCCGTAAAACAACCCGTACGAAAGGGATGATTCTTTGGAAAAATTTCTTTTTAAAGAAACACCCAGAGAGGGTCTGCTGTTTTCTTGCTGCCAAGCAATACGTTGCCAACCGTTTAAGAGATAAACCGCACCTTCAAATGAATCATCCTTGGAGCGAAAATTTCCCCGAATACCCGAAAAATAGTAAGGAGAATTATCCGCTACGATGCTTCGCGTTAATAGGGCGTTGTCTGTTGTGATGGGAGTCTCAAAACCAATATAGGAGGTAAAAACTCCTGCATCCAACCAAAGATTACATTTTTTAAATGGTAAGAACCCAAGGTACGCCTCATACAAAGGTTTCGCCCAAAACGGTTCCTCTTTCAGGTTGTATCGAACATAATCTCCCGACATCAGCCCAACTGTGGTATGAAAGCGTTTGGATTCATAAGAACCGTGTATCAATAACAAATTCGAACGAAGCTGCTGGTTGATTTTGTGGTTATAGAGAAAATTGGACTTTTTTTCAGGCAGTCCGGTGGCTATTCCAAGGTATAAATCCCCGTAGGCATAAAATTCTATGCGATTATCCTTTTTCGATTCACCTTCAATTTCCTTTAAAAAAGGAGATTCTTTCCTGGCCCAAGAAGGTTGTTTCGTATTTTCAAGAATACC
>CAIJTF010000034.1 GCA_903823565.1 uncultured Flavobacteriales bacterium
GCCGATCCAGAGTTTAGCGTTCCACTCGAAGCAGCAACCACTCCAACAGGCACAGCGGTAGACCATGCGAAGGTGCTTGGATTGATTGAAGAAGAGACCGTTATTACCGCATTCGTTCCAGAACAAATTGGACCTACATTCGGCGAGGAACTAGCCACAGGAAGGGGTTTAACTAAAACCGTTGTATTGGAAATCGCAGGGGTACAAGGGCCAGCAGGGTCGTCCGTTGTTAACGTAAGAATCGCATTTCCGGTGAAACCAGCTGGCGGAGTCCAGGTTGAACTCAACGAAGACGGATTAGAAAAGGAACCACCAACATTGGAAGTCCAAGATGCACTTGATGCTGCCCCACCTATGCTACCATTCAACGTCAAACTTTGACCAGCACATATCCCGTTAGGATAAGAATTAGCATTGGCAATAGCATTCGGATTAAACGTTAATGTGGTTTGTCCAGTTACTATAGGACATGGTGCTGGAGGCTGGGTAGATGTTAAGGTTAAAAGGATGTTCCCAGTAAATCCTGAGGGAGGGGTGTAAATGGAATTCAATGCACCGGAATTTACTCCACCCGAGCCAACTACACTGAAGCTTCCTCCTGCTGTATTTGATGTCCAAAACCCTGACTGTACACTCCCTGCCACTACCCCACTGAGGGGAACGGGGGTATTAATGCAAAAGGGGCCGTACGATCCTGGTGTAACAAAAGCAGGATTTTGAACCACGACGTTTTGGTTTACTAGGGTAGCTCCGCATTCATTTATGGTTGTGAAACTAAAAGGAAAGGTTCCTGGGTTTGGATAGGAAATTGCGCCTGGATTCAACGCATTCGAAGTATCTGGTGACGGTACGTTGGTGGATGCCAAGGGGGTTGCATTAGGATTAAAATCCCACGCATACGTAGGTGTTTGATTCGAGTAACAATTGTTAACGCTAACACTTGGATTAAAAGGCGAACCCAAACAGATTGCTGGAGGTGCAGTTAGCGTTGCCACTGGGGGGCCCTTAACCGTAATTTGAACGGAGGTAGTTTTTGCCTGACATCCCAACGGACTGGTATTCGATAAAACTGGAGTAGTTAAACTGTTCGTTAATTGCACGGTATAAACGCCGGGTGCGGTGAATGAAATGGAAGGATTTGCTGACTGACCGTTGGTATTGTTCGTGTATGCCCAAGCGGGCTGACCACATGCATTCGGGTTGGAGGAAGAAACGGACCAAGCCGCTACATTATTAAGGTTGCATTGTGCTGGCGTTGAATTGTTTTGAAATACCCCGGTGAGCGGTGCACATCCGCTGACAAATGGTGAGGTGATATTGACCTGAAAATCTGGAGTGACGCAAATAAAGATGGTTGTAGAATCAATCCCACATGGGTTGTAAGCCAATCCCGCCACGTATAGAACCATACAGTAATTACCAGGCTGTACAAATTGCACAGTAATATTTTGATCTACGAAAATACTTGGAGGCCAAGATCCATAACTTAATAAGCTTGTAAGATTTCCATTAACCGTGGAACCCATATTACCTGTAATATTTACTTGCCCATTAGATGCTGTAATTAATCCACTCGGGCCATATAATCTCCAAATACGACTGTAAGTATTATTACAAGTAATTGGGTTACTAGAGGTACTAATATTCGTACCAGGGTTACTCACATCGTTGAAAATTACCGAACTACCTTGACAAACGTTATTGTTATATTGACCCAAATTGGGTGTTGTTGACATCTGTGCATCAGGGGCACTCTGAATATTTATAGGACCAATTGCATTTGAAGAACTTCCACAAGCATTTTGGGCTGTTATGGAAGCTTGAAAAGAATTTTGATAAGTAATTCCGTTGATAACAGAGTTAGTACCACAACTAACATTACTATAAATGTGTTGAAAACTAGCTGGCGGCGGGTGGTTAAATACAACTGGAGCCGTGCCATCATTGAATGAAACAGAATACGTAGTACCAGCTGTATTTTGTTGTCCTGGTAGAATATTATATGTTACCGAACTTGGATTACATAAAACAGGAATTCCGCCCGGAGTTACCAACGCAGTTGGGTTAGAACCAGCATAAACTGGGTAGATTTGAGAATTGATACAAGAGTTTGGATTTTGCTGTAAGGAATACGTTATAAAGGTGCTGCCTGCAGATGATATATTTGTTCCAAAACCAGGATTTACATTATTGGTTCCAGTGTATGAATTACTTGTGCCATTACCCCAATTTATAGTATGAACACTGTTTGCATTCGTATTAGTAGAAGATGTAGTAAAACACATGTAGCTTCCATTGTAGGCCCCTTGTGTACAAGAGGTAAAATACGTGACCCCGTTAAAATTGGAAGTTCCAAAAGCAGGACAAGCTGGATTTAAGGTTAACCCCAAATTCGAAGAAGGATTTGACGCTTGAATTACCACTTGCATGGTAGTTGCTGGGCCGGAATTAATGCTCAAGGAAACCGTGTAGGTCCCGGGATTTGCAAAAGTTACTATGTGCGGACCTACAGCATTACTCGTGCTTGGACTTCCACCAGGAAAGGTCCATGAAATTGAATTGATGGCTCCCGCCGTTGTGTTGGTAAACAATACTTGAGATCCAGCACACAAGTTCAGTGTGTTACTCACTGCCGCTGGGGAGGTCGTAAACGTCGCCGTGTTTTGTCCAAAAAAACTCGAACAAAAGCAAAGGACCCATAAGGTTGTAAGGTTACGTATTTTTACCATCCAAAAGCTTGTACGAAGGTACGTATAAAAGGTAGCTTTTTACACTAATTATACACAAAAAACGCATGTTTTCCCTCGATTTCACTCATTTTTATCTAAAGGAACTACACGCTCAAGACAAGTAGGGTCAATTGGGATGGAAAGGAGTAAAAAAAACTTAGCCCCCCCCTACACCCCAAACTGTCGTAAGTGGTGATCTAAATGCTTGTACAGCATATTCGACCACTCGACCGAGGAGAGCTTCCCCAAACTTAAGGATGGAATACTTGCTAGTCCTTCCGGGCCAAGGCGTTCGATGGCTTCTACATAGGAAATTAAGCGTTGTCGCTCTTTAGAAACATCAAATTCACCCGTCCGAATAAAGGTTGGACCCGTTGGAAGATTCTGTTTATAGGGTTGGTCATTGACCATGCTCTTTCGGAAAAACCATTGCATTAAAAAGCGCATGATGAACGGAGGACGATCCGTGTTTTCTGATAGAATTTGTTGATACGGTAGACAACAATGGGATAACATCTGTCCTACATTCATCTTACCCCATA
>CAIJTF010000035.1 GCA_903823565.1 uncultured Flavobacteriales bacterium
AATGGAACGGCTTCCGTTACCGCTTCTGGTGGAACTGCTCCGTATACCTATTTATGGAATAACAACGCGACCTCCGCAACGGTATCGAACCTGGCTCCTGGAAATTATACGGTAACCGTTACCGATGCCAATGGGTGTACTGCTTCTGCCAACGTGAACATTACTGAACCTACAATCCTTGGTGCAAGTACCACATCTACCGATGTCACATGCAACGGGTTGAACAATGGAACGGCCAATGTAACAGCATCCGGCGGAACAGCTCCTTATACCTATTTATGGAATAACAACGCTACCTCCGCAACGGTATCAAACCTAGCTCCTGGAAATTATACGGTAACCGTTACCGATGCCAATGGATGTACAACCTCAGCGAACGCGACCATTTCTCAACCATCCCTTTTAACTGCAACAACAACTTCAACCAACGTTACGTGTAATGGTCAGAACAATGGTACTGCAACCGGAATTCCAGCGGGAGGTATTTCACCCTATACCTTCTTGTGGTCTAATAATCAAACGACAACCAGTATTACCAACTTAAACCCTGGCAATTATTCCGTTACCATCACCGATGCCAACAATTGTACAACTAACGCATCCGTTACAATCACTCAACCGGCAATATTAACAGCCAATTCAGCCGTAAATACACCAATATTATGTAATGGTGGTACAGCAACCATTACGGTGACGGCCATCGGAGGAACAAGTCCTTATACAAATACAGGAAATTATACGGTAAATGCCGGAACGTACACCTACACCGTAAACGACGTTAATGGTTGCATTGCCCAAACGACTCTTATCGTCAATCAACCCAATGCATTAACCGCAAATTCAACCGTAACCCAAGCCATTGCTTGTTTCGGAGGAACTGGACAAATAAGCATTACGGCATCGGGTGGAACATCGCCTTATAATGGTACAGGAATCCAAACCGTTCTCACAGGAACCTATTCTTACACCGTTACCGATCTCAATGGATGTTCAGCTACAACCACCATAACGATTACCGAACCTCCAGCATTAAGTGTAGTGGTCAATGGTACCAACCCCTTGTGTAACGGAACTGGCAATGGTTCAGCGATCGCCAATCCAAGCGGTGGAACGGCTCCTTACACCTATGCTTGGTCTGATGGACAAACCACTGTTCAAGCCACCAATTTAGCTTCAGGAACCTACACGGTTACTGTAACAGATGCCAATGGGTGCATCGCTACGGGATCGGTTACACTATCCCAGCCTGCTAATTTAACCGCTTCATCCAGCGTAACAAGTCCTATTTTATGTTTTGGAGGAATAGGAGTAGTGACCGTTACTGCCAACGGTGGAACATCCCCTTATACAGGTACTGGCGCATTCAATGCCGTAGCCGGACTGTCCACCTATACGGTTACCGATGCAAACGGATGTTCTGCAACAACGAGCCTTACGGTTAACCAACCAACTGCGCTGGTAGCCTCCTCAGCGGTTGCCTCGGCGATTCCTTGTTTCGGTGGAACAGGTAATATTATTGTAACGGCAACAGGGGGTACACCCAATTATACGGGAACGGGAACCTTTGCTGCGAATGCAGGACCTCATACCTATACGGTTACAGACGCCAATGGGTGTTCTACCACCACAACCTTAACCATTTCTCAACCAAGTGCCCTTAATCCAATAGCAAGCATAACGAACCCAATCGCCTGTAATGGCGGATTTGCAACGATCAATGTTTCTGCCAATGGAGGAACCCCAGCCTATTCGGGTGTCGGTAACTTCGCAGCTCTAGCAGGAGTACAAAACTACACGGTTATTGATGCCAATGGCTGTTCAGCGAGTGTTTCAATAAATGTTACCCAACCAACCGTATTGACCTCATCGATAACGAGTCAAAACGTTACATGTAATGGATTAAATAATGGTTCTGCAACAGCAACAGGCCAAGGAGGAACTCCAAATTACACTTATTTATGGAGTAATGGTGCCACAACTGCAACGGTTACGAATTTATCTCCTGGAGCCTATTCCGTCACCGTAACCGATGCTAATGGTTGTCAAAGCATTTCTAATGTCGTCATTACGCAACCTACTACCCTGAGCAGTTCGGTTGTACAAACGGCCATTGTACCATGTTTTGGTAGTACAGGAACCGTGTTTGTATCAGCAACTGGAGGTACTGCACCCTATGTAGGAACGGGTAATTTCAGTGTTGTAGCAGGTAACCAGAGTTTTACCGTAACCGATGTCAATGGTTGTACTTCGGTATCAAGCTTATTAATCACGCAACCCACCCAATTGGTTGCTACGGCGTCTCAAACAACCCCCATACTATGTTTTGGTGGACAAGCGAGCGTGGCTGTAACGGGTACTGGAGGAACGGGAAGCTATACGGGAACCGGTTCGTTCAATGTAAATGCAGGGAATAATACCTTCACCATTCAAGATGCGAATGGTTGTAGTGCATTCACTACGATTTCTATTGCGCAACCAACGGCTGTAATTGCCTCGTTTAATAATACCAGCGTTTCTTGCTTTGGTTTCAGTAACGGAGCGTCTGCAGCAACCGTTTCAGGAGGAACTCCTGGTTATTCTTATCTGTGGTCAACAGGATCTGTAACCAACACCATTAATAATCAATTTGCAGGAAATTATGGTTTGCAAGTGACGGATGCAAACGGGTGTATTTTTAATTTCACAACTTCCATTAACCAACCGGCTCAAATGGTTGCTACTGCTAATATTATATTACCAATTGCTTGTTTTGGAGGCCAAGCGATCGTTTTGGTGAATGGTGCGGGAGGTACTCCTGGCTATTCAGGTAACGGTACTTTCTTTGAATTTGCAGGAACCTATACCTACACCCTTGTTGATCAAAACGGTTGCATTGATTCAACAACCATAACGGTAACCCAGCCACCTGCCTTTACAGCAGTCGCGACAATAACGAGTCCAATTGCTTGTAATGGTGGACAAGCTACGGTAGTAGTTTCGGCTAATGGAGGTACAGCACCTTACACAGGAACAGGTACCTTTACCGTTAGCGCTGGTAATTATACGTATACCATTATTGATGCCAATGGGTGTACAGCCACCACCACAATCACGGTATCGCAACCTGCTGTATTAACGGCAACAGCAACCATTATTAATCCAATTTTATGTAACGGTGGGCAAGCGACCGTGCAAGTATCCGCCAATGGTGGAACAACGCCATACGCCGGTACAGGAATTTTCAACGTTGTTTCTGGAAATTATAACTACATCGTATCTGACGTTAACGGTTGTAATACCAATGTATCCATTAACGTACCTCAACCGACACTTCTACAAAGCTCTGTTTCACAAAACAATGTAACTTGTAATGGAGCAAACGATGGTTCAGCCATCGTCTTTTTCAACGGAGGAACCCCACAGATTAACGTATTATGGTCAACAGGTGCAACAACCAACAGCATTTCAAATTTAGCTCCTGGAAACTATTCTGTAACGGTCACCGATGCTAATGGCTGCACGAATATCAACGCTTTGACCATTACCCAACCAAATACCTTGGTGGCTACCGCAACAGAAATTGTTCCTATCCAATGTTTTAATGGAAACGCTACGGTAGTAGTAGCTGCCACAGGAGGAACAAGTCCTTTCTCAGGTGTAGGAACATTTTTTCCTACTGCTGGAAATTATATTTATCCGGTAACGGATGCCAATGGATGTTCAGACACTGCCCTAATTACCATTAACCAACCCACCCAATTAACAGCGGTAGCTACCATTATTTCTCCGGTAGCTTGTTTTGGTGGATTAGCAACGGTCAATATTACAGCTGCTGGAGGTATTGCTCCTTATCAAGGGACAGGTACTATTCAAGTGAGTGCCGGTAATCAATCCTTCACGGTTACCGATGCCAACGGCTGTGCATTGACCATTACGTTATTTATTGCACAACCTCCTATACTTAATACGCAGGTAAGTGTTCAAAACGTATCCTGTTTCAATGCTGGAAACGGATCGGCCACTGTTGTGACAAGTGGAGGTACACCTGGTTACCAATACCTTTGGTCCAATGGTGATACTACCGCAATCACTAACAATTTAATTCCTGGTGTTTATACCATAACCGTAACGGATACCAATGGATGTCAAACTACCAATCAGGCAACTATAACCCAACCTACCCTCCTCACCCTGTCTGCATCGATTACCACTCCAGTTTTCTGTTTTGGCGGGAACGCAACGGTCAGTGTTAGTGCTACTGGAGGAACTGCACCCTACACAGGAACTGGGAATTTCAACCAAACCGCAGGAACTACTACATACTATGTTACAGACGCCAACGGTTGTCTAGACTCCATAATAGTTACCGTTACGCAACCGAATCCTTTAATTGCTTCGGTTGTACAAACCAGTCCAGTAGCGTGTAACGGTGGAACAGCGAGTGTCACGGTAAGCGCGATCGGTGGAACCCCTGCTTATGTTGGAACAGGGCCTTTTGTAGTTATTGCAGGATGGCAAAACTTTACGGTTACAGACAATTACGGATGTACGGATACCACTTCTATTTTCATCACCCAACCGCCTCTACTCGTAGCAAGCGCAACGCTCATTTCCCCAATATTGTGTAATGGAGGAACTGCAGTTGTAGATATCACTGCCGCAGGAGGTACACCATCCTACTCAGGTTTAGGGTCCTTTACGGTAGTTGCTGGAACCTATACCTACACGGTATCTGATGCGAATGGATGTACGGCAAATATAACGATAACCGTAACCCAGCCCAACCCTCTTCAAGCGGTGGCTACCATAAGCTCACCCATCATTTGCAATGGCGGAACGGGAGTAATTACTGTAACAGGAACCGGTGGTACGGCTCCATACGTTGGAACGGGTAGTTTTACCGTAGCTGCAGGAACCTACACCTACACCATCACGGATGCAAACAATTGTAGTTCAACGGTTACCATTGTAATCAATCAGCCACCTGTTCTCAGTTTGAGCTTAACACCAATAAACATCAATTGTAATGGTTTTGCCACGGGTTCAATTACCGCCAATCCTGCGGGTGGACAAGGGCCATATACCTACGTTTGGAGTAATGGACAAACAAGCCAATCCATTACGAATTTACTTGCAGGCTTATATACCGTTACGGTAACTGACAATTTAGGCTGTACGGTTTCTGGGAACACTACCCTTACTCAACCTGCGAATCCACTAGCATTGCAGGAATCCCATGTCAATATTTTGTGCTTTGGTAATAACACCGGGTCTATCGACTTATCCGTTACGGGAGGCACTTCGCCTTATTCCTACGCATGGAGCAATGGTTCTTCGAATCAAGACATACAAGGGTTAATCGCGGGAAGCTACAACGTTACCGTTACAGATGCCAATGGATGTATCGCTGTACTCAGCGTCAATGTGACACAACCCGCTGCTCCACTATCGGTATCTTATGTGGTAAGTAATGTATCGTGCTTCGGTTTGTCCGATGGTGCCATTGATGTAACACCTGTTGGAGGAACCGGACCATTCACCTTTTTCTGGACTTCTGGTCAAAGCAGTGAAGACCTAAATAATATTCCTCAGGGCATTTATATTGTTGCAATAACCGATGCGAACAACTGTGTAAGTTCTGCTCAAATTTCAGTAACCCAACCTACCGCACCGCTTACCGCCAACATTTCTCAAAATCCCATTTCGTGTTATGGATATAATGATGGACAATTAACCGCAAACGCACAAGGCGGAACCCTCCCCTATAGTTATTTGTGGACTCCTGGCGGTCAAACTGGAAGCATTGTTAGTTCGCTTGGTGCTGGGAATTATTCGGTAACGATAACGGATGCGAACGGATGTAGCACAAGTGCAAACGATGTATTGAACTCGCCTCCGCCTTTAATTGCTTCATTTACCGCGAGCGATAACGTTGTTTGTTTACCATCCAATGTGACCTTTACGAATGCGAGTATTGGAACCTTTACCAATACGACTTGGAATTTATCGAATGGAACCAGTTTCAACGGTAATCAATTTACGACTGCATTCAATACCCTCGGATGTTTTGATGTCACCCTATTGATTACTGATGCAAATGGCTGTACCGCCGATACCACGTTAACCAATGCGGTATGTGTGGTTCCCGGACCAAGTGCTGCTTTTGTAACCGGTACGCCTGAAATTGATTTTGTAACGGGTGAAATGGAGTTCATCAACAACTCCCAAAACTACACAGGATCGTTCTGGACCTTTGGTGACGGAGGGAATTCAACGCTCGATAACCCTATTCACTTCTATCCTTCCTCAACAATTGATGCCTACAATGTAATGTTGGTAGTATACGATGCCAATGGTTGTAGCGATACGGCAATAGCTGTGGTGGAAAGCAGTGATGTTATTCGATTGACTGTACCTAATGCCTTTACTCCAAATGGAGATGGATTAAATGACCTATTCATACCCGTAATAAGTAATCCAGAGCAAGCCAAGTACTACCAGTTTGACGTCTTTAATCGTTGGGGACAAATCGTATTCTCCTCCAATAAACCTGGTGAAGGATGGGACGGAAAATATAAAGGGAAATTGTGTCCTTTCGGTACCTATAACTGGAAAGTAAGCTTCGATGTAACCGGACAAGAAAGTACGAATGCCAATGGACATGTTACTATGGTTAAGTAAGTCATGCCTTTACCAACTTCAAAGCAGATTAGTTTAATAAAAGTTGTTGAATTTAGAGGCGATGAAATAGGCCTTATCTAGACCAAAGCATTCCAACCAAAGGAATCTTCAGCCTCACCCAACTTAATTGCGTCAAGGTGATTTTTAATGCGCAAAGACAGTTCGCGTGATTCAAGTGCTGGAAGATGAAAAACCTCATCCTCATATCCAATGACTGCAATATGAGCTAAAGTAGCAGCCGTTCCCGCTCCGAAGGCATCTTGTAATGTACCAGATTTCAATGCATCAACTATTTCTGCAACAGAGACCTTTCGCTCTTCTACAGGAATTCCCCAATGGCTTGCTAAGGATAAAATTGACCTTTTCGTTATTCCACGCAAAATAGTATCCTCCTCCTCAGAGGGAGTAATGAGGGTGTTATTAATTTGAAAAACAATGTTCATGGTACCCGATTCTTCTATGTACTTATGTTCTTTAGCATCGGTCCATACCAATTGATGGAAACCATTATCTTGTGCAAATTTTGCGGGATACATGCTTGCACCGTAGTTTCCTGCTGCTTTCGCACGGCCAACCCCACCTTTGGCAGCCCGCGTGTAATGCGGCTCAATTTTAACCCTAACTGGTTCAGAATAATAGTTTCCTACTGGAGATAAAATAACCATGAACGTATAGGTCTCGGAAGGTTTTATACCTACCCATGCATCCGTAGCAAACATGAAGGGACGAATGTAGAGGGAATATCCCTTTTTGTTGGGAACCCAATCCGAATCTATTTTCACTAAACTCCGAATAGCCTCGATGAGCCATGACTCAGGAACCTCAGGCATGCACATTCTTTTGGCAGATTCGTTAAATCGTTTTGCATTCATATCCGGTCTAAAAACGCTTAGTCGACCGTCGTGTTGGCGATACGCTTTCAACCCTTCGAAAATGGACTGGCCATAGTGAATCGCCGACATGGCAGGATGCATTTCAATGTGTTGAAAGGGCGTAATCCTTGGATTTGACCAGGAACCGTCACGGTATTCCATTACAAACATGTGGTCAGTAAATACCTTACCGAAGGGTAGGTTCTCCCAATCCATCGTTTGTAGTTGACTAGAGGAAGATTTATCGATTGATATTGAGAATTCTGACAGCGTCATGTACGTTCATTTGTACGCGAAGATACACCGAATTAACAATCTTACCAACAAATATAAACGGCTCGAGTAATAAATAGTACATTTACTCGTCTATGGAGCGCATGTCGGAAGAAATCATCAAAATCTTAGAGAAATATTGGGGATTTTCAGCCTTTAGACCAAATCAAATCCCCATCATAAACGATGTGATTCAAGGAAAAGATGTGTTAGCCCTTTTGCCAACGGGGGGCGGTAAATCCATTTGTTTTCAGGTCCCAGGATTATATAAAGGAGGACTAACGCTGGTTATTTCTCCCTTGATTTCATTAATGGAGGATCAAGTAAAAAATTTAAAAAATAAAGGAATAAGAGCCTGTGCCATTTCAAGTTCGAGCAGTTACCGAGAAATTGATGTTCTTTTGAACAATGCAGCACTGGGAGCTTATGATTTTCTTTACCTTTCACCCGAACGCTTGCAAACGTCAATTTTTAAGGCTCGGTTAAAGCAAATGCCATTATCCTTATTGGTTATTGACGAAGCCCATTGCATTTCTGAATGGGGTCATGATTTTCGTCCTTCCTACCGCGCTATAAAAACACTACGTGAGGTAAGACCTGAAATACCGATGGTTGCGCTTACGGCAACCGCAACCGAAGCAGTAAAAGAGGATATAATAAAGCAGTTGGACCTGAAACATCCCGTAATCCATGAAAGCAGTTTTTACAGAGATAATTTAAGCTACGAAATAATTCAAACTCCCAACAAATTAGCAAGCATTGTTGCGTATTGTACGGGCAAAGAATCAATGAGTGGAATTGTATATTGTGGTACTAGAAAAGCAGTTAAAGAACTGGCTTTGGTTTTTACATCCAATAAAATTTCAGCCAGTATTTATCATGGAGGAATGACTGCCGAGCAACGAAGCGCCTCTTTAAACCAATGGATGACGGGTTCTAGTTCGGTCATGATAGCTACCAACGCCTTTGGTATGGGAATCGACAAACCCAATGTGCGCTATGTTCTTCATTATGACTTCCCCAATACCCTAGAATCCTTTGTGCAGGAAGCGGGAAGGGCAGGAAGGGACCTCAAGGCATCACGATCCATTGCCTTTTTGGAGGGAAACGAGAAGGTAGAAATGCAAAAATCCGTTGCTTTAAAATTTCCTCCAGCGGAGGATATCAAAGCCTGTTTTCTTGGGCTTCAAAACCTTCTTCGCATTGCCATTGGATCCGGAAAAGACGAAACCTATTCCTTGGATTTTAAAAAACTAAATGAAGTCACAGGCTTTCAACAAATCACCCTGTATCATTGCCTAAAAATCCTCGAGCTAAATGGAAACCTTGTTTTCGATGAAGCGACTTATCATCCAGCAAAATTTCAGCTTTTGCTAGATGGAATGGCACTGTATAATTTTCAAATTAAATACCCTCACACCCACCCCTTGCTTCACGTGTTATCGAAGTTAACAGAGCGTAAGGAAAATCAATTTATTGAATGGAATACCAAAAAAACACAACAGCAATTAAAACTGAGTGATTCATCTTTTCAAGCGTTGCTAAACTATCTTATAAGTAACGGTGTAATTGACTTCCAAGAAGAGCGTCATTTACCTGCCATCACGTTTCTACACGAACGAAGACCCGATGACTATTTTGAATTATCCTTCGAATCGTATCAAAAAAGAAAGGATAATACCCTGCGAAAACTGCAATCTGTATTTTCCTATTTAACCAATAAAGAATGCCGTGCTTCTTACATTCTCGATTATTTCGGTCAAAAAAGTGAACCGTGTGGGAAATGCGATAATTGTAAACGTTCCCGATTAAAAACGGAAGACATCGAAGCTTTTATCCTATCTGCGCTGTCCATTCCACTGAGTTACATCGAACTCCTCGAGCGAATCCCCGTCCCCAAGGATGACCTCACCTTTATACTTAGAAGCCTTCAACTAACCCAAAAAATTCAGCTTATCGACGGAAAATTCTACCTATAATTTTTTCCTTGTCCTACCTGTCCTCCTCCCCAAGTATAAAACCAACTCCCATCTTGGTTTTTTTTATGCTTTGTTCCATCTTGGGACGTCTTTTTCCACTGTATTATTCCATTTCCATTGGTAGCATGAATGCAATACTACTCGTTGGTATTGTTTCCAGCTTAATGTTGCTCTGGCTAAAAAAATACTATGGGGTTTTGATAGCTGCTGGGATCTGTCTATTCGTTTTCGGCTCCCTGCAAGAAGAGCCTATTCCAAGAGCCATACAGCATTCAGCCATCGTTTTGAGGCTTGGGGAAAATTCCCTAAAAGGCCAAAAGCGCTTATCCTCTATCGCAGAATGGTACGAAATTCAAGGAGAGGCATTGGTTCCGACTGGAATTTTGGTGAATTGTGTCTTACATACCAACGAACCGATTGCCAATGGGACACTGATTTTCACAACAACAATCCCAAAGCGCATAGAAGAAAATACCAATCCCGGGGCCTTTGATGCACAGGCATTCTATAAAAACAAAGGACTTTACTACAGCGCATACCTAGGCGATGACTTTCTTTGGATTGGACAGCAAAAAAATGGGTTCCATTACCTATCCGACCTTAGAGAGTACCTATCCCAGGCACTTGCCAAGCATTTGAAAGGTGAGGCGATTCCCCTGGCGAAGGCCTTGTTACTTGGCGATGCAAGTACGGTTCCACCCTCCATTAAAAAGGATTTTTCGATTACAGGAGCCATTCATGTGCTGGCGGTATCAGGAATGCATATCGCCTTATTTGCCCAACTTCTACTTTTTAGCTTAAAGCCATTTAGCCCATGGTTATCCAAAAGAAAGGCGCTTGTCCTTTGCTTCCTATTTCTTTGGTTTTACGCCTTTTTAACCGGATTATCTCCGAGTGTATTGCGGTCGGTATTGATGTTTACGATCGTTCAGGCAGGAGTTTTTATAGGCCGAAAAGCACCCGACAACCATACCCTCCTATTTTGTGGCTGGATAATGATAATTCTAGACGGTAATTGCCTCTTTGATCTTGGTTTCCAACTTTCATTTCTTGCGGTATTTGGCATTATTAATTATCAAAAAACCATTACTTCGATGGTAAAAACTAAACACCGGTTACTTTCATTTTTTTGGGAGGCAACCGCCGTAGCCATAGCTGCTCAATTATTTACCTTACCCATCATCCTTTACAATTTTCATACGTTCCCGAACTACTTCTTGTTAGCCAATTTACTGGTAGTTGTCCTTTCAGCGATCGCCATGTACTTAGGATTCGCCTATTTGTTTTTAACGTTTATTCCGATCATTGGGTCCTGGATAGGATGGTTATTTCAATGGGTATTGCTTGGCTTAAGCAAGGGATTGCATTTTATCGCCCAACTTCCTGGTTCTGTACAAACAGGCTTTCACATTTCAACTCCTATGCTACTTTTCATTTTCCTTACCATTTTCCTCGTGTTGCATGGTAAAAGGTTAAAAGGATTTCGGTTCATTCCCCTCACCTTGGTTTGTGTAATTCTTATTTTTCGTAGAATGTCGCACATTAATGAGCAGCATTGCATGCTGTTGAAAAGTGACGTCCCGATAACCGTCGTCAAGCAAAAAACTAATGCCGTTTTGGTTATACCAAGGGTTGGAGAAGTTGACAAGTTAGGCGATAAAGTAAAACGCTTAGTAGACGATTATCAGAAAATTTATCCCTTAGATCGAATTACCCAAGTTAGCATAGCAGAAGGAGAATCACTATCCGTTGATGGATATGCCTTCAGAAGAGAACAAAAGGAACTATTCATCCATACCCCAACCGAAAAATTTAGACTGCGCTTTCGAACGTCTAAGCCATGGGAAATTCAAAACGAAAAATCCGGACAAATGATAGCCTTCAAAGGGGGAATAACCTTGTAGGATTTGATTGAATGGCTGAAGCTATTATCCGTATAGAATGGATCAATGGCACTATTGATTTTTTTCATGCTACCATGCAGGTAAAAAATGTAATTTTGCTTCCAAAATAAACCTTATGATTATCAACACACCTTGTCTCATCATTGGCTCGGGACCCGCGGGATATACGGCCGCAATTTATGCAGCGCGGGCTGACATGAAACCGCTCATGTTCGAGGGATTACAGCCTGGAGGACAATTAACAACCACAAACGAAGTAGAGAATTTCCCAGGTTACCCCCAAGGAGTTACGGGTCCAGAAATGATGATCCAACTAAAAGAACAAGCCGCGCGCTTTGATGCGGATATCCGGCCTGGATTTATAGAAAAGGTAGATTTTACAGGACCTATCCATCGATGTTGGTCTGACGATGGCACTGAAATTCATGCCCAAACGGTGATAATTGCCACAGGAGCATCGGCCAAATACTTGGGACTAGAAAGTGAACAAAAATATTTACAAAGCGGAGGGGGTGTATCGGCGTGTGCCGTTTGTGATGGATTCTTTTACAGAGGACAAGAAACGGTGATAGTAGGAGCGGGAGATTCGGCATGCGAAGAGGCGCATTACCTGTCAAAATTGTGTACAAAAGTTACAATGCTCGTGCGCAAGGATGAATTTAGGGCTTCTAAAATTATGGCGGAGCGTGTCAAAAACACCGCGAACATTACTATTTTGTATAATACCGAGACCGAAGAGGTTTTGGGAGACGGAAATTTGGTTCATGGCGTGCGCGTCAGAAATACAAAAACCCAAGAGACGTATGAAATTCCATGCACTGGATTTTTCGTAGCCATAGGCCACAAACCCAATACGGACATCTTCAAACCCTTTATTGAGCTCGACGAAACCGGTTATATTAAATATGCGCAACCCGGTTCAACTCGTACGAACGTAACTGGAGTTTTCGTCGCAGGTGATGCGGCTGATAAAACCTATCGGCAGGCCATAACCGCTGCTGGTACAGGATGTATGGCAGCGTTGGATGCAGAACGCTATTTGGCCAGCCAACATTAACCCTCCGTAGTTGAGGCGCACATTTTTTGAAACGCGTAAAGAAATTCTCATAATCTGTTCGCCTATTCCAAAGGAAAAAGTAAATTTGCCAGCGAGATTCAACTTTTAAACGATGACTCCACAAGAATCCAACATCAATTATATCCCACTATTAATGCAAGTTGCTGTGGCAGCTGGTTTCGTTGTATTTACGCTGGTGGTAACCCATATACTTACTCCAAGAGTTAAAACCAATCGAAAGGAGGAGAATTTTGAATGTGGAATTGAATCCCAGGGGAATGCTCGTTTTCCGGTCTCCATACGCTATTTTATGACTGCAATCCTATTCGTTCTATTCGATGTGGAGGTAATTTTCTTTTATCCTTACGCCGTTAATTTTAATGAACTCGAACTTCAAGGCCTATTAGCCGTGGTGATGTTCGTTGCCTTCTTTTTAATTGGATTTTTATACGTGCTCAAAAAAGGAGCTTTGGAATGGGAAAAATAGAAGATTTACAAGTAATCAATGGTGAGGGTTACCAATTAACGACCCTTGAACAAGCCGTTGGGTTAGCTCGAGCTAACTCGGTGTGGCCACTCCCCTTTGCCACTTCATGTTGTGGAATTGAATTCATGGCTACCATGGGTTCCATGTATGATCTATCCCGCTTTGGTATGGAGCGAATGAGTTTTACCCCAAGGCAATCGGATTTGCTAATTGTGGCAGGTACTATTTCAAAAAAGCTCGGCCCGGTGCTCAAAAAAGTATACGAGCAAATGGCAGAACCTAAATGGGTTTTATCGGTTGGAGCCTGTGCTTCCTCCGGAGGGATTTTCGACACATACAGCGTGCTCCAAGGTATTGATCGCATCATTCCGGTCGATGTCTATGTTCCCGGATGTCCTCCCCGACCGGAACAAATTATTGATGGAGTAATGAATATCCACAAGTTGGTACGTCATGAATCCATGAGACGACGGTACAGCGAAGAATACCGACACCTATTGGGGAATTACGAAATTGAAGTAACGAACGCAGGCGATGACAAATAACGAACTATTAGAGGTTGTTCAGTCGGTTTTAGGAAGTGATATCCTTGGACATGAAGAACAATATGATGCGTTGATTATCGAAATTGCACCTAAAGATGTTTTACGAATTGTAAGCACCCTCAAAGAAAACGAAGCGCTTTCCTTTAATTTTTTAACCTTAATTGGAGCGGTTCATTATCCGGAAGATTTGAACCGTGAGCTCTGTGTGGTTTACCATTTACACAGTTGGAAAAACGCGATTCGATTAAGGGTGAAAGCCTTTCTTTCTATCGAAAATCCATCGATAGAGAGTTTATGTTCGGTGTTTGATGGCGCCAATTGGATGGAACGTGAAACGTATGATTTTTTCGGAGTTCGGTTCGAAAACCATCCAAATTTGACGAGAATACTCAACATGGACGAGATGGATTACCACCCAATGCTCAAACAATATGCACTGGAGGATGGAACCCGAGAGGATAAAGATGATCGATTTTTTGGACGTTAACTTATTGGATCAATGCAACAAAACGACAATTTAATTCACCTTTCTAACGGTCAGGTCTTATCCCGAGAGACCATTGACGGTGATATTGCAACCATAAATTTTGGTCCAACCCATCCAGCGACACACGGAATCTTCCAGAATATTTTAACCGTAGACGGAGAAAAAATACTAACGTCTGAGCAGACAGTAGGTTATATCCATCGCGCTTTTGAGAAATTAGCCGAGCGCAGGCCTTACAATCAAATTACCCCCATCACCGATCGCCTTAATTATTGTTCCTCGCCGATCAATAACTTGGGTTGGCATATGACCGTTGAAAAATTAATCAAGGCCGACATTCCCAAAAGGGTGGATTACATGCGCATCATCATCATGGAGTTAGCGCGTATCGCCGATCATTTGATTTGTAATTCCATCATTGGGGTCGATACAGGAGCCTTAACCAGTTTCTTCTATCCTTTTTCGGAGCGTGAAAAAATTTACGAGCTTTATGAAGAAATGTGTGGCGCTCGGTTAACGACCAACATAGGACGCATTGGTGGATTTGAAAAGGATTTTACACCTGTATTCCACCAAAAACTAAAAGAATTTTTAAAAACCTTCCCTAAGGCATTTGAAGAATGGAATGGTATGCTGGAGCGGAACCGAATTTTTATGGATCGAACTCGTCATGCCGGTCCTATAGCTGCCGATCGAGCCTTGGCATATGGATTTACAGGTCCCAATCTTCGGGCTGCCGGCGTAGATTATGATGTGCGTGTAATGCATCCTTATTCCAGTTACGAAGATTTTGATTTCATCATTCCCGTTGGTGTTCAAGGCGATACCTATGACCGATTCATGGTGCGACAAGAGGAAATTCGCCAAAGCCTTCGTATCATTGAACAAGCGTACAACAACTTACCTGAAGGTCCATTCCACGCTGACATACCAGAGTTTTTTCTTCCGGAGAAAAAAGACGTTTATAACAATATGGAAGCCTTGATTTACCATTTCAAGATAGTCATGGGAGAGACGGAAGTTCCTGTTGGAGAGGTTTACCATAGTGTGGAAGGAGGAAATGGAGAACTCGGCTACTATTTAATAAGCGATGGAGGACGAGCACCTTACCGCCTGCAATTTAGAAGACCTTGTTTTATTTACTATCAAGCCTATCCGGAAATGATCTCAGGTGCGAACATCAGTGACGCGGTTATCACCTTGAGCAGCATTAATGTAATTGCCGGAGAATTAGATGCATAACTTATGAGCCACCATTCACAACCCACCTACGATCCAAACGAAACCATAACGTTCTCGCCTGCATTAACAGAAGAAATGAAGGCTGTAGTGGCTCAATTTCCAGAAGGAAAAACAAAGAGTGCCTTACTTCGCCTTTTGCATTTGGTTCAACGCGAATTCGGATGGGTGAGTGTCCCTGCCATGGATCAAGTTGCAGCCTTCTTGAATATCCAACCCATTGAGGTATACGAGGTAGCAACGTTCTACACCATGTTTCACTTGCAACCGGTTGGAAAACATGTATTAGAAGTTTGTAGAACGGGGCCATGCATGTTGGTTGGTAGCGATTCATTGATAGATCATTTTGAGAAAAAACTAAACATCAAGGTAGGTGAAACCACCGAGGATGGTCTGTTTACGCTAAAAACGGTCGAATGTCTAGGCGGATGCGGCTATGGTCCACTGCTACAGTGTAAGAACCGTTTTCATGAGCATTTGACCTTGGAAAAAGCGGATGCCCTATTGGAACAATACAAAAACGGTGAAATTCAGTAAGTACTTGAGATATGAAAAGCAGAAATTTGTTGTTATCGCATGTTGAAGTACCAGGGATTGATGGGCTGGACGGCTACATGAAACATGGCGGGTATGACACCCTTAAGAAGGCCTTGAAAAGCATGTCACCCGATGCTGTAGTTGAGGAGGTAAAAAAATCCGGACTTAGAGGACGCGGTGGTGCAGGTTTTCCCACTGGAATGAAATGGTCCTTCCTTGCCAAGCCTGAAGGGGTTCCTCGTTATTTGGTTTGCAATGCAGACGAATCGGAACCTGGAACCTTTAAAGACCGGTATTTGATGGAAAAAATTCCGCACCTGTTAATAGAAGGGATGATCCTATCCTCTTATGCTTTGGGTGCAAACCAATCCTTCATATACATCCGTGGTGAGTTCATGTATGTCCTCAACATTTTAGAAAAAGCCATTGCAGAGGCATATGCCAAGGGCTTGTTAGGAAAAAATATTTTAGGAAGTGGATATGATTTGGATTTGGTTGTAACGCCCGGTGGAGGAGCATACATCTGTGGGGAAGAAACCGCTTTACTCGAATCGTTAGAAGGGAAAAGAGGTAACCCTCGAATTAAACCTCCCTTTCCGGCAGTGAAAGGCCTTTGGGGCTGTCCCACGGTTGTTAATAACGTTGAAACGATTGCTGCAGTAGTACCAATCGTTAGCGAAGGTGGCGAGGCCTATGCATCCATCGGTATTGGAAGGAGTACTGGAACAAAGCTCATTTCTGCGTGTGGCAATTTAGCGAGACCCGGCGTTTACGAGATCGAGCTAGGTCTAAGTGTAGAAGAGTTTATATATGGCGACGATTATTGTCGGGGCATTGCCCAGGGCAAGAAACTTAAAGCCTGTGTACCTGGAGGCTCTTCAGTACCTATTTTGCCCCATTACTTGGTTACCAAGACCGCCGCAGGAGAAAACCGCTTAATGACGTATGAAAGTTTAGCGGAAGGAGGATTCGAATCGGGTTCCATGCTGGGATCAGGAGGCTTCATAGTTTTTGATGAAGACCAATGTATCGTAAGAAATACGTGGAATTTTGCTCGATTTTACTCCCACGAATCTTGCGGACAATGCTCCCCATGCCGAGAAGGTACAGGTTGGATGGAAAAGGTTTTAAATCGCCTAGAACATGGAAAAGGCCAGATGCACGACATCGATTTATTGGCAGACATTAACAAGAAAATAGAAGGAAACACCATATGTCCTCTCGGCGATGCTGCAGCTTGGCCTGTAGCGGCTGCTATTAGACATTTTAGAGAAGAATTCGAATGGCACGTAACGCACCCAGACGAAGCCCAATCGAGAAACTTTGGATTAATTACACAAGCTGCGCTTGCATAAAGAAACGGTATGGTAAAAGTTACAATTGATGGTATTGACGTTGAAGTAGAACCGGGAACCTCCATTCTAAACGCGGCAAGAAAAATTGGTGGCGACGCAGTTCCACCGGCCATGTGTTATTACAGCAAATTACCCGGAACAGGAGGTAAATGTAGAACCTGCCTTGTCGAAGTAGCTGCAGGATCTGCCGCTGACCCACGTCCTATGCCTAAATTGGTTGCATCGTGTTCAACTCCAGTTGCAGATGGAATGGTGGTAAACAATAAAACCAGTGAGCGAGTGCACCAGAACCGTGGAGGAGTTGTTGAATTTTTACTCGCCAACCATCCCTTGGATTGTCCCGTTTGTGACCAAGCCGGGGAATGTCACCTGCAAGATTTAGGTTACGAGCACGGAAGCGCTAAAACCCGATATGAAGAAGACCGAAGAACGTTTGACCCTATAGATATAGGGAATAAAATTAAACTTCACATGAACCGATGCATTCTTTGTTACCGGTGTGTGTTTGTAGCCAATCAGCTGACGGATAAGCGCGTTCATGGTGTCTTGCATCGCGGGGAACATGCAGAAATCTCTACCTACATCGAGAACGCCATCGAAAATGATTTTTCAGGAAACATGATTGACGTTTGTCCAGTGGGGGCATTGACAGACAAAACGTTTCGGTTCAAAAGCCGCGTTTGGTTTTTAAAACCCATGGAAGCGGAACGGAATTGTGAGAAATGTTCTGGAAAAGCAGTGGCTTGGATGTTTGGAGGTGAAATTTACCGGGTAACGGCACGGAAGGATAAATACGGAGAAATCGAGGAAATTGATGGAAAAACGGGTTGGTTATGCAACGACTGTCGTTTCGATCATAAAGACGCCAAAGACTGGAATATTGTTGGACCACGAGTTGTCAACCGACAATCGGTAATTTCTCAAGGAAAGTATGTTACCAATATTGAGAAACCTGTAAAACGAATTAGCTAATGGAAACGTTTTTTTGGATTGATAAATTGGTATTGGTAGTTATACTCTTTCTCATTTCTTTGGGGATTGCTGCTTACCAAACGTATTTCGAGCGAAAACTGGCGGCATGGATACAGGACCGTGTTGGACCAGATCGCGCAGGACCGTTTGGCATTCTTCAGCCCATTGCAGATGGAGTGAAAATGTTTTTAAAAGAGGATTTTACGCCATCTAATGCCGACCGTTGGTTGTTTATTATTGGTCCTGGCATTGCTATGTTTACCTCATTGATTACGAGTGCTATCATACCATGGGGACCAGATCTACACCTTTTTGGACGTACGATTAGCCTACAAGTCGCTGAACTAAACATTGGTATCTTATTCGCCTTTGGGGTTATTTCTATCGGGGTATACGGTATCATGATTGGGGGCTGGTCTTCGAATAATAAATATTCCCTTTTCGGAGCCATTCGAGCGTCTTCGCAAATGATTTCTTACGAATTGGCCATGGGAATTTCCGCGATCACAATTATCATGATTTCAGGGAGTTTAGATTTAAGGGAAATTGTGCAAAGTCAGGCGGGCATGAACTGGAATATTTTTTACCAGCCCGTAGCCTTCGTAGTTTTTTTCATTTGTGCCCTAGCGGAAACGAACCGAGCGCCGTTTGACCTACCTGAATGTGAGAATGAGTTAATTGGTGGCTACCATACCGAATACAGTTCTATGAAGCTAGGCCTTTTTCTTTTTTCGGAATATGTAGCCATGTTTGTATCTTCTGCTATTATGGCCATATTATTTTTCGGAGGGTATAACTTTCCGGGAATGGATTATTTTGCAGAAAGTCCTAACCTGCTTGCAGTTCTTGGTCTGAGCGTATTCTTCCTAAAAATATTCCTATTCATCTTTGTCTTTATGTGGATACGATGGACCATTCCTCGTTTTCGTTTTGATCAATTGATGCACCTTGGGTGGAAGGTGTTAATTCCGATTGCACTCGTGAATATGCTCATTACTGGTTTTGTTACGGCGTGGTCTAATGGGTGGTTTTAAATTAAATGCAACATGGAAAGTCTAACGAATAGAAAGAAAATAGTTTCTGATAAACCCATGACATGGGTTGAAAAGTTGTATTTACCGGCTATTTTGAAAGGAATGATGGTAACACTTCGTCACATGTTAAAACGGAGAAAGACGGTAAAATATCCGGAAGAAATTCGTGAATTTGCCCCCGTTTACCGTGGAATGCACGTACTAAAACGCGATGAGCAAGGACGTGAAAATTGTACGGCTTGTGGACTTTGCGCGGTAGCTTGTCCTGCAGAAGCAATTACGATGACGGCAGCTGAACGAACCAAAGATGAAAAGCATTTGTATCGAGAAGAAAAGTATGCCTCCGTATACGAAATCAATATGCTCAGGTGTATCTTCTGTGGTTTGTGTGAGGAAGCATGCCCGAAGGAGGCCATCTTTTTAACCGATCGCTTGGTTCCTACCCAATTTGAAAGGGGTGAATTCATCTACGGTAAAGATAAACTGGTTGAAAGCGAGACGGCACGCATTGACATCACCAAAAGACAATTCACTGGAAAACGAACCCACGTATGATTAGTTCCTTAATTACCCAAATTCTTGGCGGCTTGGCCTTGGCCTCTGCCCTCATGGTTATCCTAAGCAAACACCCTGTTCGCAGTGTTTTGTACCTTGTTGTAACCTTCTTTTTCATTTCCGGCCTATACATCATGATGAATGCGCAATTCTTGGCCATCGTGAACATTATTGTTTATGCCGGAGCAATCATGGTGCTTTTCCTATTTGTACTCATGTTACTGAACCTTAACAAAGAATCAGAACCTCTAACTCCCATGATTTCAAAGGTAATTGCTATCAGTTCTGGTGGTTTACTCTTCGTTGTACTCTTGGGGGCCTTGAAAAATGTCCTTTTAGCGGGAAAAACACACGGTATGACCCTTTCGAACATTGGGTTAGTAAAACAACTCGGTAACGAACTCTTTACCCATTATGTGGTACCCTTTGAGATATCATCAATCCTTTTTATTTCTGCGATGGTTGGCGCCATTTTACTAGCGAAAAAAGAAAATTTAATCCTTGAATAATGGAAACAAGCAGTGCCCCACTTAACATAGAGTTTTTCATGGTTTTGTCCTTGCTGCTTTTTAGCATTGGGATGGTCGGCGTTATGCTGCGAAGGAATATGATTGTGCTCTTGATGTGTATTGAACTTATGCTCAATTCCGTCAATTTATTGTTAGTAGCCTTCTCTACGTATTATCAGTTGGCAAACGCACAAATTTTTGTGTTTTTTATCGTAGTTGTTGCCGCTGCGGAAGCCACCGTTGGCTTATCCATCATAATTCTAGCGTATCGAAAATTACGAACCATAGACATCAGTCTATTTAACCAAATAAACGACCGTTCATGAATGTAAGTACCCTACTCTATTTATTGCTAAGCCTTCCCTTGGTAGGGGCTGCCTTTAATGTTTTTATTGGTAAACGCTTATCGAAAAACATAGCGGGTGGATTTTCTACGATGATGATTGGTTTATGCTTTGTGTTGGCACTGATGCTATTCAATCAAATCGATGGCGCACAGAAAATAAAAGCCTTTAACCTTTTAACCCTATCTAATTTTTCTCTGGATGTTCAATTCCTGCTGGACTCGCTTTCATTGTGGATGACCCTTATTATCACGGGTATTGGTACGCTTATACACCTATTTTCTATGGGATATATGGCTACGGACGAGGGGTATAGCAAGTTTTTTGTCTATTTAAACTTATTCATTTTCGCTATGTTGCTTCTGGTTCTAGGAAGCAATTATTTTGTCTTGTTTTTTGGTTGGGAAGGCGTGGGCATCTGCTCCTTTTTACTCATTGGTTTTCATTACAGCGATGCCGAGAAAGGAATTGCAAATAGTTTGGCTGCGCGTAAGGCCTTTGTGATGAACCGCATTGGAGACGTTGGTTTGTTGTTCGCTTGTTTCATGCTTTTAACAACGTTTCATAGCCTAGAATTTGATCAAATTGCTACCGCCGTTGATTCCCATTCGGGATTCACATTCAGTAATCTTACGCTCTTAGGCATTACCTTGTGTTTGTTTTTAGCAGCAACCGGAAAAAGCGCCCAAATTCCTTTATTTACTTGGCTTCCCGATGCCATGGCTGGACCTACCCCCGTTTCCGCACTGATTCATGCCGCTACCATGGTTACTGCTGGTATCTATATGGTTACTCGCTCAAACTTTCTTTTTGAACTGGCTCCAATCGCCAAGGATGTAATGCTTTACATTGGTATTGCTACTTCCCTCGCCGCTGCTTTTATGGCCCTTCGCCAAAACGATATTAAAAAAGTTTTGGCCTATTCAACCGTTTCACAATTGGGATTAATGGTGGTTGCGCTGGGCTTGGGAGCTTATACCGTTGCCATTTTTCATGTTACCACTCATGCGTTTTTCAAAGCACTTCTGTTCTTAGGTTCCGGAAGTGTAATTCATGGCATGCACCACGAACAAGACATTCGAAAGATGGGGGGATTACGCAAAGCGATGCCAATCACGCATGCTACGTTTTTAATGGGTACCCTAGCGATCACAGGGTTTCCCTTGCTCTCAGGCTTCTACTCAAAAGACGAAATCATAGGACATCTCTTCGAGGCAAACATCGGTTTGTATGGGGTTATTATGTTTTCTGTGCTCATGACTGCCGTTTACATGTTTCGCCTGTATTTCTTAACCTTCCATGGCCGTTTTCGTGGAACGGAAGCCCAATGGAGCCATGTGCACGAAAGCCCGTTAAACATGACCATTCCGTTGGTGATTCTGTCGGTACTTTCTTTGGTCGGTGGGATATTAAATTTACCCGGAATATTCTTTCACAAAGGAAGCCATTGGCTTTCAACCTATTTAAACAAAAGTTATGGCCTCCATAAAATTCATGGCCATGAAGCTTCACCTAACCTAACTCTTGCGTTAATGATCGTAGCGAGTTTGGTATGCCTTGGCACATTGGGGTGGGCTTACCAACAATACGTTAAAAAAGGAAACGTAGCGAAGGATGATCAAGACCTTTCAGGATGGGAAAGGCTATCAGCTAGAAAATTATTTTGGGATGAATTTTACCACCGCATCTGGGTGCTTCCTACGCAATGCGTTGGAACCTTTCTAAACCAAAAGCTCGAAAAAAGGGTATTCCTCGCTGGCGTTTTCGGGGTAGCCCAATGGAGTAAAAAAGGGGGTGAAATTATGGGTAGGTTACAGAATGGAAAGTTATCATCCTATTTAATGTGGATGGTTTTTGGATTGACGATGTTAGTATTGGTATTTATAATAAAAGCGACATTTTGGAATTAGTTTTACTCCCCCTTTATTTTGGTTTGGTGGCCTTCATTGTGTCACCAAAATTCGGTCGATATTTTATCCTTGCAGCCTCCTTAACCTCTCTTGGCGCAGGATTGGCTCGTTTATTTTCCTATCAACCTGATACCTACCAAACCCTATTTTCCCTCTCAAAAGCAAATGCCTTAGGTTTCAGTATGGAAATTGGATACGACGGCTTGTCCTTGGTGATGGTAGGCCTTTCAAACCTTGTGTTTTTTCTAGTGGCACTAGCGAATTTAAGCAAGGAAGAAAGCCGGTCCTCCTTGTTTAACGGACTTTTTCTGTTGATGCAATTTGGTCTGAATGGCCTGTTTTTGGCCCAAGATGGTTTGTTGTTTTACGTGTTTTGGGAACTTGCATTGATTCCTATTTTTCTTATTTTATATTGGTTTGGGGCCAACGACTCACAAAAAACGTGGTTTAAGTTTTTCCTTTACACGCTTTTCGGGTCGCTTGGTATGTTGTTTTCACTGATCGCCTTGACGCAATTTGGTTTTGTATCCTTTGCCTACGGACACCTGTTACAGGTAGTGATTCCCGCTCAATACGCCTGCTGGATTATGTCTGGATTTCTGCTCGCTTTTGCAATAAAAATCCCAATCTTCCCTTTCCACAGTTGGCAAGCGAACACCTACGACGCGGCTCCCATGGCGGGAACGATGTTGTTATCGGCAATCATGTTGAAAATGGCCTTGTTTGGATTAATTAAATGGATGATTCCTTTAAACCCCGGCGGTTTGTCCTTCTGGCAACTTCCGATTATATTCCTAGGTGTGGTTGGAATTTTATATGGTGCTTTAATAGCAACGAGAGAGAACAACATTAAAAAAGTATTTGCTTTCGCTTCTCTAAGCCATCTCGGGCTCATCGTGGCTGGCATTATGATTTTTACCCAAGAATCGCTTACCGCCTCGGTAGTTCAAATGTTAAATCACTCGTTAATTGCCATAGGGTTGTTTTTGGCCGCAAACCGTTTGGAAGTTGGGTTCGGTTCAAAAGAACTTTCTACCATGGGAGGTATTGCCAAATTAGCCCCTACATTCGGAGTTTGGTTTGGTATAATTACCCTAATTGCTTTGTCAGTGCCCCTAACCGCAGGTTTCCTAGGGGAATTTCTTTTGATAAAGTCCGTTTTCCAGTTTAACCTTTGGTTGGGGGTTCTATCTTCTTTAACCCTCGTATTGGGTGCGGTTTACATGCTAAGGAGCTATCAAATGAGCATGATGGGTGCTCCGGCGATAGGGACTTTCGAAGACTTACCCGTGAATGAAATCATTGTTTACTTTATCATTACTGCTTTAACTCTATTTATTGGCTTGTTTCCGGAATTTTTAATTCAGATTATAAAGCCGAGCATTGAACAAATAATACTTCACACCCAGAACCCAGCGTTAACTATACGATAATGGATGCAATTTTACTTTTGTTTTTAACTGGTATTCTTTCCCTTTTTCTGGGAATGAAAAATAAACCTGTTCTAAATTTATGCCTGAACCTCGTTGGTTTGCTTACAGCAGGATTACTGATGGGTTTTCACGGAACGTATGAACCGCTGTTAAAATCCTTTAGCGAGACCTTGGAGTTTGAGGGTGAAAAAACGCTGGTGTCTCACAGCGCAATTGCCCTAATCCTCTTCACTGCATTAATTCAATTAGCCTCTTTCTCAAAAGAAAAAAATGACCAATCAACCTATGGAGACCTTAACGCACTGATGATCTTTGCCCTTTGCGGGGGATTGATATTGTTGGGGGCTACCGATTATTTTATGTTCTTTCTGGGGGTTGAAATTCTCTCGATTCCTGTATATGTTCTAGTAGGTTCCAAGAAAAATACAACCTTTGCCGCTGAAGGTGCGCTTAAGTACTTTTTTATGGGTTCCTTGGCTACTGCCATCATGCTAATGGGCATTGCGTTAACGTATGGCGCTGTTGGACATTTCAACCTTGATTTAACAAGTTCCCCAAAACCGGCAAATGCGTTTTATCCCGAAATACTTTTACCGGTTGGTAGTTTACTGATCCTTGGATCGGTTTTATTTAAGTTGGGCGGCTTCCCTTTTCATTTTTGGAATCCCGATATTTATCAAGCCAGCTCAAAAAATGTACTTGGATTCATGGTTAGCATTGTTAAAATCAGTGTTTTTGTAGCAGCATTCAAACTCTTTAATACCGCATTCAAAAACATGGGTGACACCTGGAACCTCGCGCTATCCTTCGTCATTATAGGGTCTGTGTTGGTAGGTTATTTGTCTGCATTGAACCAAACTTCTTTAAAGCGCATGGTTTCGTTTACTGGCATCAGCAGTACAGGCTTTGCATTACTAACCCTCCTACCCAACGAAAATGCCAGCTGTAATGGACTCCTGATTTACCTCATTCCCTACGTAGCCGCAACCCTCATGCTTTTATTCATTTCCATGTCGATTGATGCAAAAGATGATCTTCTACAATCGTTCGAAGGCGTTGGATACCAAAACCCAATCCTTGGTTTTTTTGGATTGGTTGCTATCCTTTCCTTGATGGGCATTCCTCCCCTTTCAGGTTTTTTTGGTAAATTATTAATCCTACAAGACACCTTTAAGGCGCATCATTGGCTAGGTTTGTTCGGCCTATTGAGCAGCATCTTTGGTGCTTTTGTCTACCTTCGATTACTCCTAATTTTCTTTAAAAAATCAGAAGCTTCCTCAAGCATTTCCTTGCAA
>CAIJTF010000036.1 GCA_903823565.1 uncultured Flavobacteriales bacterium
ATCCTACAAGACACCTTTAAGGCGCATCATTGGCTAGGTTTGTTCGGCCTATTGAGCAGCATCTTTGGTGCTTTTGTCTACCTTCGATTACTCCTAATTTTCTTTAAAAAATCAGAAGCTTCCTCAAGCATTTCCTTGCAAAGCAACATCGTATTTTCCTTGATTGTCTGTACACTTATTGCAATGGGTGGGTGGATTTGGGTTCTTTTTTAAGATTACCAAGCTGTTACTCAAGAGGTTTAACTGAAATCTCATTATGCCGAAACGGAATTTTAACGAATAGTTATTGAATTTTTTACTTATCTTTGGGCTCAAAAAAATTTTGACTCAATGAATCAAAAAATTACCATAATACGCCAATTCACAAAAATTCTTCTGTTAATCTTGGCCCCTGCTTGTTTTTTCGCACAACCCGTTGCGAACAACGATAATGGAATAGGAAACGAAGACCAGGTAATCACCGTTACAGCCATTCAAAACAACGACGTAGCCAATGCGAGCAGTTTAGTGCTGTCATCCATCGACATCAATCCCTCGTTGGCTGGGAATCAATCTTCCTTTACCAGTGCTAATGGTCAATGGTCGGTTGACTATTTTACGGGCGACGTTATTTTTGTGCCCAACGCGCATTTCAATGGAACCGAGAGCATTTCGTACAGCATTCAAAACAACCTGGGTCAGGTTTCCAATTTAGGACAAATTACCGTTAACTTAACCGCAGTAAATGACGCACCGATAACCTTTTCTAATTATCTGTCCGTTACGGAAGATGTAGGCCTTCAAACAGGAAATGTATTGTCTAATGGAGACTACGACGTTGAAAACGCTCTATTGAGCTGTAATCTAATCCCTGTGGTTAATGCAACGAATGGTACGTTCACGATAAGTGCGAATGGAGCATTCACCTACGTTTCCAATCCAGATTTCTACGGAACAGAAACCATCGTAGTTTCGGTTTGTGACGCAGGTTCACCGCTTCCTTCAGCTTGCAGTAATGATACCCTTTTCATTGATATTACACCGGTTAATGACGCCCCAGTAGCGCTTAACGATGCGTTTACAGTAGGGGAAAATTCGATTACGACGCTCAACCAATTGGCAAACGACTCGGATATTGACAATCCGATTGACCTATCCAGTGTTGCAATACTCTTTGGCCCAGTGCATGGAACAGCAACCCTGTTGAACGGACAGATCGTTTACACGCCAACCATTGGATATGTTGGTGCTGACTCCATCTTTTATCAAATTTGTGACTCTGCAGCACCGCTTACGGATATTTGTGTTCAAGCTTGGGTGCATATTACAGTAAATCCTTGCGCCTTAAATCCTACCGCGGATTGCGATGGCGATGGAGTTCCAAACGCTATTGAAAACGCAGACAACACTGACCCTAACAATCCATGCGATTATTTAACCGCGAGCCAGTCTTTAACCTATGGCAGCGTTTGGGTGAATGCGGATTGTGATGGAGATGGATACACCAATGGGCTTGAATTAGGGATGGGCTTTGACTTCAATAGCAACTGTTCTTTTCCGTTTATGGCTCAAAATACCAACCCATCAACCGCTTGGGAAGCCTTGGATTGCGATGGGGATGGGGTAACGAATGGTAATGAAATTTTATCCAATACTAACGGGATGGATTGGTGTTCATTCTATGCCATAAGCATTTCCTTAACGCCCGCAGCCGGTTGGGATGCCTTAGATTGCGATGGCGATGGCGTTACCAATGCCGATGAATTATCCAACAATACCAACCCAACAAACCCGTGTTCTTTACTTCCTGCGAATATTACGCTGACACAAAATTCGCTTTGGTTTTTCCTAGACTGCGACGGGGACGGTGTTCAAAACGCAGATGAACTTCAAGACAGCACGTATTATTTAGATGTTTGCAACTACCTAGCTACTAGCATTACCATGCCTCAAACTTCGGTTTGGATGAATGAAGATTGTGACGGTGACGGGGTGTTGAATGGCGATGAATTAACGGACAATACCGATCCACAAAGCGGGTGTGAATTTATCGTTTCTAGCCAAACAGTACCAACAAGTGCCGCATGGAATACATGGGATTGTGATGAGGATGGGGTGACAAATGGAACAGAAGTGGTAGATAATACGGTTATAGTCGATCCATGTAGTTTTGTAGCTTCGAGCATTACGCTTCCTGTTGGTTCTCTTTACAACGATACCGATTGCGACAGCGATGGTTTAACCAATGGAACGGAAGCTACCTTGACTACGGACCCATTTAATCCGGATACCGACGGCGATGGAATCAATGACGGACAAGAGGTGAACCAAGGAAGCAATCCACTAGATCCATGCGATCCTCTTCCAGCATTGGCCAGTTGTTTTAAAGAATTAATCATTCCTGAAGGTATTTCACCGAACGGCGATAATTTCAATGAAGCTTGGACCATAACGGGGGCAGATTATTACCAAAACAACCACTTATCCATTTACAACCGTTTTGGAACAGAAGTTTATCACTATGGTCCGGGTTATACCAACCAATTCGTTGGAAAGGCAAACGCTTCCACTTTAGGTGGGGAGTTATTGCCAGAAGGTACCTATTTCTTTCTTTTTGATAAAATGGGCGACGGTTCAGACGTTCAAGAGGGATATTTATACATTAAGCGTTAATAACAATCTCAGTTTCGAGTTATGAAAAGACTTTTCATTTATAGTGCCTTGTTTTTTACCACAATGGTTCAAGCGCAGCAAGATCCTCAATTTACGCAGTATTTTGACAACTTTTTGCATGTTAATCCTGCCTATGCAGGAAGTTCAGGAATGTTGAGTGCTACCGCCATCCACCGGGAACAATGGGTTGGATTTGCCGGTGCGCCCAGGTCAACTACCTTTAGTCTTCACACGCCATTGAACTATCGATCCGTAGGATTGGGTCTTACTGCGGTAAATGATATGATTGGTCCTGTGAGACAAAATATGGTATATGTTGACTTTTCCTATACGCTAAAACTTGGTGATAAAGCACGCTTAGCGCTTGGATTAAAAGGCGGTATGAATATGTTAAATGTAGGCACAGGAGAATTCGTTAACGTTCAACAAAACGATCCAGCCTTTCAGAACGTTACGAATCAAATCAATCCCAATGTTGGTTTCGGAATCTACTACCACGATGAGCATTTCTTTCTTGGGGTAAGCTCCCCTCGGCTTCTAGAAAATAGCGGTAGCACACCAAATTCTTACCGCGAACAGCGACACTATTTCGGAATTGTTGGTGGTGTATTCCCTGTGTGCAAGTCATGGAAATTACGACCGAGCGTTCAAACCAAAGCTACGGTTGGCGCCCCCATCAGTTTGGATATTTCTTTAGCCGGGATTTATGCGGATAAATTGTGGTTGGGAGCGATGAATCGTTGGAATGCTGCAGCCGGAGGATTTGCGCAATATCAAGTTAATCGTCAGCTAAGGGTTGGTTTAGCGGCTGAATACGGCATGAGCCCAATTCGAAATTATAACAATGGCACGTTTGAAATCTTGCTTTCATATGATTTTAATTACAAAAAATCCGATGTTAAATCACCTCGTTATTTTTAATCCAACGAACCATGACTAAAGCTATATTTATTTTATTTTTTGTGGGAACTTTCACGCTTGGATTTTCTCAAGACAACAGCCCTTACTTTTCAACCGGAAACGTTGAATTCAATTCAGAATCCGCTGAAATCGGACTATACAAAAACCCAGGTAGCAATGCCTTAGTCTTGGTATCCGGACGTGAATGGGGCATCGTTAAACGCGTGGGCAGCAACGACCAACCTTTCTTTAATTATTTTGAAGTGACTCCGAAAACCAATAAGGTTTCAGGATTCCAGGGAATTTCGAACAGTAAATTCAATGAGGGTCCCTTGTGCTTTACCCCAAATGGAAAAAGAGTTTTTTTCACGAGAAATGCTAAAAAGAAAAGTAAAAAAACCCAAAAAAGGGAGCTAAAATTATTTACAGCATCGGTAGATGCAAAAGGTAAATGGTCAAAGGTGGAACCATGCGCCATTAATAACGAAAATTACTCCATTGGACATCCAGCTATTTCTCCTTCAGGGGATCTAATTGTCTTTGCTTCTGACATGCAAGGAGGACAAGGAGGAACCGATTTGTACGTAGCTACCCTTTCCGAAAATGGAACCATTACCAATCCGATTAATCTCGGTCCTAAGGTTAATACCTCTGGCAACGAGTTTTTTCCTTGGTTTAGCCCAGAAGGGCAATTGTTTTTTTCATCAAATGGATTAAAAGGTTTGGGTGGGTATGATTTGTGGGTAACCGAAATCAAAAACGGAAAAGATGTCTTTAATCCTATCAACTTAGAGGCACCCATCAATAGCCCTTCCGATGATATTGCTCTCGTTTTTCATGCCGAAAACCAAGGGTATTTCAGTTCCACGCGAAACAAAAACAACGACGACGTATACACGTTTAATCAATTACGCCCTATCGTATTTAAGGTCATCATGAGTGGTATTGTTACCGATTTAAACACGAAAGATACGCTTCGTGAAGCATCCTTAGTTATTAAAAACAGCAAAGGAGAAGTAGTAACGACCCTCACCACCGATAACAAGGGGTATTACAACACCAACCTAGAACCCGATCAAGTCTACACCGTTGAGGTTACAAAAACGGATCACAAGAACGAATCGTTTGCCTTGAATACGGACTTCAATACGCCAAAAATCAAACAAAACGTGGCCCTAGAAAACCGTCCAAACATTACCCATATTGGAAAAGTTACGGACGCCAAATCCGGGCTTGCGCTGAATGGAGTGAAAGTTACTTTGAAGGATTTGAATACGGGAGCTATTTTACTTACTAGCACTACCAGTGAAACGGGGATGTTTGAAAAAGCATTTGAGAACCTCACGTACGGAAAAGACCAACGCATTGAAGTGAAACTTGAAAAAACAGACTATGCCACTAAACTGATAGATTTTGTATATACTCCAAAAGCCTCTGGAACGGTAAAGATGAATGATTTTATCGATCTTAGCATTGGTAAGGTGGAAGTGGGTGTTGACTTATCTAAAATTATGCAGCTCAACGACATTTATTTCGATTATGGTCAATTTGAAATTCGAACCGATGCGGCCCAAGAATTGGACAAAATTGTCGCCATTATGAACGAATACCCAAATATGGTCATCGAATTGGGTTCACATACCGACTGTCGAGGCACGAAGGACGCGAACAAAAAACTTTCAGACAACCGTGCTAAGGCCTCAGCTGAATACATAAAAACGAGAATCACCACACCAACTCGTATCTCAGGTATCGGTTACGGTGAATCCAAACTAAAAGTGAACTGTCCATGCGAAGGTAAGGTCGTTTCGGATTGTCCGGAAGAAGAACACGCCAAAAATCGTAGAACGGAATTTATTGTTAAGAAAGTGAAATAACTTTTTAACCAGGTGCTAAAACCCGAAACGTATATGTTTCGGGTTTTTTTATTGCTTACAATCCCTCTAGAATTATACTTTTTCAAAACCTAATCAAGTATTTGTATCTTTGCACCCGAAAAAAAGTCCAAATATGTTTCGAATTATACTAGCCTCTACTCTATTTTTCCTATTGCATTGTTCAGTGTTGGCTCAAACGCCTGGAATGATTGTTCAACCCGCAACTGGAACAGGTCCTTCTATTTTTGATCCCAATGGTGATGGGTATGTTTCACAAAACAATCAAGGTTTTATCAGCGACGACCAAACGGAAAGCGAAATTCCTTTTACCTCGCGGACTTAATTGATATAAAACCTATCTATTTTGATCGAGGAAAATATACCATCCGTCCGGATGCTTCCCTAGAATTGGATAAAATTGTAAAAATCATGAATCAATACCCGAACATGGTAATTGAATTAGGGTCGAATACCGATTGCCGTTCTTCGGTGGCATCAAACCAAATACTCTCTCAAAACCGGGCTAAAGCTTCGGCCGATTACATCAAAAAGAGAATTTCGAAACCAGAACGCATTTCGGGGGTTGGTTATGGGGAAACGAAATTAATCGTTGATTGTCCCTGCGAAGGTACCGTCGTGTCCGATTGCTCTGAAGAACTCCATGCCAAAAACCGACGAACTGAGTTTATAATTACCAAAATGAACTAACTTTGAGGTTTACTTTTAACCCTTTGAGATTTAATTTTCTACTTCTCGGATTATTGCTTTTTTCTTGCACCAAGGAGGTTAATATAGATATTCCCGTTAAGGAAAAACAGTTAGTCGTTGACGGAAGAATTGAATCCAATGGTTTCCCCATTGTATTTCTAACCCAATCCCAGTATTTATATGAGCCGGCGAATCTAGGGTCTTACCTGTCCTCAAATGTGACGACTGCTCAGGTTACAGTAACCAATGGCGTCGATACTCTTTCCTTAACCCTGTTCTCCCCCAGTCAATTGCCATTAGAAAGCCAAATTTCATTAGCAGAAATGTTGAACTTAGAAGTACATGAAATTAACCTCCTGCCCATCTATGTTTACTCAACCGTAAACCCCTTAATGAAAGGTTTGGTAGGTAAGAAATACACCCTTAGTATCACCTATGAGAATAAAGTACATGTAGGAACAACGGAAATCCTCTCACCGGTTCCCTTAGCACAAACCCAGTGGATACCGGATGCAGAGAATCCAATGTTTGGGTTATGCCGAGCCTATCTTAACGATCCTTCCACGGAGCGTAATGCCTACCGTTGGGAGTCTAAACTCATTACTTCCTACAACGGCTTGCCCAAAGACCAACAATTTCGACATGGAGGAGAATCCTATTTTAACGATGCGTTTTTTAACGGTTTGGCTATTTCTTTTGAAACCCGATACCCAAAGAAAGATACCACCTACCCTTCAGGATATAAGCGACATTTTAAATACGGGGATAGTGTTGTAATTCGCTTTTCACACATTGAACTCCCAGTTTTTGATTTTTTTGACAAACGCCTATCGCAAATGCAAAGCAACGGTAGCCCTTTTTCTTCTCCCGTTCAAATTCCAAGCAACATAAGCAATGCCCTCGGAATTTGGGCAGGATATTCCTATTGGCAAGACACCCTATATTGCATACCTTAATCCACGAAGAAAAGGATATTGGAAATTTAGCTTCGAATAAATGCCACTACCTCGTGAGCAAATTAATTAATTTTTATCTTCGTGAGAAATTAAAAACCCAATACCATGAAAAAAACCTTAACCTATTTTAGTACCCTCCTGAGCATTGCCTTTCTTATTGTAAGTTGTGGCGGAAACAAAGACGATGATAAGTCAACGGAACGTAAAGTTGGGGAATATAACATAGCCGTAGACAAGGCCATGAACGGTGACTTATCCTCCAATTTTGAGGTTATAAAGGCGGTTTTAAAAGTTGAAAAATACAGCGCAAAGCTTTTAGTAGAAGTAAAGCGTACCTCAAGGGAATTTGCTTTCGACGTCGAACATGCAAAGTTTGACCACGAAGGAATTGCCGATAGTTTAAAATACGATGTTCAAGCGGATATTCTTGGTGAGAGCGATGTACCTGTAGAAACGGGTTTATCCTTTGCATCCCCAGATCCCTTTATTAAATTACGCTCCTTGAAAAAAGGTGAATCCCTTTGGTTAGAATTTAGTGCGAGCCGGGTAGATGACCCAAGTAAGGCTAAAAAAGTTAAGTTAATCTCTAGTTTAGAAAAATATGCGGGTGGTTCTACGGCTTCTTCGGGTTCCGATGATGTAGAAGATAGCGAAGTGGAAAGCGAAATGGAAACTGATGAAGAAGAATTCGCTTCTTCAGACTGTGATAAGATTGCAAGCGATTTCGAGGCCTTGGCGGATGAAGCCGTTACGTTCGCAAAAGAATTTAAAAAAAACCCTAAGGATCTTTCCCTGATCGCAGAAAAAAGTTCCTTCGCTGCGAAATTTATTAAACTAAAAAATAACTCCTCTTCTTGTGCTACGGATCCAAGTACAGGTCCACGAATAAAAAAGGCGATACAGCGTATTACCAGTGGAGGTTTATAATTTAATAGCACAATAAAGCATTCGAAAAGCGGAAGAATCTTCCGCTTTTTTTATTTTCGTAACAACTTATTTTTAACCATGCAAATACGAATTGTTTCTATCCTTTTTTTGGCGATATCTTATATGGGTACCAGTCAAATTAAAATTACTCAACTTCATTTAAATCAGGGAAACCACATCACCTTCATTAACCCCAATGTTGCGTTGGATGGTTTCAACGATCTAGCTCCAAATTCAATGATTATGGGAAAGGATTTTAGTGCATTCTCACAGAATGAATTATACCCCTACTCCCCGAATGTTAACGGTAATAATTTGGTAACCAATACCGCTTCCTTCAACGCCATTCAAGTTGGATTAAAACTCCCTAAACATCCATCAGGAACCTTGCGAATTGGATTGTCTACGGTAAAAAACAACTTGTTGAATACCCGTGGAACCTACACGCAATCCTTTGTTGTGGATACCTTTATATCCGTTCAAAATGGTTTCATGATTTTTGCAGATAGCATCGTATATCAATATTATTCAGGAAATTACAGCAACCAACAACTGCGGTTAGACGGTGCCTATATTTGGGAAAACGAAGCCGGAAAACGCTGGGCATTTACTGCTGGTCTTGGGCTGTCCCTTGGGCTGAGTTATCAATCAAGGACCACCTTGAGCTACGGCGAACGCATTAACAGCTATGTAGTAAACAACGAAAACAAAGGTACCTCATCCTTTTCAGGGGAATATGAAACCTTTTCCAATAAAATGGCGTGGGGAACTACCGCCTATGTTCCCTTAGGTATTGGGTTTAAACTCGGAACAAAACGCCCATTCTGGATACCATGGATGGTATATACGGAACTGCGTCCTTTCGTTTCTATCCTTAGTATTCCTAACCATTCCCCTCGCTTTACGCCCGGTATTGGAACTGCAAGCGGAATTAGATACACGCTAAACTAAAAAGGGCCGATTACCATAGGTAGGGAAGAATGGCCTTACGATCTTTCGGGTAATCTACGAATTTCTCCTGATACCATTTGTGGTGTGAAATCGCACGCGGAACAACATTGGCAAAGGTCCAGATCGCAAAAACCACACCGGGTAAACTCCAGGTTAATATTCCGAAACCTACCCATTCAATTACCTCGCCCAATAGGTTTGGACACGATACCCATTTAAACAACCCCCCTTGCGGGATTTTATACCCGGTCTCTCCAGGTTTACGCAGGTTAATTAACAGGGCGTCTGAGTGCCAGTTAATTGCCATTCCTGTAAAAAAGACCATCATTCCAATAATGAATCGTGAATCCAAGAACCAATCGATGGTATAGGAAGCGAAGTTTCCAAAATAATACCCCATGAAAAATCCATTCATGGTATTAAAGAACATGGCAGATACCATAATAATCACTGGCATTTTTTTACCATTGGTCTTCAGACGTAGCGGAAAAATAATGGATCGATTAAAATAATGAAACACAAAGAGCCCAACCATTATTCCACTTACCACAGTAAGCTGCTTTTTAGCATCCCATAAAAAATAGGCAAGGATTACGAGCACAAAAACCTCCATAATAAACCAACCCCAACGGTTGTCAATCATGGGACCCCAACGCTCATTGGAGTGTCTACCATAAGGCGCTTTTTGCTTAAATAAATAAACAAAGGTGACTACGGCTATACCTATCCATGACAAAGCTATCGTAAAATAAAGTTCATTACTCATCTATTGGGGTTTATTAGTCAGAAATATACCCTTTTTCTTTGAACCATTGAATGAGATCCTTGAGGGTAGTTTCTATATCTCGAGGATTGTGTTGTAGGGCCATTCTTGCTTTTTGATGGGAAATAAACCGATTACCTTCCAATAGAATTTTAATGGACTCCGCGGTATACAATGGGGGTTTATTTGTTAGCCAAGCCATTCCTTTGACGAAAGGTAAACCCAAGCGAACCATCCATACGGGAACCGTAACCACCCGAAGGGGTACTCCTTTCACCTTGGCTACCCATCCAATGAGTTCTTGCATGGTGAGGTACTTTCCCGATAGAAAATATACCTCGCCGATTTCCCCAAGATGTAGGGCATTACAAAGGCTATGAGCTACGTCTCTCACATCCACCCAATCGTAGCCTCCACGAAAGACCGCTGGAATCTTACCTTGGTATATTTGTAATATCGCTTTTCCTTGAAGGGATAAAGCATTTTCCGGAGGGCCTATAACCGAGGTTGGATTTACTATGATTGCAGGAAGGCCCTGCTTGCAAAGTTCCATTACCACCTTTTGCCCGTCGCGTTTACTTCGGTCATAGGCGTATCCATCCTCTCCAACAAAATTGCGCGTTTCATTCATTACCTCGAATGCGGGATGTGGATCATATGCATGAATAGAAGAAACATGAACCACCCGCTTTAATTTCATCCGCAAAGCAGATTCCATAATTACGCGAACACAATGTACATTGATCCATGCGACCCTTCCTTGTTTGTCTCCGTCAATGGAAACCTTTCCAGCCAGGTGAATTAACGCATCGCATCCTTCAAGGAATGCATCCATTGCTTTTAGATCCTTCAAGTCACCGTGATAAGGTTCCACGGCAATATTCTCATAAAAGCGTGTATCCCGATGCGTGAGAATTCGTACCTGGTATCCACGATGTAGTAATTCGTTTACAACAACGATTCCGATATGACCAGTTGCTCCAGTTACGGCTATTTTCTTTAACTCCATAGAATACCCTAAGGTAGGTATAATTAGGCAGTCAAGACACTCCTTAAAAGTGTTTTTAGTACTGCGTTTAACGCTGATCAATGTTTACTCTACTGAAACAAGTGAGATCAAAACTTGCCTTTCTTTTTTGGTCACTCAGATGGTACCTTATATAGGTAGCTGATTCTCCGTCATACCCATCGGTATTGAAGCATTCAAATGCTCGATCGGGACAAACAGGTAAAAGTTCTCCACTTTTTTTGTTATTTTTAACCAATTCTCCATTTTCGTTCATGGCGAGTAGGTAAATTTCGTTATTTATTCGTTCATCGATGGCAATATCCAGCGATTCACCCGCTTCAATCATTATCCAACCCTTGGTCTTTATTCCATCAATTGTATTTAATCCATATGAAATATAAATCCGTTTATCCGAGGTATTGTTAATTTCTAAAATCTGTGTCTCAAATCGGTTCTTTAAACTTGGTTTCGGAAAACGATTGGGAATCAAGGCATATGCCTCCTTAATTATTCGTAAATCACGATAGCGTAACCAACAATAACCATCTTTGCCCCATTCTTTCCCCCAACTATTAACCAATTTGAACGCTCCTCCTCCTAATTCATCGTCGTAACCTACTATACACATGGCGTGTCCGCTGGATACGCTTGATGCAATAAAATTATCCATGAGAATTACTCCATTACTATCCAAGTATTGCGCAATCAAATTTAATCCCATTCCGTTGGAAACAATCCCCATACCAACTACAACTGGGTTATGGTTTAATATCGCATTCTTTATCTGATCAACGTTTTGAGGCTGTAGTGGCGTGTAATTATGGAGTCGATATTCGTGACGGGATCGATCATCGTCTAGTGCACCATATGGATAAGGATATTCGTCTATTGTAGGAGACCCTTTTAGGGTTATAAGATTCAGACAAGGAACAATCCATGCACCATTATTGTCAGGTTCCACTTTATTTTGAAAGGAATACCTGTTAAACGTACTTAATGGAGAAAATACAGGCATTTTTATACCCCCCTCAAGTCGTTTTACCAACGTCATTCCATAATAGGTTGTTGCCCATCCTGTACATGAACCCATGTCACCTTGATTACCTATTTCAGGGAGGAAATTTTCCAATGAATATCGTGGAATGAATTTGCGTTTCCCCCAAGCATTTACCTTCGATATGCGGAATGATGGCGGCACCTCCTCAGTATCCATTGCATGAGCATTTTCCATAGCAATTAAACTAAGGAGGCATGAGGTTAAAATTGATCTAAAGCAAAAATTTAGAGACCATTTTTTCTTAAAAGGATTGGATTTAGTAAGCATAGTAGAAGTAAAAAAATTAAATAGTAACGGAAAAGCGATTTTTGCATTTCAAGGAAAAACCTAATCATGAAAAAGACTGCTTTAATAGTAACGATAACCTTTTCTATAGGTATCGGTTACACTCAAAGAATAAATAAGCAAGTACAAAGGAATGAGGAAATAGCTTCCCATAGTTTGATAGACCCGAAAGAACCAAATGAACGCGAGAGTGATTCCGTATTTACTATATCCATTGTACAAGATGGTTCCAAAGCAATTAAAACGTGTTATGGTTTGAAAGATAAGTCTGGAGAGGTTATGGTGGACGCAATTTACGATGGATTGACTCCTCTACATCCAGAATCGGAATATTACATTATCACGAAAAAAGAAGGTAAAGGCCTCATTTCACGAAAAGGAACAATTATCATCGAGCCATTATACTTTGCGATAGACATGATTAATCTCAAGGAAAGGCTAATCGCTATCTACCATTCCAGAAACGAGGTTCAACTAGCAAATATTCGGGGGGCATTTCTTTCAGAAATTTTTGAAGAAATAAAGCCTTTTGAGGGAGGATATATCGTAAAACAAGAAGGTAAATGGGGTACACTAGGCCACCATTTAAAATTCAATTTAAGGCCTAATTATAAATCCATTCGCCGTACAAAAAACCAGCAATTAATCGTAAAAGACCATTATAATCTGCTAGGTTTTTACAACTATAGTGGAAAACTCGTTAATGGAATTAAATATGATAAAATCAAAGAAGTTCTTTTCAAAGATTCTTTGTTAGGCTACATAATAGAACGGTTTGAACACCAAGGTTTTTTGGATTCAAAATTAAATCAAGTAATCCCTTTGCAAGCAAATAAATTAGATTGGATAACAACCAACAAAGGGATTATATTCGCCATGAAAAATTCTGTAAAGAATAACATTAGCCTATTGGATATCAATGGGAAACCCCTCTGTAAAAAAGCCTTTAAGGAAATCAAACGATCTAAATTCAACCCAAATTTACTTATCGTTTCAACCATAACCAATGTAAAACACAAAGAAACACCCTATTCCAAACTTGTGAGGACAAATGTCGAACGATTTGGAATAATAAATGAAGAGGGAGATGTCCTTTTAGAATGTCATTTTGAAAAAATACTTGACTTTGGTAAGGATAAAGACATTTGGATTCAAAGAAATAATCAATGGTGTTACTACGATGTTAAAGCAAAAAGAATCTACAAGACATCCTACTCCAATATTGTAAAAACGAGTAACAACCAGTTCATTGTTCAGAAAGGTGGCTTCAAAGAAAATAACTTTAACATCAATGGTGTTTTTGGACTATTAGATTCTAATTTTCAAGAAATTATACCTATTGAATACGAGGAAATTGAGGAAATTTTTGGCATGGACTCCATTTATCGAATTAAAAAAAATGGAGATTATGGATTATTTAATTGCAGCGGAAAGGAAATATTACCGATTGAATTCAGCCATATCCAAATAAATTCCGTTGGGAGCATCATCGTTACCCGAACGAATTATAAAACCATGTTGCCATACAGTACATTGATTTCGCTAACTGGAAAAGTCAGTAGTACTATAGGCCCCTTCCACCACCTTTCTTTTTGTACTCCAGATACCCTCATTCGATTTAGTAATAATGGGAATACCTTTGGCATTATGACCAACAAGGGGAAAATAATATTGGATCCTATTTATTTACATATCGATCCAAGAGTATTCAATGATAGTCTTTTTTTTACGATTGAAGAACGAGGAACCCTATACCTGCATGAGGATTATGTAGAATACAATGGCGGTTCGACAGGGATTGTAAATTCAAGTGGGAAAACTTTACTTCCTTGCGAGTTTTCTACGGTATTATCACTCGAAAAACAATGGGTTATAGCCACGGATTTTTCTCAGGATAAAACCCTGACGAATTTAGTGGATACAAGTTGTGAAAACTTCGGCCGATTCAAGTATTTGCAACCGCTAAACCATAATGAAATGCTTTTCATAGCGGCGAAAGAGGTTACGAAATTAAACAACCGCATCACGATCAATGGAAAATTTGGTTTAATGAATATAGACGGAGAATATATAATCCCCAATATATATTCAAGGCTTACTCAAAATGGAAATTTTTTAATTGGTTTCACCCTGGACAACAAGTTATACCGCTTGTTCGATCTTTCAGGTAATATTATTGTTGATTCTATGGAATCCATCTTACCGATCAGCGATAGCCTTTTTATATATCGTAAAAACGAAGTGGTCAAGGTTTATAATGCGGAGTCAAAATCTTTTGTATTCGATGTGAACTTCATTGATTTCATGTATCCAGAATCAATATTCAGAAATTCGCACAACGAACCAAACCACTCTTTTGCTTCTCAGAGTGAGAGGTCTTATAATAACAACAACAATGGCGACCCAATTTTACCAAGTGAATCTCAATATGAGTTCTATGGTATAAAAAACAAGAAGAATAAATGGGGGATCATCAATAATCTCGGGGAAATCGTCATGAAGCCAAAATACGATTATATTAAAATGGGTGAGCACGATCTCGTGATAGCAGGAAAATTGGATGAAGAAACCAATGAAATTAATTATGGCGTGGTACACGTAAATAATGAAATTGTTGTCCCATTTGATTATACTAACATTGACTTTGATGACTATGAACGCCTGTTATTTCATTGTTTCCAAGGATTAAAATACAAGGCAAAAGATCTATCGAAACAAGAAATACAATTACAAAAACAAGAGTAATTTGTCCAATTTCACGCGTGCTCAAACAACGAGAAAACAGGTTAATTACCTATCTTCTCGTATCGAATAGCTTTCGGAATCATTATTTATATTTTGGTGATTAAATTTAAATGCTAAACCACAAACACGAACCTAAGTCACATTTGCACCTAACGGTTATGAAGTAATCAAGCATAATCGTAATAGAACCAACACAGGCAAGCGTTACATTACAAGCTTAAAACCTTCCCGCGTCGACTGAGTAGTCCGAAGGACATATCGAAGGCAGCGGGAGAATGTTCTTTGTTTTTCTCGCTTGTCAAAAGAACTTTTGACCGCGTTAAAAAAAAAACCCATTCCTTGCGGAAATGGGTTTTTGCTTGTGACCTCGTAAGGATTCAAACCTTAAACCTCCAGAGCCGTAATCTGGTGCTCTATTCAGTTGAGCTACGAGGCCAAAAAAAGAGTCATCTACTCGATCACCTTTGGCAAGTCGTTAACAACTGCTGTAAAGGTGTTGCAAAGATAGAACAATCTGTTCGTATTGCAATAGGTGTCTGACAGAATCACTAATTTTACAATACGAAACCAATTTTATGCAATACAACCTTTCGGAAATCAATGATCTAATTCGAAACCGTCGTTCTATCGTTCCAGAACATTTTTCCTCCCGTGCCATACACAAGGAACAGATTGAAACCCTTCTGCAAAACGCGCAATGGGCTCCAACCCACGGAAAAACACAACCCTGGAGGTTTCATGTTTTTATGGACGCTTCCCGCGAAAGATTAAGCCAGTTTTTAGGGAAAACCTACTTGGAACAAACCCCTAGCGAGAACCAAAACGAAATGAAACTGGCCAAATTACTGCGTAGACCCTTACTCGCAAGTGCTGTTATTGCGGTTTCAATGAAACGTCAAGAAGAGGAAAGAATTCCAGAAATTGAGGAAGTTGAGGCCGTCGCATGCGCTATTCAAAACATACATCTGACATGTACAGCCTACGGGCTTGGTGGTTTTTGGTCAACGCCGAAACTAATTTATTCACCCGCCATGAATGCGTTTTTAGGCTTAGGGGAAAAGGACAAATGCCTTGGACTCTTTTATGTCGGTTATCCGAACGTGGAATGGCCTTCCTCCCATAGAATTCCACTCGAATATCATACCGTATGGATGCATGAATAAGCTTTTATCCCTTCTCTTTTTAATGCTATTTTTTTCCGTTTTCGGTCAATTAGGTGACGGAAAACTCCCCTCCTATTTTGGGATACAAGTAAGATCGATTCTTCCTTCTTCCTTCGTTGGAAATCCTTCAACGGTCCTGCAAAAGGAGGGAATGAAGGCCGAAATAACGCAACGACCGGGCTATTCTTTTGGTGGCGTGGTACGGGTTGGTCTCACCGAACTCATTGCCCTTGAAACAGGAATTCACTTTAATCAGCGTTACTTTAATCTGAACGGTTCCCTTGCAGATTCGAATATCTTTGTTACCAATAAGTTGGCTTTTATTCAGTACGAAATTCCTGTTAATGCGCTATTTTACATTAAACTCACAAAACGAACCTACGCCAATGCTGCACTTGGCGTAGTAAGCGGGATAAAGCCGACCAGTATTGCAACCCTGAACAACATAAACGGTTCACAGTTTTTTTATCATACTGGATTCGTAGACAAAAAATTAGGATTCGACTTGAACGGTAACTTAGGGTTCGAATACCGCACCAAAAAATCAGGTTTTATCTATTTGGGAACCTCCGTTCGGCTTCCGCTAAATCCTTTGTTTGTCTATATCGCGACCTACCGAAACCAAGGCTACAAGGTGAGTCAATACGGGGATGTTTCAGGCGCCTTTCTCAGCGTGGATCTACGGTATTTTTTTAAGAACGTAAAAACCGTTAAAGCCCCAGAACGCCCTATCGATTAAGGCTGACACACAACGGTATCCGACCAAGAGGAATATCCTACCCAAACGCCCAGTGCTCCTCCTTCAATGTTTGAGGGTACATTAATTGGTGTGGCAAATGGACTTCCCGAAGAATATATTTGGTTGTATTTTTTATCAAAAAACTGATATTCCTTTTTGCCTAATTTCGATAAGCGTAAAACTACTGTATCGTTTTGCTTAAAAAATCCCCGCTCATTTTCGGAATATGTACTGTCCTGAAAGGACATTGGATTGTAAAGGGTAAACTCAAAGGCTAAACCATTAAAAAAGGCATCATTGAAAAAGGGACCAAAAGGTTTCGTAAACAAGGGATCTCCTATTTTCTTCATGTCCCACATGAAATTGTCCGAAGTAGAGGCATTATCAGACATAAAACCATATAAATAGCCGATGGAGGAATTGTTCGCCTCGGGCTTCCATTGCAAGTAATCTAATCCTTTCGGATCTTCAATTTTTGTGGTGGATGTGTAGGTTTTTCCTTCGTGCTGAATGGTTAAAGAATATGTTTTTCCTACCTGACCGAAAAGTTGAGTATCGAAGGTAGTATACACACACAATGGATTGGGTAATTGCTGCAATTCTTGAATGGAAAGGCCAAAAATGGCTTCCGCCAATGCTTCCGTCCCTGGAGGCAGATTGTCGGTGCAAACTTGAATTAATTGAGCGGAATACGTCCCATCACTTACCGTTATTACAGCATTGGAAATAAATCCATTCAGATAACTGGTTATATCGGTAGGAGAATAAATGTTCTGACTTGAGGATAGCAAAATAATGGGCGGTTCCCCAACACGAATGCTACCATCCACAACAACCTGTTTTTCGTAGCCAGGGATATCAATTTTAACCTCCTTGGTACAGGAAGTTACCGCCAACATTAAGGCGACAAATGAAAAGATTAAAACTCGAAATTCCATGTTACACTGGGAATAATAGGAAATAAAGAAACTTGTTTCACGGTTAATTTAAAATCACCGTTTAAAAAATCACCATCGTTATCGACATACAAGAAAAATGGATTGGCTCGATTGTACACGTTATAAACAGAAATCGCAAGGTTGTTACGAAGGCGCTTTTTAACTTGAATTTCCTTTCCAGTTGTAGGATCGGTCTTTGTTTTGTACGCTTTATCAAACCAGGTAGCGGATACGTCCAAGCGGTGGTATGGGGCCATTCGCGTAGAATTTCGTGCACCATAATTAAAAAGCAAGGCCTGGTCTTGAACATACCACGAGGTGGGCAAGGTCAATGTGTTACCCGTTGCATATATAAAACTGCTGGATAAGGTCCATCGATCGCTAAGCATATACGTACCAACTACACTTAAATCATGGCGTCGGTCATATTTGGCTGGAAAGGTTTCGCCGTTGTTTAAATCAGGAAAACGGCGTTCGGTTTTAGCCCATGTGTATCCAATCCAACCGGTAAATTTACCAACCGACTTTTTAAAGAAAAATTCAACGCCATAGGCCCAACCCTTTCCAAACACCATCAAGTTGTCCGTATTATCGTTGACATTATCGCCAGGCAAGGCCCCCTCTTTAAATTCTACAACATTGTTCATCCCTTTGTAGTAGACCTCTACCGATGCCTCGTATCGATCATCGAAAAAATTCTGAAAATACCCCAAGGAGGCCTGAAATCCTTTCTGAGGCTTAGCAATATCCGTGGTTGGGTACCATATATCGGTTGGAAGTGAAACCGCACTAAGGCTGGTTAAATGGACAAACTGATAATTGTAGGCGTATCCACCTTTTATCGAGCTATGTGCCCCCACCAACCAACGAAAAGAAACCCTCGGTTCTAAACCGTGATAAAATTTTATTAAATCTCCAGAACCATAGGTTAGGGTTGTATCCGGTTTACTGATATCCCCTTTCATATAACGGGTGAAAGGTCCAACATGCTGGAAGGCAGTATACCGTAATCCTGCATTAATCCTAAGCTTTTCTGAGGCATCAAATTCGTCCAAAACGTACAAGGCCTCTTCGTGGGAAAAAAGTTTTTGTGCATTCCCTGTGTTGAAAACTATGGTATCTTGTGCCGCAGAAACACTGGAAGGTGTAAAGACGTGATAAATATAATTTGCCCCCCATTTAATTCGATGCTTATCGTTGGGATAGTAAGAAAAATCTACCTTAGTTCCGTAATCCCGAATTCCCGATAAAAATTCGATTTTAAATTCATCCTGTTTAGAACCAAACTTGAATTTATAGTCAGAAAAGGTCGAGGTAAGGTTCATGAACAGTTTGTTGCTGAATAAATGGTTCCATCGCAGGGCTGCAATACCATTACCCCAAGGCATGTCCGCACTAAAGCCCCCTTCCCTATCCGAGAAGGTAAAGACATCTTTACCGTAATAACCACTCAGAAAAACACGGTCTTTTTCACCAAATTTATAATTCAACTTGGCATTCATATCGTAAAAATAGTACCCAGAGCCTGCAAAGGGTGAAGTATCGGGTATGAAGGCTTTAGCCAATACATCGATGTAGGTCCTTCGTCCGGACAAAATAAAGCTCCCACGGTCTTTTTTCAAAGGTCCTTCCACCGTTAAGCGAGATGATATTGCACCAATTCCACCTTTCACGGACAGGTGCTTATTGTTTCCTTCATTCATGTTTACCTCTAACACCGAAGAAAGTCGTCCTCCGTAATTGGCAGGCATTCCACCTTTGATAAGGTTCACATTTTTAACGGCATCAGAATTAAATACCGAAAAGAAACCAAAGAGGTGAGCCGCATTATAAACCACCCCTTCATCCAACATGACCAAGTTTTGGTCGGGACCTCCCCCACGCACGTAAAATCCTTGACCACCTTCAGAAACCGAAGAAACTCCAGGAAGCAACTGAATGGTTTTAATCACATCAACCTCGCCCATAAATGCAGGCAAACGTTTAATTTGATCAATGTCCAACTCGATTTGACCTAATTTAGTAGAGTTTACGTTTTCGCTCTTTTTACCGTTAATAACAATTTCACGCGTGACTTTCTCGCCTTCAAACGGTTTCAACTCTACGGAATAATTGGCATCGGCCTTACGTAAATCAAAGTTCTTTCGCTGCGTTGAAAATCCTGTACACCGCACCTCAACATCGTAAATCCCCCCCGGCAAGGTTAGTGAAAAGAATCCGTAGGTATTGGTTACCGTACCTTTTTCAAGGCTTGGAACAAAAATTTTCGCACTGGATAAGGCCTCTCCGCTTCGGCTATCGGTAATGTAACCACTAATGGTATGTTTATCTTGGGCCATGAACGAGAATCCCAGCATCCCCATGAAAATTAGGACCAAAAAATAACGGTGTTGCAAAAAAATGGAGGAGGTAGGATGTGAAGTCATTGAAATAAAAGAGTGCCAAAGGTATGAACATTTAAAGGATAAAAAGGTTTTTTTACCATTAATAATTGGTGAATTATTCGTGTTTTCACCGACTTTGCTTTTCCTCAAAATGATTACCTTCGCTTCAAGAATTCTCGAATGAAAATATCATACAATTGGCTTAAAGACTACTTAGATTTTCAAGAAACACCCGAAGTCTTGGGCGAAATACTTACGCAAACAGGGCTTGAAGTGGAAAGCATCGCCTACACCGGTGCCGTTGAAGGCGGTTTACACGGCGTTGTCGTGGGGGAAGTCGTCCGCTGTGAAAAGCATCCAGAAGCCGATAAACTCAAGCTAACCTTAGTCGATGTCGGCTCAGAACAGCTTCCAATCGTTTGCGGTGCATCAAACGTAGCTATTGGACAAAAAGTACTGGTGGCCATGGTAGGGACCACCCTTTACCCTAGCACTGGGGATTCCCTCACCATAAAAGCGGTGAAAATTCGAGGAGAAGCCTCGTTGGGTATGATTTGCGCTGAGGATGAACTAGGAATTGGGAATTCTCACGATGGCATCATGGTACTACCCCAATCAACGCACATTGGATTACCTGCGGCACATGCACTGGAGTTGGAACAAGACGCCATTTTTGAAATTGGTCTTACGCCTAATCGGTGCGATGCTATGAGTCATATTGGTGTGGCGAGAGATATTCGTGCCTTTTTAAAGCACCATAAAGGAATCGATTTACCCATCCAATGGCCTGAGGTTCCTGAAATTCAAAACGCAATGGACTCCAGCCGAGACATTAAGCTTGTAAACCCAGAAGCTTGTTCACAATACATGCTCGGAGAAATAAAAGGGGTAAAGGTCACATCCTCCCCAAATTGGCTCCAGAAAAAATTAATGGCTCTTGGAATTTCTCCAGTAAACAATGTGGTCGATTGTACCAACTTTGTGATGCATGAAATGGGCAATCCCATGCACGCCTTCGACGCAAGATTCTTTCAGCATTCCCTTTCCGTTCGCTTTGCGAAAGAGGGGGAAAGCCTATGCACCCTGGACGGAAAGGCAAGATCCTTAAAATCCAATGATTTGATAATTGATGGTGACGGAATTCCTCGTTGCTTGGCCGGAATTATGGGGGGAAATGAGGTAAAAGTTGATGAATCCACCACCGATCTTCTTTTGGAAGCGGCCTATTTTGACCCCTCCACAATTCGTAAATCATCCAAACAACATGGGATCCATACGGATGCCAGTTTTCGTTTTGAACGCGGGGTTGACCCTTCACGCATTGAACACGCTTTGAGGCGCTTGATGCATTTAATCGTTACCGTAGCGGGCGGAAATCCACAAGGGATTCGAGTAATTGAGCAGCAACCCATCCTAAAAAAGGAAATTAATCTTACGCATGAAGCGGTAAATCAATTCCTCGGCAGTACCTTGGATGAAAAGGCCTTTGAATCAATATTGCTGTCTTTAGATCTCATTAAAAAAGGAGCCTCGCTTTGGGAAATTCCGGCATACAGAGCCGACGTCACACGTCCAATTGACGTAATTGAAGAAGTAGTTCGAATTATCGGTTTTGATGCCATTCCCACCGATGAAAAATGGCATTTTTCCGTTCCGAATACCGAAACGTTTTGCGCTCATGGTACGCGAATTAAAATTTCAACCCAATTAGCCGCCAAAGGATACCATGAAGTTTTGAATAATTCATTAACCAAATCATCCTACCAAAACGCAATCACCGCTAAAGGCAATGGGAGTCCAATATTCTTAAAAAACCCATTAAGCCAAGACCTTGCAATGCTGCGAAATTCAATGGCATTTGGAGTGTTAGAGAACATTCAATACAACAAAAATAGGCAAGCGCCAAACGTTAAATTTTTTGAATTTGGTCATACCTATCACCAGTTCGGGAATCAAATGGTAGAAAGAGAGGTATTGGCACTTGGAATGACCGGACTCCACAATCCTGAATCTTGGATTGGTTCTCGCCCTTTATCGTTTTACGATTTAAAAAGCGATGTCCTTTCGATGCTAGCATTACTGAATCCCAACTCACTAGAAGAAACTCCCTTTGAAACAGTGGATTTGTACGATGAAGGCATTGAGATTAAAGTGGACGGTAAATCCATGGCGCGCCTTGGGCTGCTCTCCCCCTCAAGCATTAAAGCCTTCGAACTAAAAACCACCGTATTTTTCGCTGAAGTCGATTGGAAAACCTATATCGAACGTACTAAATTGGCTACTAACGTGTTCGAATCCTTACCGAAAACGATGGCAGTTCGTCGCGACTTTGCATTTTTACTGGATGAAGAAGTTTCTTTTTCTGCATTGAAAAAAACAAGCTTCAAGGCCGCTTCAAACCGCCTACTTTCCATGCATCTTTTTGATGTCTACGAAGGGGAAAAACTTGAAAAAGGGAAAAAATCCTATGCCTTATCTTTTCATTTTAGGGATAATGAAAAAACCCTGACAGACGCTGAAATCGACGCTGAAATGAAATGCATTCACGACGCCATTGTCGCTTCCTTCGGAGCAAATCTTCGGTAAGGTTACGCCTTGTAACCCAGAATTCTCAAGTAGTCCTCTGCCGTTTGTTCCTCACTAAACAATTGGGTTACAATTTTCTCGTTGTCGTCCCTCGTAATAAGAATGTGTTTGGGTTCAGGAATCAAACAGTGTTTTAGTCCCCCGTATCCTCCGATGGTCTCTTGATAGGCTCCGGTATTAAAAAAACCTATAAACAAGGTTCTATTTTTTTCAAACTTAGGAAGATAAATGGCATTCGAATGCTGTTCCGAGTTATAGTAGTCATCACTATCGCAGGTTAATCCTCCCAATAAAACGCGCTCATAATCGTCGTTCCATCGATTGATAGGCAACATGATAAACCGTTGGTTTATGGCCCAGGTATCGGGTAAGTTCGTCATGAAGGAAGAATCAATCATGTTCCATTTTTCCCGGTCATTCTGTTGTTTTTGATGGAGAATACTAAAAAGCGCTCCTCCACTTTCCCCTACTGTAAACGAACCAAATTCGGTAAAAATATTGGGCTCAGGAATGTCGCTGTCGGTACAAACGCGCTTTATTTGCTGTAATATTTCACGCACCATGTATGCGTAATCGAAATCAAATGCCAGTGATTTCTTGATGGGAAATCCTCCTCCAATATTCAACGAATCCAATTCCGGGCATAGCTTTTTCAAATCGCTGTAGATGCGGAGGCATTTTGTTAATTCGTTCCAATAATAAGCAGTATCATTAATTCCCGTATTGATGAAAAAATGCAGCATTTTCACCTTGATTCTAGGGTTGTCTTTTAATACGGATTTATAGAACGGTACAATTTCACGGTACCTCATCCCTAAACGAGAGGTATAAAATTCAAACTTCGGTTCCTCCTCTGCGGCAATGCGAATTCCTATGGAAATATCCTTATCGGTAGATACCAATAAATTCTGTATTTCCTCTGCGTTGTCAACAACGGGGATCACTTTCAGGAAATCCTCGTTCATCAACTTCGCAATCCCTTGAATGTACGAAGCCGGCTTGAAACCATTACAAATGACAAAAGTGCCTTCTTTTAATTTACCTCGTTCAACCAGGTGGTTTACGATATCAATATCGAAAGCCGAGGAAGTTTCAATGTGAACATCATTTTTTAATACCTCATCAAGAATGAAAGAAAAATGACTGCTTTTTGTACAATAGGAATAATAGTATTTTCCGGCATACCCTTGGTTATTAATGGCCTCACGAAACCAACCTTTCGCCCGTTGGATGTTGTTTGAGATTTGAGGCAAGTAGTTGAACTTCAAAGGGGTTCCGTAATCTTGGATCAAACGCATCAAATCAATACCATGAAAAAAGAGACGATCCTCACGCAAGTTGAACTCGTTTTGAGGAAAATCAAAGGTTTGATCTATAAGATCGATGTATTTAGTTCGCATTCCCTAAAGCTTCCATTAATGGTTCCAATGGCCGAGCCACAATGGCACGATCCGACCATACTACGATAGGTCGTTGTATAAGTTTCGGAAATTGATGCATTAGCTGAAAAAGTTCCTCATCGGTCTTACCTTTTCCTAAAACATGAATTTTATAGGCTTCTTCCTCCTTTCTGACCCATTCGTGGGGCGATGTTCCTAATTTTTGAGCCAAGGAACGTAATTCGTCCGCGGAAACTGGGTTTTTGATGTAATCAACGATTTCAACAGCATCAAACCGTTCCTTCAACCATTGTAGTGCACAACGGCTCTTACTGCATTTCGGATTGTGGTAAATGGTAATTTTCACGGAGCAAAGGTACAGAAGATGAAAGAAAATCAATACGTTTTAAAGAAATTCAACATCCAAATTCTTACATATACCAAGGGCATCAAAATCCGAGCTAATAAGCGTAAAATCATCGGGGGTACTTTCTGAAACCACGCCCAATTTTCTTGCCGTTTCTGCAGGAATTGTGACATCATAACGTGGGCACAAATGCGGCGCTTTTCGGTTCGAAAAACAGGCTTTATCACATCCATGAGCAGCACAATTCTTGAAGTTTCGCTTTCGTTCCACGTTTCATGCTCATAGGCATCAGTGAACCACAACCATGCTTTATCTTTCCAGGCCTTCGTTTCACTCTTCACCCTAATCCCACACTGGGGCAATCCTTCAGGAATTTGAATTCCAAAATGTCCCCGCACAACACCATTGGTATCACCCATGTGCGGCGAAATTCGGGTTCTAGGTTCCAAAACATTTATGGATAAGGTAAGAACATCGGGGCGATTTCTCAACCATTCTCTGAGGATTGGGAAAGCGCATTGGTTTTTATAAAATTCAATAGACCACCACCGCAAAGACAAGGTTTTATACCCATCTTTTTTGGATACCATCCGTTGATGAAAATAAGGGCTTAATTCAGTAGAGGACCAATACGCAATGACTTCTCGTTGAATGGCTTCTGCATTCTGATCAAAAAATAAGGTAAGGTCGTGGTCAACCGATTGAACAAAAGCTGGTTCAGAACCTTCATACCTTCTTGGAAAATGCCATAAACTAAACCAAAGCATAGGCTAAAGGTACGAAGTCGATGGGATTGTTAAAAAACTCGCATTAAAATGAGGATTAGGATGGCTCCCATCATTAAATTGTTGTTACTTTTGATTTTCACACCTTTTCCATGGGATATTTAGACGAATTAAACGAAAGCCAACGCGTTGCCGTGGAACATATTTACGGCCCTTCCATGGTCATAGCCGGTGCAGGATCTGGAAAAACCCGTGTTTTAACCTACCGTATTGCGCACATGGTGGAACAGGGAATCGATCCTCATAACATCATGGCTTTAACCTTTACGAATAAAGCGGCTAAAGAAATGTCGGAGCGTATCGGGAAGATTGTGGGTGGTTCTGAAGCGAAAAGCATTACCATGGGGACGTTTCACTCCGTATTTTCTCGAATTCTTCGCTACAATGCCGATCGCATTGGGTTCCCGAATAACTTTACGATTTATGACACCCAGGATTCAAAAAGCCTCATAAAGGATATTATCAAAGAATTTTCGCTCGACGACAAAACCTATAAACCCAGTGGGGTTTTCGGAAGGATATCTTCGGCAAAAAACAACCTTATTTCCCCCGAAGCTTACATCAACAATACCGACATTCAGGCGGAAGACCGAATGTCCCGCCGACCAGAGCTGGGAAGGATTTATGCTCAATATGCCAACCGTTGTCAGCGCGCAGGAGCCATGGATTTTGATGATTTGCTTTATTTTACAAACGTGTTGCTATCCACACAACCGGAAGTATTGCATTATTACCAGCAGAAATTCAAATATATTTTGGTCGATGAGTATCAAGATACCAATTATGCCCAGTATTTAATCGTTAAAAAACTTGCTGCTGCGTACGAAAATTTATGCGTCGTTGGGGACGATGCCCAGAGCATTTACTCATTCCGGGGAGCGAATATTGAAAACATTTTAAATTTTAGAAAAGACTATCCAGACTTTAGCCTTTTTAAACTAGAACAAAATTATCGAAGCTCACAGAATATTGTCGATGCAGCGAACAGCGTCATTAAACGAAACCAAGACCAAATTCAAAAAAGCGTCTGGACCCATAACGGTAAAGGCAATCCAATTTCCATCGTACGAACCCTAACGGACAATGAGGAAGGGCGAGTCATTGCTAATAAAATATACGACTTAAAACAATCAAAAGTCCCGGATTACAATGCCTTCGCCATTCTTTACCGAACCAACAAACAATCGCGCTCGTTCGAAGAGGCCTTACGCAAGCTAAATATTCCCTACAAGATTTATGGTGGACTCTCCTTTTATCAACGCAAAGAAATAAAGGACGTATTGGCCTATTTTCGTCTAACCGCTAATCCCAACGACGAAGAAGCTTTAAAACGTGTCATCAACTACCCCAAGCGGGGCATCGGAAAAACAAGCATCGAAAACATCATTATTTCCGCCGGTTCTCATGGCGTGAGCATGTGGGATGTCATACAAAACCTTCAACAATACCCCGCCGATATTACGAATTCAACCAAGCAAAAGTTGTACGAATTTGTTACCATGATCCGTAGTTTTCAGGCTGAAATGTTGAAAGTAGACGCCTATACCCTAGCGGAGCACATTACGCGATCTACCGGAATTTTAAGGGAATTGGTAGAGGAAAAAGAAAAAGGGCCTGAGGAAGTTGAACGGCTTCAAAACGTAGAAGAATTATTGGCAGGTATTCAAGAATTTGTTAAAACCTCCGAAGAAGAGGAATTGAAGACCTTACCCGATTTCCTTTTGGACGTATCCCTACTGACCGATGCGGATCAAGAAAAAACGGAAGACCGTAACCATGTCTCTTTAATGACCATTCATTCCAGTAAAGGATTGGAATACCCTCATGTGTACATTGTTGGTATGGAAGAAAATTTATTCCCTTCTCAACTTTCTATGAGTTCAAAGAGTGACTTGGAAGAAGAACGCAGGTTGTTTTATGTAGCGCTTACACGAGCCATGGAAACGTGTACACTTTCTTATACAGGATCAAGATTTGTTTGGAACCAATCCATTCGCTGCGAACCCAGTCGTTTTTTGGATGAAATTGATGCTTCCTTTGTGCACCATGAAACCCCTATGCGTAGTCAACAAGGGAGGTCCTTAATGGGTGGAATGGATCGTAGTTTTACTGGCGGGCTAAACGTTTCCTTGAAGCAGCCTAGCCTCCCACGCTCGCTCAAATCCTTATCGAATTTACCCAATTCCCCCTCACAGGGTTCTGATTTTCAAGACATCAAGGTAGGAACCAACGTGGAACATTCCCGCTTTGGGAAAGGTAAGGTAACGCACTTGGACGGAAATGGCGCAGACAAAAAAGCCGTCATCTTCTTTCCGCATCATGGCGCAAAAACAGTTCTTTTAAAATTCGCCAATTTAGTGGTGCTTCCTGATTAGGCTTTTTTTACAAAGATGGATTTTAGGGCCATGGCACCAAAACCGTCTACTTTACAATCAATGTTGTGATCCCCGGTGGTGAGGCGAATGTTTTTGACTTTCGTTCCCGCTTTAATCGCCTTCGGGGCCCCTTTTACAGGCAAATCTTTGACGACAACCACCGTATCGCCATTTTGCAATCGAATACCATGTGCATCGACAAAAACCAATTCATCGCCATCGCTCGGCACAGTATTCTCCCATTCGAAAGCGCACTCGGGACAAGCAAATTGATTTTCACCGATCGAATAACCGTATGGACATTCGCACGATGGACATTCTTTTAATTCTTCATTCATTTTAACGGGAAATTTAGACCGCGAATGTGCTACCGTAGCCAATAATTGTAAAGGGGTAAGGTTGCATCGCTGTGTCGGTTAGTAAAGATAAAGGAAGATTTTTTTTGGCCTGTGATTTTTACCTTCACGGTTTTTAAAATTCCATCTCGGGCAATTAACAATTCAAACTCATCACCGATTTCTACCCCATTCACTAAGGCATCAAACAAGGCCTTGTCTACGCGGTATTCCATGCATGCAAGTATTTCATCGTTCACGCTAAGCCCAGCATCCTCGGCAGAACCATTTGCCCGAATGTTCTTTACGACGAGATGTCCATCTTCCTCCGCAACGGTAGCACCGAATAAAGGTTTTACCGACCCCACATCGGATACCTCAATACCCAGGGGTAGAAAATAGGTGGTATAAGGAATTACTTCCGTTCCATCGATGTATCGATTAAAAAAATCGGTCAGGTCTGAACCCGTGAACTGCTCCAATACCGCCTTGAATTCTTCATCCGTAAATCCTCTATTTTTTCCAAGGTAAAAGGTATTATACAAGTTGCGCATTGCGGCATCTAAGCCCGCAGATCCATTGCTATGTTTGATCATCCAAGCATCTAAAACGGCCGCCAAAACCATACCTCGAGAATAATACGTCATCGTGGTATTGGAACTGTTCTCATTCGGTCGGTATGCTTTTATCCACGCATCAAACGAAGCATGCGCCACAGGTTGAACACGTGCACCCACACTTCCTTCAACATAGTTGATGGTGCTTTGTATTTTTTTTAGCATTTCCTCTTGGGTATAAAAGCCTGCACGGCGCATTATCAACTCATCGTAATACGAGGTAAATCCTTCCATAACCCACAATAAACGGGTGTAGACCTCTTGATCGTAATTAAAGGGCCCAAGAGCTACAGGACGAATTCGTTTCACATTCCATAAATGAAAATACTCGTGGGCCACTAAATTCAAAAAACTCAGATAATTGGATCCCTCGTAGGTCCAACGATCCACGCTGAGTACGGCAGAATTGGCATGTTCCAAGCCACCATCACCCCCAATCCCATGGTGCACGATAAAAACATATCGTTTATTTGGATTGACACCAAACACCTTCGTTTCCTCTTCGACGATTTTTGCCATATCGATTTTCAACTGATCGGGATTATAGTTTCCCGCACCGTACATACAAACTTGATGAAGGACGCCTGCCGCCGTAAATTCGAATTCGACTTGATTTCCAATTTCTAAAGGACAGTCTACCAATTGGTCATACGATTCATACGTAAAGGTTCTAACCGAGGGGTTTGTACCGATAGCTTCCGATTTTGATAGCCCCGTGCTGATTTTTTTAAAGTTCGAAGGGAGATAAACGCGTAGGGTTCCTCCGAGGTCTTTTTTACCATCCAAGTACATAAAAAGGCTCGGACCACTCACAAAACCGTGGTTTTCATCCAGAAAACTAGTCCTTACTCCCGTCTCGAACGCATAAACCTCATAGGTCACCGTAAAAGCATCGGCGCCATTTAATTCCACTTCCCACGCATTTTTTGCGGTTTTTATGACCCTTAGCTCAGTTCCAGCTTCCGTTGAGGCTTTAACCAAGTTTATATTTTTGGAAAACTCTCGGACCATGTACGATCCCGGGGCCCAAACGGGCAATTTAAAAAGCGCCTTTTTCTGCTTTAACCCAGAAACCTTCATGGCAACTTGAAAATAATGGTTTTGAGGGCGCGGCATACGCAGTTCGTAGGTAATTTCTGTGGCCATCGAACGAAAAGCCAAGGAAAGGAATAGAAGCTGTAAGAGTATATGTTTCATGTTACAGTAATTAAAGCGGCAACTTGTTTGGCTCTTTCCACTAGAATCTCTACGGGCTCAGAACCAAAGGCTAATGCAACACCCATTCGACGGAAAGGCCTGCATGAAGTTTTACCAAAAATACGAAAATCGGAATGCTCAACCCGTGCGGCTTCATCCAATCCTTGGTAACCTACCCCACCCTGTTTTTCATGCCGTGCCAATACCACCGCACTTGCGCCATTGCGCAGCAACTGTATCGAAGGGATGTTTAAGCCCAAAACACTTCGGGCGTGCAATTCAAACTCAGAGAAATTTTGCGTTCCTCCTAAAGTAACCATTCCCGTATCGTGGGGACGTGGGGAAAGTTCCGAAAAAATGGGCCCTTCCGCTGTAATAAAAAACTCAACACCCCAAAGCCCTGCACCTCCAAGGGCCTTTGTTACTTGGGCTGCCATGCTTTTTGCTTCTTCTAAGAAGAGGGGATTCATGGGCATTGGCTGCCAACTTTCTTGGTAATCGCCGCGCTCCTGTCGGTGACCAATTGGCGGACAAAATAACGTGGGACCATCCTTCTGAGTCACTGTAAGCAAGGTGATTTCATATTCAAAATCCACAAATCCTTCCACGATAACCTCCTTCAAGTCGCCTCTAGAACCTTCCATGGCATAGTCCCATGCCGCATCAATATCCGCTTCCGATCGTATGACCGACTGGCCCTTTCCCGAGCTGGACATAAGGGGTTTGATCACGCAAGGAATTCCCGTATGGGCAACGCCATTTTTGAGTTCTTCAAGCGTAGTGGCGTACCGATAAGGAGCCGTTCTTATCCCTAGAGAAACCGCGGATAAATCGCGAATAGCCTTTCGATTCATCGTAAAATTAGCGGCTTTAGCACTGGGAACGACTTGAATTCCATTTGCTTCATACGCATAAAACTGTTCGGTTCGTATCGCTTCAATTTCTGGAACTATGATTTCAGGTTTCACCCTATCAACCAAAGCATCTAACGCTTCTGCATCCAACATATCAATTACAACGGATTCATCGGCTACCTGCATAGCAGGAGCGTTTGGATAATGATCCACTGCGACAACGTAGTGTCCATAGCGTTTGCAGGCAATGACGAACTCCTTTCCGAGTTCGCCCGATCCGAGCAAAAGGATTTTCTTAATCATTTAACATTCGCTTTAAGATTATTTCATGTTTGTTCTTGTTTTTGGAACCTTTCTTTTAAAAAAAACGTACCTTTGGTTCTATGTCGGTATCCGAGATTAATGAGCAATTAATTCCTTTTACACCAATCCGTTTGGAGTCCATGGATCGGGTTAAACTCATGAACCGCATCGATACCAAATTTGCCTTCGACAAAAATACACTGATTCGTTTACTCCCCAAACTGGAATCCGATTACTTTGTCTTAGAGATTGAAAATAAACGGGCGCTTGCCTATGAAAGCCTTTACTTCGATGAAGCCACGTTTACCTTTTTCAAGGACCATCATAACCGTCGAAGCAATCGGTATAAAATCAGAATCCGCAACTATGTCGACTCGGGTGTTTTTTTCTTTGAAATAAAGCATAAGAAGAAAGGCAGAACGGATAAATGTAGAATTTCAACCTCAAATTTTCATGACGTCCTAAGCAATCAAGAAGATCAATTAATTCGAGAAGAAGTCCATCGAAGTTACGACCTTGTTCCAATTCTAAAAAATGGTTTTACCCGAATTACTTTGGTGAACAAGAACAGCAACGAACGGCTAACTTTAGATTTCAATCTCTTGTTCAGCAAGGGAGATCAACGGGTTGCCTTAGAATCCTTAGTAATCGCTGAATTGAAACAAGAACGCATCAATCGAAGGTCACCTTTTTTTGAACAAATGAAAGCCAATCAATTGCGCCCTTACCGTCTCAGTAAATATTGTTTGGGAGTCATGGAGCTCTTTGGAGAGGAAAGACCAAAGGCCAACCGATTTAAACGCAAATTACAATACCTAGAAAAAATAAACTATCATGCTGCATAACGTCATTTTCACTACTCTTGCCAAGGCCCCAAGTACCATAGGGTCTTTTTCATGGAATCTGTCAGACATAGAAGGGCTAAGTATTCGCTTGCTCATTAATTTCGTCGTGCTCTACGTGATTGTGCGTCTTTTATACTATCCTAAAACCAAAAGAAAAGATTATCTTTTTACCTATTTTTTGATCGGTACGATTACCTTTTTTCTTTGTTTTGGCTTGAAAAAACTTGACATAGATACCGGAATGGGCTTAGGCCTATTCGCCATTTTTGGTATTATTCGCTACCGCACGGATGCCATTGAGATTAAAGAAATGACTTATTTATTCCTAGTGATTGGACTAAGTGTTGTCAATGCCATGCTGGCCACCGAGGTGGAAAAAGGAATATATCAAATCAATGTTTTCGAATTAGGGATAATCAACGGTACTGTAATCCTTTTACTTTATGTGTTGGAGTATTTGTGGTTGGTTAAGCACGAAACCCGCAAAGTGGTTAACTATGACCGCGTTGATCTGATACAACCCGAGCATTACGAATCAATGAAAGCGGACTTAGAACAAAAAACAGGATTGCTGATTAACCGCTTTGAGGTCGGAAAAATTGATTACTTGAACGATACGGTAATGGTTAGAATTTACTATTTTGCAGACGATCAAGATTTTTCGAACTATGGTGCTGGATAAACCATGAATTTGTGGCGTTGGACTCTTTTGCCCTTTAGTGCTGTTTACGGCCTAATTACCTATTTAAGAAACGTATTTTTCGATCTTGGCCTCTTTAAAACGCACCTTCTCGAGGGAAAATCGATTTGCATTGGTAACTTAAATGTAGGGGGCTCGGGTAAAAGTCCATTGACGCGCTATTTGATGCTCCATTTGCAAAATACCCATTCTGTGCAGGTATTGTCGCGAGGATACGGTAGAAAAACCCAAGGACACCTGCGCTTAAACCATGAACATTCCGCGGCGGATGTGGGCGATGAACCCCTGATGTATTTTTCAGTTGCTCGAGAACAAGACGAAGTGCATGTAGCAGAAAACCGCAACGCTGCCATACAAGGGATGGACAGAACGAATGGTCGTATTTTATTGTTAGACGATGCATTTCAACACCGTAGAATCCGCGCGGGACTTTCCATAGTGGTTTCAAGCTTCGACAAGCCATTTTTTAAAGACTTCATTCTTCCCGTAGGGAATTTGCGTGAATGGCGCTTTGGCATCAAGAGAGCCGATGCCATTGTGTACACGAAATGCCCGGATAGTTTAAGCGATGAAGACAAACGCGTGCACAATGAACACGCTCATAAATACGGCATTCCCTGTTTTTTTAGTCAAATTATTTACCCTCCTCTAATGGCCATTGGACCACGCATCGTTCAGCATCCAACCCATGCTTTGGTGGTTACGGCCATTGCCCGTCCTGAACCCCTATACCAGCATTTGGAAAAACAATATGTTTTAACACGCATTGCCTTTTCTGATCATCATCCATTTACCCTCGAAGAAATCCAAGAAATTCATCAAAAATTTGATACCTTTGATTCGTCAAAAACCATTGTAATTACCACGGAGAAAGACCTCATGAAACTAAGAACCGCCTCCCTTATGGAGAAAATTCAAGCATATCCTTGGTACGTTCAGCCGATGGATATTTCCATGGATCGCGAGGAAGAATTTTTAACCTTTATACAAACTTATGCTAGCGAAAATTAAAGAAACCGTTGCCTACCTTCAGTCAAAAACCCAAGTAAAACCTACCGTCGGAATCATTTTAGGAACCGGTTTAGGTGGCTTGGTTAACGAAATAAAAGCAATTGACACCATCCCTTACGAGCAAATCCCCCATTTCCCACTTTCCACGGTCGAGGGACATTCTGGTAAGTTAATTTTTGGTGAATTGGGAGGAAAACACGTCATCGCCATGCAGGGTCGTTTTCACTATTATGAGGGGTACAGTCTTCAAGAAGTAACCTTTCCAGTTCGAGTGATGAAACTATTAGGCATTGAGCGATTGTTCGTAAGCAATGCTTCTGGTGGCGTTAATCCCGACTTCGAAGTGGGGGAAATCATGATTATGAACGACCATATCAACCTCTTTCCTGGGAATCCATTGATCGGAAAAAACATCGATGAATTAGGCCCTAGATTTCCAGACATGAGCGTTCCTTACGACCCAGAGATGATTGACCTAGCGAAGAAAATAGCGGAAGAAAATGCAATTAAGGTTTCCGTTGGTAGTTATGCAGGACTGACTGGACCAACCCTTGAAACGCCCGCCGAGTATAAATACGTTCGTGCTATCGGTGCTGATGCTGTGGGAATGTCAACCGTTCCGGAAGTTATTGTTGCCCGTCACATGCAAATTCCTTGCTTTGCCATTTCCATTATTACCGATCTTGGGGTTCCAGGAAAAATTCAAAACGTTACCCATCAAGACGTTGTTGAGGTTGCAAGCCGACAGGAGCCGAAGATGACTAAAATTATGAAAGAACTCATTGCAAGAATTTAAAAAGTATGGTATCAGAAGAAATTCGTGCCCGTTATAAGGCGGTTATTGGTCTTGAGGTCCACGCCCAAATGCTAACCCATTCTAAGGCCTATTCTTCCGATGCCAACGTTTACGGAGAAGCACCCAATACCCTGGTGAGCCCCGTAAGTCTTGGTCATCCAGGTAGTTTACCGGTAATGAATAAAAAAACGATTGAGTTCGCGATAAAATTAGGAATTGCATGCGGTTGCGACATTACCGAAAAACAACATTTTGCTAGAAAAAACTATTTCTACCCAGACCTACCCAAAGGCTATCAAATCACCCAAGATAAAACCCCAATCTGTACCGGAGGGAAAATCATCATTCGAGATGAAAACGGTGAAGAGAAGGAAATCGGTTTGACGCGAATCCACATGGAAGAAGATGCGGGTAAAAGCATCCATGATATGGATATTTACGATACCCTTGTTGACTTAAACCGTGCGGGGGTGCCCTTGTTAGAAATTGTAAGCGAACCCGATCTTTCTAGCGCACAAGAGGCCTATAATTACTTAACAGAAGTCCGAAAATTGGTTCGCTATCTCGAAATTTGCGATGGTAACATGGAGGAAGGATCGCTTCGCTGTGATGCGAACATTTCGGTCATGCGCGTGGATGCTAATGCCTTTGGTACAAAGGTCGAAGTGAAAAACATGAATTCCATTCGCAACGTTCAACGCGCCATAGATTTTGAAATTAACCGCCAAATTGCTCTCATTGAAACGGGCGAGCCCATAGCCCAAGAAACACGGGCGTTCGATGCCTTGAAAGGGGTTACCGTTTCCCTAAGAACAAAAGAAGCGGCAAACGATTACCGTTATTTTCCGGAACCAGACCTCCCGCCAATTACGGTGACTCAAGAGGATATTGCTCAGGTAAAAACACTGATGCCCCCGCTTCCGAGAGCGTTGTTTTTAAAATATACGAACGAGCTGCAATTGAGTACGTACGATGCCTATAACCTCACGGATAGCAAACCTATTGCACTTTACTTCGAGGAGGTACTTAAACACACCTCCCACGTGAAAAACGCTGCGAATTGGATTATGGGCGAAGTCAAATCTCACCTAAACGAAACTGGAACAAGCATTGAGCGGTTTCCCATTGAACCGATCCGCCTCGCAGGCCTCATCAACTTAATTGCTTCGGGAGCCATTTCTCACACCTCAGCAGCACAAAAAGTTTTTCCTGCAATGCTCTCCGAGAAAAAAGACGCTGAAACCATTGCTAAAGCACTCGATGTATTACAATCCAACGATGCATCCCTTGTTAACGAAATCATTGATGCCGTTTTATCCCAACACGCGGAAGAAGTAAGCCGATATCGCGCCGGCGAAAAGCAATTGCTAGGTTTTTTAATGGGACAGGTAATGCGGCAATCCGGGGGTAAAATTGACCCGAAAACGGGAAACCAAGTGCTAAGAGAAAAATTGGAAGGATAAATGCGAAGGGTGAAACCAATCTTCTTACACCTTGGATTTTGGCTGTTAATCATCCTGTGGGCTTGCGATTCTAAAGAAGCAAAAAAAACCAATTTCACCCTTGACGGTACTGTTCAGGGGGCCGCAGGAGATTCGATTTTTGTGGAAATCGTAGCGGCTTACCAATCCTTAACCGATACCTTTTTAATTGCCAGTGCGCGCATCGACGAAAACGGGTATTTTTCCATGAAAGGTACTATCCGTGGACTTGGCCGTTACCAATTAAGGCTCGGTACCAAAAATCCACAGATCTTACCCATTACGCCGGTACCTGGGGATAAAATTAAAATCATGGCCTACAAAGAATCTTTCCTAAAGAATCCCGGACTCCAAGGTGCGGCTTGGGCCAAAACTGCGAATCAGTACTTTCGGATGATTACAGAATTGGACCCTCAAAAGGGGCAAGAATCGTTAATGGCATTTATTGCGAATGAAATACGAACGAATCCGACCAATCCCTTTCATATCGTGCTAACAGAACACCTGACCCCACCGAGCGAAATGGATAAACTTAGTACCTGGGACAGTCAAAACCTTAACCTCCTAGCCCTAGTAGCAGGTAGTTATAAAACAACCTATGGCAGCACGCCTGCGACCAAAGGATTAGTGTATAAAGATTCTCTTTCTCAACAAATCTACAAAGGATTTCAGCAGAAGGTAGCACGAAACGAGGGCATTGAAAATGGAACCTTAAGCGCTCCGGATTTTATTTTAATGTCCATTACCGGTGAAAAATTTCGGCTTAGCGAGCACCGTGGAAAAACCATTCTCCTATATTTTTGGGGCCTTGAGTTTCCCAATGGAGCCAGCGATAACCAAACCCTTTCGGAACTACAAAAAAAACAAAACAATCAGGTAGAAATCGTCACCATTTCATGCGACAAGAACGTGTCAGAATGGAAAAAAGCCTTGGTAGATTATTCTTTTACAGGAAATTGGCAACTATCCGATGCGAATGGTAGCACCAATCCTGGGGCAGTAAATGGCAGAAGCATGCTGATGCAACAATATGCTATCGGATCCTTACCCCACAGCGTACTAATCAATGCCAACGGAAAGATTATTGCAGAAGGATTAAGTGGAGAGGCCTTAAAAAACCGAATGTTATCCGTAATTAATTAAAATGATCATGAACTACAAATGGGTATTTTTTTTACTTCCTTTTCTTTTCGCGTGCAACGAACCTACCTCTCCAGAGGATACAGGAAACTCTGTGCCGAAGGAAGAACGATATATGGCTCCAGATTTCAGCCTACCCAACCGTGAAGGCAAACCCATACGACTCTCCGATTTTAGAGGAAAATTGGTCCTTCTTGATTTCTGGGCTTCTTGGTGCATGCCTTGCCGTCAGGAAAATCCCAACGTTGTTCGTACCTTTAACAAATATAAAGACCGTGGATTCACTGTATTGTCGGTTTCATTAGATACCGATTTTACAAAATGGGAAAGTGCCATTGTGCAAGATGGATTGATTTGGGATAACCACGTAAGCGATCTCAAAGGTTGGGAAAGCCAGGTGGTTCCTCTTTTTGCAATACAGGGCATCCCCTTCACCATGCTAATTGATCCGAACGGTGGAATACTCGGTACAGGATTAAGAGGGGCGGAATTAGAACAGGCGATTGAAGAATATTATACAAGAAAAAAATGAAAATAGGAAGTACCATTGTTTTTATCTTACTCGGATTATCCGTGATGAGTCAAATTTCCGTTACCGTTGGTGGACAGTTTTTTCATCCTCAATCCGATTCGGTTTACATAGCCAAATTTAACGGCAAACAGTATTTTCAGTTTTTCGGCGCTAAATTAGATGCAGAGGGGAAATTTAACGCAACAGGAATGGTTCCTGCTCCCGACTATTACGTGATCCGAAATGGGAATGTGCATACAAACATTATTCTTAAAGCAGGCGCGGACATCAAGGTCTATGGCGATGTGAAGCGGCTACAAGACATCTGCAATTTTACGGGCTCGGAAGCTTCACAGGAAATGAACCGCTTTGCCGTTAAACTGGAAAAATGGAACATCAAAAAGGATTCGGCCTACAAAGCGATGAACGCTTATCCTCCCCAAGATACGGCGAGAAGAAACCGGTTGAATCAATACATGACCCAAGCGTATTTAACGTTTTTGAATGAACGCCAAGAATTTGTAGCTGCCAATCAAAATTCCCCCGCCCTTATTATAGCTTTAGTTTCTTTGGATATTAATAATGAATTTGAAGCGTATACTAACATTCTGAACCAACTGGTGGCGTGTTTCGGTGAATCACCTACTATTAAAGAATATGTGAATTATGTGAATACCTACGTGACTCAAAAAGAACAAAAAGCAAATCAAGAAGCTAACAATCCATTGGCAAAAGGTAAAGAAGCTCCGGATTTTGAAGAATTCCTAACAGATGGTAAAACGCCCTTCAAACTTTCGAGCACTCGAGGTAAGGTGGTACTTCTTGACTTTTGGGCCTCCTGGTGTGGTCCCTGCCGAAAAGAAAATCCTAACGTAGTTAACATGTACAAAAAATACAAGGACAAAGGATTTACTGTAGTTAGCGTCAGCCTTGACAACGACAAACAAAAATGGTTGGGTGCTATTCAAAACGACCAACTAAGTTGGCCAAACCATGTAAGCGATCTCGGAGGCTGGAATAGTAAGGTTCCGAAAAAATATGGCGTTAACAGTATCCCCTTGACGGTATTAATCGATCGCGATGGAAAGATCATTGATACCAATTTGCGGGGACCAAGTCTTGAAGAAACCTTGATGCGTATTTTCGGTTTTTAATATGGCCCTTTATTTCGCTTCTGATTTTCATCTCGGAGCTCCTAATTACGAGGACTCCAAGGCAAGGGAACAATCCCTCGTCCGATGGCTTGAATATATATCCAAAGATGCCACGGAAATTTATCTTTTGGGCGACGTCTTTGATTTTTGGTTTGAATACAAAAGGGTTATCCCAAAGGGATTTAGTCGCCTTTTTGGCAAACTCGCTGAACTAAGCGACAAGGGAATTAAACTGCATTTTTTTTTAGGAAACCATGACATGTGGGTAAAATCCTACTTCCATGAAGAATTCAATATGGAAACGCATACTGACCCCCTTACAAAAACCTTCTTTGGCCAACGCTATTATTTAGGCCATGGCGATGGACTTGGACCTGGAGACAAAGGCTATAAATTCATCAAGCGGATTCTAAGAAGCCCCTTATGCCAATGGGCCTTTGCTCGATTACATCCCAATTTCGGTATCCGTATCGCTCAATATTTTTCAAACAAGAGCCGTAAAGGATCCGTCAAAGACAAACGTTACAATGGAAAAGACAAGGAATGGCTTTATCTTTATGTTAAGGAAATGCAAGCGGTAAATCCTCATGATTTCTACGTTTTTGGTCACCGGCATTTACCTTTAAACCTTGAAGCGGATGGAGCCCGTTATTTTAATTTGGGCGAATGGCTTTCCCATCAAACGTTCCTTCGCGTTGATGAAGGAGAAATCCAATTTCTTCGTTGGAATGGTGAGCATTCTGAAGCATTTACCTCACCCCATGACTGAAACGTTTAATGGCATTGGACTCGGGCAAATGGGAGAGGTTATTCAAGCGATTCAACCGCACCTAAAAGCTCCCATTTTTATGTGTTTTCATGCTGAAATGGGCGCGGGAAAAACAACCTTCATTTGTGCCTTGCTTAAATCCTTGGGAATCTCTGATCCAGACGGCTCACCAACGTATGGATTGGTTCATGAATATCTTGGCGATGAAAAGCAGCGTATTTATCACATCGACGCTTATCGAATTTCCTCGGATCTCATGGCACTGGAATCCGGATTGCAAGAAATATTTGAGGAAAATGCCATTTTTCTGATTGAATGGCCCGAAAAAATCACTAATTTTCTACCAAATGACTATATTTCAGTAGCAATAAACACTGAAGCGTCTAATACCCGAACGTATACGGTAACTTATGATCACAGATCCTGAACTCTTAAAATCCCTCTTGCACCAAGGGGCACTCATGCCACAAGAAGAAATGCTTGCCATCAAGCGAAAAAAGGGTGCATTATTTATTGGAATACCTAAAGAAACTTCCTTTCAAGAACGTAGGGTCGCCCTCGTACCTGAAGCTGTTTCCCTCCTTGTGGCAAATGGCCATAGGGTGCGTGTTGAAAGCCAAGCAGGCCAAGGTTCCAACTTTTCAGACGCAGAATACAGCGAGGCTGGAGCTGAACTTACAACAGATCCAAAGGAAGTTTATGCGTGTGATTTAATTTTCAAAGTAGCGCCCCCAAGTGAATCGGAAATTGAACGTATGCCCGGTAATCAAACCTTGATTTCGGCACTGCAATTAGCCACGCAACCCAAAGCCACCCTTGAGAACTTAGCGGCTAAAAAAATCACCTGCATTGCTTGGGATTATATTCGAGATGAGGATGGAGTATTTTCTGTAGTTAGAACTATGGGAGAAATTGCGGGTAATACCGCAGTCCTTGTCGCAGGAGAACTCTTGTCTTCTTTTCCCTCTGGGAAAGGCCTCATGCTCGGTGGAGTTGCCGGCGTCCAACCCACAGAAGTAGTAATCATAGGAGCCGGAACCGTAGGGGAATTCGCTACGCGAGCAGCTCTTGGTCTGGGAGCATCTGTCAAGGTTTTTGACAATTCTGTGGCACGACTGCGCAGACTGCAAAATGCCGTTGGAAACCGGGTGTTTACTTCCATTATTCAACCAAAAGTTCTCGCGAAAGCAATCCGAAGAGCCGATGTGGCCATTGGTGCTTTGCGATCCCCCATGGGTAAGACTCCTTGTGTAGTGACGGAAGAAATGGTCGAACAAATGAAAGAGGGATCCGTTATCGTGGATGTTAGCATTGACCAAGGAGGATGCTTTGAAACGTCACGTGTTACGAATCACATTGACCCCACATTCACCCAATTTGGAGTAGTTCATTATGGCGTACCCAACATTGCCTCTCGGGTATCGCGTACGGCATCCTTTGCCTTGTCAAACATCTTTTCCCCTTTGCTCCTGGACATTGGTGAAAAAGGCAGCATTGATGACGTAATTCGATTCAAACCAGGATTTAAAGACGGTGTATATATGTACAAAGGCGTGCTTACCAATGAAATTTTAGGAAAGGTTTTCGGCCTTCCATACCAACCCCTTGATTTGTTGCTGCCGCGTCCATGATGACACCGCTTTCGTTTCCCCCAACCGAATTGGAACTTAAACGGCATGGAAGCAACCTTAAAGTATTGTGCTTAATTAGGAAGAAATGGATAATTCTCACTCCTGAAGAATGGGTACGTCAACATGTAATTGGATTTCTCCTTAAAACCAAACAATGCAACCCCGGGTTACTGGCAATAGAGAAAAGTTTAAACTACCAAGGACTAACTAAGCGATGGGACATCTTAGTCTATAATGCCGATGGATTAGCCGAATTATTGATTGAATGCAAAAGAACGAACGTCGCGTGCTCAAAGGAAAACCTAGTGCAGTTAAGTGCCTATCAGCATGTTGTTAACGCAAAAAAAATAGCCCTTACGAACGGGTTGGATTGTTTTGTTCTGGGGGAAAACACCTGGAACAATGGAATCGATTTCCTTTAGTTTGGATTTAAATCCCAAGCACCTGATCTCATTTTTTTGTACTCCGAGGCAAGATAGGCGAGCATAATTCTCATAGAATCAAAAGCCAATTCGGTTTCGTTAGATATTTCCTTACCCCGCAGTTTGAGTTGCAACTTCATGTGCATGGCATGAATACTCACTAACACGGGATGATGGTTTTCCATGGCTGATTTTTGCGAAAATTCAAGAATGGACGGTTCCGCAGTATTGAATAGCCCCTGATACTTTTCGTCAGGCTTTACCACCAGTAAGGTTTGATGCAGAAAAACCAATTCCGTGGCAATTTCCTCCAACTCACTGAGATGACCTTTGGATTTCTTACCCGAACGGATTAATTCTTGACAAATCGAACCGTACCAACGCTCATACGATGGAATAAAGGAGGCGTTCGGAACCAAAGTTGGAACCAATTCCTTTACCACCCTGTTTTCATCGCACTCCAAGGCGCGAATCATATCCTCAAGGCAATACATATACAGCAGGTATTCAATGATATTCTCCTGTTTTTTTTGCTGCGCCGTAACCATGAAAGGTCTTAATTTTTATTCAAGAATTCAATGAAATCTTTCGTAACGTCCATTTTGGGTGAAATATAATTAATCGGACTTTGCGTACCTTGGATTAAGAGAACATCTATTTTATTGAGCTCGCTGTATTTTTTACCCAATTGCTCTATCTTCTTAGCTAGAACGTTAAACTTCGACTTTGCTTCTTCATCCAACTTCGCACCTTGGGTCTGTTCGTAATTCATTATTCCTTGATCCATGGTTTGAACCCGTTTCTGAATTTCGAGTATTTGATTTTCGGATAACTGACCTGCCTTGGCCTTCTGGTCGTTACTCGTAACAAATGAATTTCGTTCCTGATACATTCGTTCCAATTCCTTTTGATAAGCCGTTTCCTTGGCTTTAAATTGGTCGTTCTCTTTCTTAAAGGCTACAAACCGTTCCTGAACCGAGTCAACGTTGTAATAAGCAATCACCAAACTAGGGTCATAGCGGGTGATTACTGTGGGCTTATTTACAACCGGTTTTTTTTGGTTTCCACTACACCCTAACAAAACAGCACAAAAAGTAAAGACAAGTAATTTATTCATGTTTAATAGCATTTAAAAGGTTATTATAATCTTCGCGCATCGATAGAAAGCGTTGAAAGCAGGATCTGTAAAATTCATCGTTCAGGTGGTCTTCGATGGACTCCAAGCGTACAACCAATCCTACCGGAATCTTAAAGGTTTGCTCAAAGTGATCCAGGGTTATCTTAATTAAATATTTCTCGTTGTATTCATGAACCTGAACTAAAAAATGGCTGTGTGGAACCGTCTTAACCAAACGCATGAGCAAAGATAACCATATCTTTTTAGTTCCTCTTGAATGCCTACCTTTTTTAAGGTATTTATTTAGAATGATTCTAAAATACCTTTTTTGAGCGATGAAGGAACCAAATCGTCTTAGTTCCTTTGTGGAAAAAAAACGATGGGTCGTCGAGCGATTTTCTCCTTATGCCTTCTTTCTCTCATGTTCACGCCATTCGCACAGGACAGCGCTCGACAAACAGCCGATGTAATCATCCGAACCTATTACCAATCCAAAATACTCCCTGATTCGATTTATCAAATGAATATCGTTTCGGGAAAGAAAATGGAAGTCGTTTTGCTGAGCCAACGAAATGTGGATGCCTCTTCCAACGCCTACCGTCAAGCATTTCGCAAAAGCCCCGGAATTTTTGTTTCAGAACACGACCCCTCGGGATTGCAGACGAGCATTTCCACCCGAGGACTTAGTGCCAACCGTTCGTGGGAATTCAACATGAGACAAAATGGATACGACATAGCTGCCGACCCCTCAGGGTATCCTGAGGCTTATTTTTCTCCAACCTTGGACGCCGTTTCCTCCGTCGAAGTGTATCGTGGTTCTTCGGCCCTTCAATATGGTACACAATTCGGAGGATTAATCAATTACCAACTAAAAGACAATACAGGAGAAAAACCCTTTAGCTGTGAAGGATCTCACACTTCTGGATCGTTCGGTCTCGTTAACAGCTTTAATGCTATTGGAGGAAAACAAGGCAAATGGAGCTATTACGGGTATGTACACCATCGTCAAGCGGAAGGGTTTAAGGCCAATAGCCGCTACTTCACTAAAAATTACTTTGCAAAAATTTCTTACGCATGGAAAAATGGAAAAATTTCTGGCGAATACCATCACAGTTATTACCTCAACCAACAAGCTGGAGGTCTTCACGATTCGCTAGTGCTGGAAAACCCTCGAGCCTCCTATCGACACCGAAATTGGTTTGAGCTTCCATGGAAAATGGCTTCCGTGCAAGTCCAACACACTTTCAAAAAAGGCCTGAAAATTCAGGGTAACATCAACTATTTGCATGGCGAAAGAAACAGTGTGGGCTATATGAAACCTATTTTCATAGCCGATACCTTTAACCTAAGCCTCAATTCCTACAATCCTAGGGAAATAGACATCGATGTTTACAACACCTTTTCCAGCGAAATACGCTTTAATAAGGGCTATGCTTTCGGAAAAAACAATCAAGTTCTAACCGGCGGTATACGCTATTGCCTTAGTGATATACATCGCCTGCAAAAAGGAATTGGAACAGGAAATGCTGCCTTCGATTTAAGTGTTTCTCCCGATAATAATGGCAATTACTTTCAACGAGATTTAGATTTACAAACCCAGAACGTAGCCGCTTTTGTTGAAAATCTTTTCCAAATCGGAAAGCGACTGAGCCTCGTGCCCGGCTACCGAATAGAGTCTATACAAGCCTCGATGTCTGGAAGGAGCAATTCCATACCAGGCGGTTACCTTACGGAACAACAAAAAGACAGAATATTAATGCTGGGAGGCGTTAGCGCCAAATATACCCTTGCCAAAAAAGCAAATTATTCCAGCACAGTCTACGTTAATGGAAACCAAAATTATCGCCCCGTCATGTACAGTGAATTGTTGCCTTCTGCAACCACTGAAACCGTCGACGCAAACCTAAGTGATGTGACCGGATATAGCAGTGAGGTGGGTATCAAAGGACATTTAATTAAACGAAATGTGTTGATTTTTTATGACCTAAACGCCTTTTATATTCGGTACAACAACAAGATTGGAACGCTTCAAGTGAATGGAAATCCATACAAAACCAATTTGGGAGATTTAGCTTCTAAAGGATTTGAATTTTATTCGGAAATCATCCTACTAAATCCCTTTTTCGTAAACGATGCGAAAACCGAAGAACTTAGTTTTTATGTGAGCGGTACCTTGCTGGATGCGCGCTATGTACGATGGGACAACCCAAGCATTGCTGGGAATGAACTTACATCTATCATTGGAAAAAGAGCCGAGTATGCGCCCAATCAAATCCTTCGAGGAGGCTTGGAATATCGATTCAAGACCTTTGGATTCAATTATCAGATGCAATACTCAGGAACGTGTTTCTCAGACGCCGCAAATACGAAGGAGCCTAATTCAACCGCTACCATTGGCCTCATCCCAGCACTGGCCATACACGATTTCAGTATTTATAAAACCTGGTTTGATGCCTTCCAATGCAAGATCGGCGTCAACAATGTCTTCAATGAAATCAGCGTCGTTCGCCGAACCGGTGGCTACCCAGGACCCGGTGCCCTAACCAACCAAGGAAGATCGCTATACGCTACCCTAAGCATAAAATTTTAAGAAGAAACCGTGCATTTTTTCTTGTTGTTTTATTTTTTTCATAAATTCGACCAATCAAATCTATTCTAAAACGTGCTTAAACGATTATGATCAGTATTTTCGTTGCCAAACTCGATTTTGGTGTCGACAACGCCAAGTTGCGTTCTCTCTTTGAATCTTACGGAAAAGTTAACAAGGCCACGGTAGCGATGGACAAAGAAACGGGTCGATCCAGAGGCTTCGGCTTTGTTGAAATGGAAAGCGAATCCGAAGGACAAGCAGCCATTGATGGCTTGGACGGTTTTCAAATTAATGGCCGTTCGATAGCTGTAAAAAAGGCGGAAGACCGAAGCGACAACCGAGGAAGTACCTCGTTTAATCGTTCGGAATCCCCTCGAAGAACGGAGGGATACCAACCCGAACCGAAAAAATCATCCGACGAAGGTTTTATTGCACCGGCCTTTGATCCAAGTGCACTGGATAATCGAAAAAAGATCCTTCCTAAGGAAAAGGATCGAAAATCCGATAACGATATCGATCGCTCGAAAAAACCTAAAATGGATGCCTACCGGAAGAGTGGTAAAAAAGATCGTTTTTTTGACGACGAGGATGACGATGACCTTTCCGGAAGCCTTTTTGCTTTTAGTGACGAAGATGAGGATTAGTCCTCTTGTACTTCAATAATCATTCAATTACCTTACTTTTGTCGCATGGCGGAGAATTATTCCCATGTACTTTCCCATCGGGTTTTTCAAGCAATGGCTCAGACCTCTTCGGAACTTCATGTTCCCTCGTATGTTGTAGGAGGCTTTGTACGCGACTGCCTATTAAACCGCCCATGTAAAGACATTGATGTGGTGGTCCTTGGCGACGGTCCTGCCTTCGCCCGTTGCGTTGCAGAAAAACTAAAGGTAAAGAACGTTTCCATTTTCAATACCTACGGAACCGCTCATTTTCGATACAAAGAATTGGAATTAGAATTTGTGGGAGCAAGGAAAGAATCCTACACAAAAGCATCAAGAAACCCACAAACGCAACCGGGTACCCTACAGGACGATCAAGAACGAAGAGACTTTACAATAAATGCACTCGCCTTCAGTTTAGAGGAAGCTTCTTACGGTGAATTGGTTGATCCGTTTGAAGGCGTAAAAGACTTAGCTGCGGGCCTGTTGCGGACACCCCTCGATCCCGAAATCACCTTTGCAGACGATCCCCTTCGCATGATGCGCGCGGCACGCTTTGCTGCCCAACTTGGATTTTCTATTGCGGCCCCTGCCCTGCGCGCTATGCACGCACATCAAGAACGCATCCACATCGTTTCGATGGAGCGAATTATCGTTGAACTCAATAAAATTATTCTTTCCCGACATCCATCCAAAGGGTTTAACATACTCCATAAAACGGGATTACTGGAACGCATATTCCCAGAAATGACAGCACTATCTGGGGTTGAAACCGTAAATGGTTTTAGCCATAAAGACAATTTTGATCACACCTTAGAAGTGCTTGAAAATGTATGCAAGGAAAGCGAAAACCTATGGTTACGTTGGGCAGCAATTCTTCACGATATCGCAAAACCCGCGACCAAACGGTTTGATCAAAAACAAGGATGGACCTTCCACGGACACGAAGAAATTGGTGCTCGGATGGTTCCTAGAATTTTCAAAAAACTACGACTACCGCTGGACAGCAAAATGAAATTCGTACAGAAAATGGTGCGCCTACACTTGCGCCCTATTGCCCTCGTTAAAGGCTCTGTTACCGATGCTGCAATTCGCCGCTTGCTTTCGGAGGCAGAAGACGACATCGATCTGCTAATGACCCTATGCAATGCAGACATTACCTCTAAAAATGAATTTAAAGTAAAACGCTACAAAAAGAATTTTGAATTGGTTTCCGAAAAACTCAAACTGGTGGAGGAAAAAGATAGAATTCGGAATTTCCAACCCCCCGTTACGGGTCAAGAAATTATGGCGATTTTCGGTTTGTCTCCCTGTGCTGAAATAGGGACCATTAAGCAAGGGATTAAAGAAGCCATTCTGGAGGGTAAAATTCAAAATACGAAAGAGGACGCGCAACAAGAAATGTATCGGCTGGCAGCAGAACTTGGAATTAAACCAATTGTTCAGTAATTTAAATACCTTTGTATTCACATGGAACAAGGTCTTAAATTTCGCGTTTTGCTTGACTCTGAAAGCAAAGAAGAAGTATTCCGTGATATCTTAGTTCCGGAAGATCAGAATTTCGAAGTGTTTTATCATTCCATTATGAAAGCCTTTTCTTTCAGCGGTGATCAAATGGCTAGTTTTTACGTCTCCAACGATCAATGGGATAAAGGCCACGAAATCAGTCTAATGGATATGTCTTACGATGACGATTCCGTAGATGAACTTTGCAATGTCATGCAAAAGGCCATTATCAAGGATTTCGTTTCGGAATCAGACCAGAAGTTTATTTTGGTCTACGACTTCATGAAAATGTGGATCTTCCTCATTGAGCTCATTGGAAGGGAACTGATGGAAGAATCCGTACCTAAAACGATGCTGAATGTTGGAACTCCTCCCCTAGAGTCTTCCAAACAGGATTTAGAGGAAGATATGTTTCGTTCAGGTGGAGGCGCACTTTCCTCGGGATTGGATGAAGACGACGAAGATGATTACGGCTTCAACGATTATGGCGATGATTACGACGACGAAGACCTTTCAGGCTACAACGAATATGAATACTAAATGGAAAAAAACGATCCCGTTGGTCAAGCCATCTTAGCATACGCTAAAAACCAAAAACCCAAAGACATCCTCGTTTGTTCGGATTTGTGCGACGACGACATTATTCCTGTAGAAGTTTTATTTAGAGGTATTGAAGAAATGCCTGAATTAGAAAAAAAAGCCATGGCTCTGTGCAGAGGAACCGTATTAGACGTCGGAGCGGGAGCTGGGATACACGCTGGTTATCTTATGAATCAGGGATTAAAGGTAATGGCTATCGATTCATCCATCGGGGCGGTGACGTATTTAAAGCAAAAAGGAATTCCTGTCGTACATAGCACATTCGAATCCTACGCAGAAAATTCCTACGACACCTTGCTGTTCTTAATGAACGGTTTAGGGATTGCCAAAACCAAAACCAATGTCCCAAGCTTCCTTCGTCATGCCAAAAAATTATTATCACCTGGCGGGCAAATCCTTTGCGATTCGTCTGATGTCGCGTTTCTCTATGAAGAAGAAGATGGCTCTTTTTGGCAAGATTTAAATGCAGAATACTATGGTAATTTCACCTTTACGATGCATTATGGGGACCATTCTACTCCACCATTTCAATGGCTTTATTTGGATTATGACGCATTGCATGAATTCGCAAGCCAATCAGGTTTTAAATGCCAAAGGGTTTTTGTCGATGAACACCACTACCTTGCCCAATTAACCTTATTGGATTAATCTAAAGCCCTTTAAACCTGAATTCTGGAAAGGTTGCCAGGATAATATTAAATTTTGCAATGGATTCAAGGACTTTGCGTATTTTTGAACTTCAAAATTGATAGCATGAGCGTTCTAATCAACAAAAATTCTAAGGTAATCGTACAAGGGTTTACAGGAAGTGAAGGTACCTTTCACGCAGGACAGATGATCGAATACGGCACCAACGTCGTAGGTGGAGTAACGCCGGGAAAAGGCGGTAGTACGCATCTAGATCGACCGGTATTTAATACGGTTTATGAAGCCGTTCAGCAAACAGGTGCAAACGTTTCCATAATATTCGTCCCACCCGCTTTTGCCGCAGATGCCATCATGGAAGCCGCAGAAGGAGGAATCGAAGTCATTGTATGTATAACAGAAGGTATTCCCGTAAAGGATATGATCGCTGCTAAAGAATTTATTAAAGGCCATTCGTGTCGTCTGATTGGACCAAACTGTCCAGGCGTAATAACCGCTGGCGAAGCCAAAGTAGGAATCATGCCCGGTTTCGTATTCAAACAAGGGAAAATTGGTATCGTATCAAAATCGGGTACCCTTACCTATGAAGCCGCGGACCAAGTCGCTAAAGCAGGACTGGGAATTACCACTGCCATTGGAATCGGTGGAGACCCGATTATTGGTACCACTACCAAAGAAGCGGTTGAGTTATTGATGAACGACCCTGAAACGGAAGGAATTGTGATGATTGGAGAGATTGGAGGAAATTTAGAAGCCATTGCAGCGCGTTGGATTAAAGAGAACGGCACCAAACCAGTCGTTGGATTCATAGCCGGCGAAACCGCTCCAAAGGGACGTACCATGGGACATGCCGGCGCCATTGTTGGCGGAACCGACGACACCGCAGAGGCTAAAAAGCGTATCATGCGGGAATGCGGCATCCATGTAGTTGACTCCCCTGCGCACATCGGTAAGAAAATGGCTGAAGTTATGGGCGTAATGGCCTAGTTTTTTCGTTCTTTCGTGCCTAAACCTACCTTTGAAATCCCGAGCTTTATTCGGAAATACGAGAATTTACACATTGTCTTTTGGTTATTGAAAGACATGAGTTGGTGTATGGGTTGGAAA
>CAIJTF010000037.1 GCA_903823565.1 uncultured Flavobacteriales bacterium
GCCGCTTCACCGTACTCACCAACAATTGATTTATAGAGGGCTAATAGTGTAAATCCAGCATACAAAAAGGGGTAAATCCACTTGGAATGTTTCATTATTTTTTTTCGAACAATATTCGAAAAATCTACGCTAAAAAACTTGTCAGTTATTGCTTATTTAGAGCACTGGGATTAAGGCCAAAGCGCTGTTTGAAGGCCTTCGAAAACGAAGGGGTATCCGGATACCCACATTGTACAGCGACATCAACTACCTTACAACCCTTTAGAAGTTGCGTGCGCGCAAGATCTAATTTTCGGTGCTTCACATATTGATACGGTGAAATACCAAAAACCGACTTAAACAAACGGACAAAGTGATATTTCGAAATTCCAGCGTTCAAGGCCAAATCATCTAAGGTAAGAGGGGCAAAAAGTGCCGCATCCATGACCTCTTTCGCTACCATCAAGGACCTAAATAATTCCTGATTGGTCTCGTGTTTTTTAAAATTCAATTTACTTAATTGATTGAAAACCAATCGCTGATCCATAATTACCGATTCTGCAAGGCTGTAAAAAAGCTCTTCGTTATGCAAGGAATGTACGAAATTACCCTTTTTGATTTTGTCGTTGATTTCTATCAATGAGTATCCCAACGTGGTGTTTTTAACGTTGTATCGGTTCACAAAAAACTGTTCCGAAAGGAGAAATTCACTTAGATCTTTTTCAGTAAGCTCATGGAAGGAAGCAACCTCTGAAATAATGCGTGCTGAAATATCAATGCACAACCCCTGGACAGGTTCCGACTGATTGATGTGCACCGAAGCTTTGGTAAAATCGTTGCCTATGATGTAATCCCCTTCCCTAACCCGAAATTTTTTACCGTTGATGTAATATGTTTCCTGCCCCGAAGCCACATATTTCACCCCGAAACCCTTAAAATCAATTTCGGTATCAATTCGATCGATGGTCGAATATCGAATGGCGTTCTTTTCCTCGTCTTGATAAACCGTGCGATTCATGGTAGGACTAAGGTAAAAAAATTATCAGTAACGATCTATTCCATATACCCCAACCGGTTCATCGTTAATCCAAGTAGTATTTCTCAATAAGGTCATTCCATTTTTCTCAGCCACCCGAATGGAAGCATAATTTTCGGCATCTATAATAGAAACTATTCGATCCGTCTGATTCGCATTAAATGCGAAGTCTATGAAACACTTTGCTGCTTCGGTGGCATACCCTTGGTTCCAATAGGCTGGAAAAATTTGGTATCCTACTTCAATCTCCTTTTGACCATCAACCTCTTGAAGCAAGAGTCCACAACAGCCAATAAACTCACCTGTTGCTCGATGCATTAATTTTTGTAGTCCATATCGATGTGCTGCATAGCGATCTAATTGTTTCTGAATCATATGTTGGGCTACAGCCTCGTTCGTTGGCAAACCCAAAGATTCAATAAATAAAAATCGGATTGCTTCCGGATGCGCAAAGAATGTGGACCAGGCAGACACATCATCAACGGTTAGAAACGTAGATTCTAAACGCTCGGATTGCAACTGATCGGGGTAATGGTAGGACATGGTTATCAAAGATAATTAACTATAAACAACCAGAAAAATCCACCCCTAAGGATGGATTTTCAATTTAACTTGTATGTTTTCTTAACTCCATTCGCCTGTTTCCTATATCTTTGTTATTAAATTATAATATTATGTGGATTTATATCATTGTGGCTGCTGTGCTCGTAATTTGGGTAGTAGCCATCTACAACGGATTAGTTCGTTTGCGTCAGAACCGTGAAAATGCCTTTGCGGACATTGACGTTCAATTAAAACAACGTCACGATTTAGTACCCCAACTCATCGGAGCGGTTAAAGGATATATGGAACATGAGCGAGGAACCTTAGAGGCCGTAACCAATGCCCGTCAGCGGGCCATGGGGGCAGCAAACATTAACGATAAAATTGTTGCAGAAAAAGAGCTTAGCCATGCCCTTTCTGGGTTGAGCATTCAAGTGGAGGCTTATCCAGATCTAAAAGCAAATTCAAATTTCATGCATTTGCAAAACGAGTTGGCGGATATCGAAAATAAATTGGCAGCCGTTCGACGCTTTTTTAATTCTGCAACCAAAGAACTTAACATTGCCGTTCAAAAATTCCCCAATGTCCTATTTGCAGGCATTTTTGGGTTTAAATCCGAGGCCATGTTTGATCTTGGGGAAACCAACCGGGAAACGATGGAAAAAGCTCCTGAAGTAAGCTTCTAATTTTATGGCGGAATACCTAGGACTGCAGCAACAAATCAAGCGGAATACCGTCAAATCATTTTTTATTTTAGCGGCATTTCCCTTACTAATTCTGGGGGTTTTTTATGCCGTTGTAGCGCTTGGTTCTCAAGATGCCTATGGGAATTTTGATGCTTACATGGCTCTGAATACATTTTTATCAGGCCTTCCTGCGGTATTTATCGGGGTGGGTATTTGGTTTCTTGTCGCCTATTTCTCACACAGCTTCATGATAAACCTCTCAACGGGTGCGAAATCCCTAGAGCGTAAGGACAACCTCCGGGTTTATAACCTAACGGAGAACTTGTGTATGAGCATCGGAATGCCTATGCCCAAACTACAGATTATCGAATCGAATGCCCTTAATGCCTTTGCCAGCGGAATAAATCAAAAAACCTATTCGGTTACCTTGACACGAGGCATTATCGATGCTTTAACCGATGAGGAATTAGAAGGGGTCATTGCGCACGAATTGATGCACATTCAAAACAGGGACGTACGCCTCTTGATATTCAGTATTATTTTCGTGGGAATTTTTTCTTTTTTAATTCAGGTTACCTTCCGAAGCTTGCTTTTCGGAGGATTAAGCGGTGGTAACAGAAGAAGGGATGGAAAAGACAATGGTGCTGCCCTTATGTTGGTACTATTAGTGATTTCCCTTGTGGCTTATTTTTTAAGCTTACTTTTTAAATTCGCTTTAAGTAGAAAACGAGAATATATGGCGGATGCCGGAGCGGCTCAAATGACGAGAAATCCATTAGCATTGGCTTCAGCCCTAAAGAAAATATCAGGTAATGCAGAAATTCCTTCGGTGAAAAGCGAGGACATTCAAGAACTGTTTATCGAAAACCCACCAGGGAGTTCGGCGGGATTTTTAGGAAGCATCGGGTCACTTTTTTCTACCCATCCCCCAATTGAAGAACGTATTCGGGTTTTGGAACAATTTTAGGGCATTGTATTAAAAACCAAAAAAGCCAACCCTTGCCGAAGCAAAGATTGGCTTTTCATTTTACAACGTTTACGTTCTTAAAACTTCACTACCGTTTGGACGCTTTGAATTCCATCTTGTGTAACAGTAACCAAATACGTACCGTTACTTAAACCGTTCAAATCCAACGAAGCGTTGTTATTTACCATCTGGTTAAGGAACGATTTCCCACTAAAATCACTTACAACTACCTCTGCATTATTAACGCCATTGATTGTTACCAATCCATTGCTTGGATTTGGGAATAATCCAAAAGAAAATGCATTGTTTTCATCAGTACCCAAGTAGGATTCTAAAATTACCTTATCCAAAACATGAACTACTCCATTGTCTGCAGCAACATCAGCCATTGTAACGTTGGCGTCGTTTATTTTTACACCGCCTGTTAACGAAACAATCACATTTGAACCTTCAAGGGTTGCAACAGGACCTGCCATTAGTTGGTTTGACAAAACAGTCCCTCCTACCACATGATATAATAATACATCCGCCAAATTAGGTAGGGCTAAAATCCCATTTAGATCCGTATTTAAAGCGGTCGCCAAATCAGTGAATGCCTCATTGGTTGGAGCGAACACGGTATACTCAGAAAACGGATCAGACAAAGCAGGGAGTAATTCTGCGGTAACTACTGCAGTAACAAGGGTAGAGAAACCATTGTCTATCGCAACATCAGCGACCGTTTCAATCGGAAGAACAACAGCATCTAACACATGCACCACTCCGTTATCAGCTTGAATATCTACTGCGGTTACTTGTGCTTGATTCACATACACATCACCCGTTCCCGTTACAGTCATTTTTAATGTATTGATGTTTCCTAACGGTTGAACTAAAGAACCATTGGTAACAGCATTTGATGGAACCTCGGAACCAAGAACGTGGTAAAGTAATATATCCGATAACTGAGGTAAGGACAATAACCCTGGTACTGTTGTACCTAACTCATCGGCTAAGTCTTGAAAAGCCTCATCCGTAGGCGCAAAAACAGTAAGAGTAGCCAAAGGGTTAGTTACCGCTGGTAAAAGTTCCGCTTGGATTACCGCAGCAACTAAGGTGGAAAATCCATTATCGATGGCTATATCAGCTACCGTTTCAACAGGTAACAATACCCCGTTCGTGACATGAACAACACCATTTGCTGTGGATAAATCTACAGTTGTAACTTGTGCCTGGTTGATAAATACGTTGCCAGAAGCCGTAGCGGTAATCTTCAAGGTGTTGGTCGGACTCAAAGGCTGAACAATAGCTCCATTGGTAACCGCTGACGATGGAACAGTAGTTCCTAATACGTGATAGAGTAGAATATCGTCGAGATTCGGTAAGGCCAACAAACCTGGAATTGTGGTTCCAAGCGAAGTGGCCAAACTGGTAAACGCTTGATCATCCGGTGCAAAAACCGTCAAGGTCGCATTGGGATTTTGTAAGGCACCCACTAAACCTTCTTGAATCAAGGCAGCTTCGAGGTAGGTGTGATTTGGACTTGGAGCAATAACGTTGTCAAACACGTTGGTTTGCGCATGATTTACAGAGCCTAGGATTATCCCGGCACTGAACAAGGACAAGGCGTAAAAAGTAACTTTTTTCATTTTGTTTAATTTTTGATTATATTTATTAAACAAAGTGGAATGAAATAAGTTTATGCCTCGATGAAAATTAATTCAATCCTCGGTTAAATCTACCTCGTAACAGGGTTCAAATCCTTGAAAATAATGATGTTCTCCAAAAATGGCATATCCCTTAACAATACAATCGTAAAAATCACCATAAAAAGCAGAAAGGAATGGGCCGTGAAACATTCCATGGTCGTAGGTGTTCATTAGCTCTAACTTTCCGTTCATATTTTAGGCGCGTTGTTGCCCATGAGGGGTTCCTTTTTCAAAATGTAATTGAAGTGTCGGTGGGCCGTTTGGCATAAACTCTTCTAAGTCTTGTAATAACCCGTCGCGGAACACGTAACGACCTATCACATGGCCACTTGAATCGTAATCTTCTGCAACTCCAGTGAATAATGCTTGGTCAAAATAGGCCAATTCACTAATGGTATCTCCCATTCCTATGGGCGTGTAGAAGTAAGAATTTCCACAGAAAAATCCGCGAACTACCAAAGCTGCTTGATTTGAATTATTATCAATAAAGTATCCAGATCCACATGCGTTTCTAACTTCTGAAATCAAAACTACTTCAGCAAAAACTACTACCCTAATTAAAGTGCAGCTAATGAGCATTATGCTTTTCATTCCCGCATAATCACGATTTTAGGTTTTGTTACAAAAATCTCTTCCACCCATTTGCATTTGAAAAAATTTAGACTTAAAATCGTTTTGTATAAAGTCCGTGCGGAGTCAGCACGATAAACACTGACAAACTAGTTATGAAAAATTGGATATTGCATCTTTCAGCAGCCCTAATTTTATCGGCCACCTTTTCGGGGCTTTCCGGTTGTAAAAAATACCCAGAAGGCCCATCATTGTCCTTAAGTTCGCGTGTTGCGCGACTAGAGAATACGTGGAAAATAAGCTCGGTAACCATGAACGGCCAAGACGTTACGAATCTTTTTAGTTCGATAAATTACACTGAAACATACGATAAAGAAGGGAATTATTCCTTTGCTAGCGCAGTGGATAATCGTTCCGGAAAATGGGAATTTCAAAACAACGATTTAGAAATACGCAGGAGTAGCGTTAGCGGACAATCTTCGATGGATTTAATCATCCTTAAATTAAAATCTAATGAATTCTGGTATCGTGTAATTGATGGAAGCGATGAATACGAATTCCATCTTGTGAGCCAATAAAAGCAGCCTCGGTCGTCGTTCAGTTCCGTGGTCAGTACCATCAATCTGTTAGACCATTAACACCGTATTTTTGTGCTTAGGTATTTAGTATTTTAAATGGTTTAACATCTTCATGCATAAATAAAAAAACCTAATCTAGAGGTGCAAGGATTCGAAAGAAATCTTAAATACAGACATCATTTTTCTTCCCATGCTTTATATTTTGATCTTTCAGCACCCGTAATTTGATTTATCTTTTGGCTAACTAAAAATTAGCCAGAAAACCGCTAATGATGCATCTAATTTGTAACCAACCTGAAGCCTTGCGTTCCCCTCTTGTTCCAATCCGTTTCAAACAAACCTTTAAACCGTTTTAACCTATGGCATAAATCGCTACCTAATCCCTAAATTAAACATGATGAAAAAGCGATTTTTGTTCCTGCATTTTTTATTTTTTACATTCATAGGTATATCACAGATTAATCCATATCACAGAACGGTCTTGTACACCCTGAATAAAAATGAAATTGTAAAATCTAACGAATTTATCGTTCAACAAACGTTGAATCAAAATCGATTCGCTTGTATCATTGCTGATACACTGAATAAATTGGAGTCCTTGGTCTTCAATGGAAAGGTTATTTTTACCAAAAAAGATGTGTGGAATGATGTCTTTGACATAGACCTAACAAACGATGTAGGTTATATCTATAAATTCACCTCTAAAGATAAAACATTTGTTAATGTACACGGTAAAACGGAAGGTCCATTTGACGAGGTAATCGATGAATCTTGTGAAATGTACTATGTCGATGAAACTAAAATACCGAAGGAATTTGACTTTTTCTATTCTTTAGCTGGACGATGGTTCGCTTATAAGGACGGGAATAGTAAAATGATTGATGAACCCGTTATTTCGAAGAATTTCGGTGGTTGGACCTCCATGATTATCAAACCCAATGGTAAAAGAACATTAGATGAGTTGAGAGGCATAAAGGTAAACAGTGACATAGAAATTGAAGATGTAATAAACCATAGCATTGATGGTCAGGATTATGCATGGGTATATAAAAACAACGGTAGCCGTTTCGTAGTACATGGCGATCATATCTTTGGACCTTATGACGATAAAGGATATAATTACATCTTTTTGAAAGGCGATCACTTAATGTTCAATTTTGTTAAGGATGGAAAAGTTTTCGTGCAAATAGACGGAAAAATAAGTCAACCCATGGATGAAACAAATTATGACTTGGCTCTTTTTGATAATGGTAAGTACTTTTACTCCTTTGAAAAAAAGGGTAAATCATTTGTAAACATCAACGGACAAATCTATGGCCCCTATGACGGAATTCCATACAATAGCGTACGTGTTTTTGACAATGGTCAATTTGCCATTGTATTCGAAAAAGATGGAAAGGCTCAAATTAACTTGAATGGTAAAGTACATGGGGAAGAACTTTCTATTTATTCGTTAGAATTTGATAAAAATGGCAACTATTCTTACCTTTCCAATCGCAGGGACGGTTGTGTTTACCAAAATTCAAATGGCGTAGTAACCAAAACTGAACGACATCATGTTTATAATGGCTGGAGTTCCACAAGAACTGGCGATAGAATAATGGAATCAAGCAAAGAAAAATATGAAATTCAATCAAATAATAAAGAACATACACTTTACACCGACTTTAAATATGATTATGTTGTTATCGATGGTAAAAGTGTAGGTAAGGCCCCTGCCATTAAAGCTTGGTATGAAGCATCGAAAAATGCATTTATTTGGAACGCTTGGGAAGGGAAAGAACTTGTAGTATATGAATACCCTTTGGATTAAAATTATCAGTGTATGTTTTCTGTTAGCCAATTTTGCAACTGGACAGAGGACTTATCAACAGTGTTTTCCGGCTGCTTGTCAAGATGCTTTCGATTTTTATTCTGAGTTTGAACAAGAATTTAACGTGGCGGCGGCTCATACCAAAAATGAACCCGATTTCTTGTTTGGAATTGTAGCCCCTGAGTTATCCCAATATAACCAAATCAATGACTACTGGGAATTGTACGCGTTGAAAGCACTTTATGCCCAAAATGGTCCTGGATATGCCGACTTTTCAGTAGGATGTTTCAAAATGAAACCCTCATTTATTGAAAATTTAGAAGATTTTGTTGCCTCTAACGAAACCTTGAAAAATAAATATGTTGATATTCTTTTTGATGATCCAGAAATAAAAGCAGCTAGAGTTACACGAGTTGAAAGGCTAGAGACCATAGAATGGCAAATTCGATATCTTGGCGTTTTTTGCGATGTAATGAACCTCAAATTCAAAAACAAGACGTATGTATCCAATGAAGCAAAGTTAGCTTTCTATGCCACAGCATATAATAGTGGATTTCATAAGTCTGAAGGAGAAATTCAAAGCATGTATAACAAGAAATTATTTCCCGCCAAAACCAAAGAGCCATTTAACTATGCTGAAATTGCTAAGTGGTTTTACAATGAAATTAAAGGCTAAAGGACAAATACGGATTTGATTTTCCGTCAGCGTTAAGAACTGAACCCAAAAATAAATTTTACGTATCTTGCAGTAAATCTGCCTTGTTTATGCCTACCTATTTATCCTCAAAACGTTCCATTAAAACCTATTTCCTTTTTTACCTACTCCCTTTGACCCTATCCTTTTCTTGTTCCGGTGGCACCCTACAAGATCCTGAAAAAGTATACAAAGCTCGTACCCAGAATCTACCTAAAAACAAACCAGCCCCTAATGATTTTGGACCAGCTGATACAGGCGATACGTTAAAAGGTATATACCGTATCAAGGACAAGGCCTTACCTTACACTATAATGCGGTTTAAAGAAGCGGAAACTACCGAAAAAATGGTGTTCATTTTGTTCTTACATGGCGCTGGCGAACGAGGCAGTAATAATTCGTCACAGCTAACCGTGGGATTACCGAATTTGATTTCAACCTTAAAAAAATTGGGGTTAAAAAACTTTATGGTTTTTGCACCACAATGTCCTATATCCGAGCGTTGGGTGGATACGGATTGGTCTGCGCCTTCCCATTCCATGCAAGAAATTCCTCACTGGCCGCTAAATGCTACCTTGTCTATACTCGATTCTATTGTAGAAAGCGATTCGTCCATAGATATTAATCGAATATATGCTACGGGGCTATCTATGGGAGGCTACGGAACGTGGGAATTGATTCAACGAAGGCCTAGGTTTTTTGCGGCAGCGCTCCCGATATGTGGGGGAGGCGACAAAACCTTAGGAGACCGTTTGGTTTTCACTCCTATTTGGATGTTCCATGGAACAGCAGACAAAGTGGTTCCGGTATCACGGACTAAAGACATGAATGCCGCTATAAACCAAGCGTTGGGTTCAAATCCAAGCATCGCAAAGATGACGCTCTATGAAAACAAGGGACATCTCATTTGGAATCAAGTATATGATAACCCTGAAGTTATCAAGTGGCTCCTCGGTCAAAAGAAATCCTTGAATTAATTTTTTTGTTTCCTTACAATGGACTCCACCTCTTCTCGGCTTAAACTTGGTGGGAAGACACCTTGAGCGATCTTTGCTTCGACCAATTTCGCGATGGATTTTACCTGTCGCTTGGTATGAAATCCTATATTACCGGGAACAACAGGAATATAGGGTTGATGAATTATCACCTTTCCATTTTGAATTATATCGTATCCATAGCTCCCATCTTTTGATTGAAAAAGCTTATATCCAATGTCTTTATGCTTTGAAGGGTTCGATCCTACCAAACGGGATAATTGACATGAGGATGTAAACAATAAAAAAGCGCTAATCGCTATTGCTTTTGTACCCATTTTACCAAGGTTTGATTCGAAAAAATAAACCTAATCAAGTAATAACCTGAAGGAAATTCAGCTATTGAAATCGTGTCGTCCGAATGGAGGTCCCCTTCCATAAGGATGCGACCCTCTATAGAAACTATATGATAATGACAGGGTTCATTTACACCCACCATCCTCAGAGTACCTTGTGTTGGATTTGGGTATACTTGAAAGACCGATGAAATTCCTTGTACCTCGGCTAATCCCTGATACGCATAGAAATCATCCAAAAATTGCCCATTATATCCCGCTCCAACAAATGGGATTCCATTAATTACGAACGCTGAGGCATTTGTCCTTCCCCCTCCAGAAAAGGGATTTTTTTGAACCCAAGCATTTAAGTAATAGTTGTATTGCCACACATCGCTCAAATACACTCCTTCAGGACTTTGCCCCGTGGCAACATAGGCGCTTGGGGAGGTACTCCAAGCAACGGCGCCAATGCGTGCTGATCCGGGTAAATCCGCCTTCTGCTGCCATTCATCGGTTATACTATTATACGACCAAAGGTCTTTTTTTAACGTTCCAGCATCCCCAGTTGCTATCCAACCATAGCCATTCAATTCAAAGGCAACCGCTTGCCTTCGTGCCCCTCCAGGAAAAGAAGCCACGGGGTACCATTGGTTACCTGTCGCATCATAACGGTATACATCGTTGCAGAGACCGTTGGCATCTTCACCGGTTCCCAAATAAGCGTTCTCGTGGATAACAAAAACCACAGCACCTCGGCGAGGAGTACCCGGAAAATCTGCCTTTTGGGTCCAAGTTTGTGCGGCCTTATCGTATTCCCATACATCCTTCATAAAAGGCGTACCCAATCCTTGACCCGTGGCAACATATCCTTTGTTGTTAAGTGAAAAACCACACGATAAATTACGCTCTAAACCGCCTCCTTGAACGCCACCGAGTGCGGTTTCATCGTCCCAATCATCTTGATTAATCGAATAAGAATATACCTTTCGTGTACTTTCATTCCCCAACAAGCCCCCGACGGCATACCCCCTATTTCCCAAAACAAACGCTGCAATACCCGAACGCGGCGGACCGTTAATCGAATCTTTTTGTATCCAGAAATCTTGCCCAAAAGAAATATTTCCCAAAATAATTATGATATTAAAAAGATAATGCCTCATGGACGGACGACTATTTTATAGATAAGAGCACCTTCATTTTCTCGCAAGGTCAGTCTAACGGAATACATACCAGCATCCAAATATGACACATATAATTGCTGAGGGTCGACTTGCTCGAAAACCATTTTACCTTGAATATCATAGCATTGAATCAATGCTACCCGTTCGATGGGCCCCTCTAAGATAAAGTTGGAAGGGCTCGGGTTTGGGTAAATGGTGAACAAGGAATGATTTAAGGTTGAGGTGGTAAGGTAATCATTTGGATAATACCGATAGATGCTTTCCTTCTTTCCAGAATAACCCTTGCCTAAACCAACAATAGCAATAGAATTTTGAAGGCTAAAGGCAATGGCATTTTTTCTTTCTGAACCGCCAAAGTAGGCCTTTAAATTCCAAACATGCTCAAGGGGATCAAATTCCCATAAGTCGTCCAACAAGCCTCCATCGTACCCACCGCATACATACCCCTTATCTTGAAGAACGAAAGTCGTTGCACCGCCACGCACATTGCCTGGTAAATCCGGCATGGGGGTCCAATCATCACTACCGGGGTTATACCGAAATAAATCACGTTTGTATACATCTTGGGTTGCACCAAATCCGACATAGGCATAGTTTCCAATGGCAAAGGAACTCAACATGTACCTGATTCCTGTTGGAAAGGAAGCCCGTTGAATCCATACATCTGTTGATGGTTTGTATTCCCAAAGTTCACTAGTATAGGAACTATTACCCGTTTTACCCCCACAAACATACCCCTTTTCCTTAACGCTGAACCCTGTTGCAAAATACACCCCTCCCATTTGATTTCCTGGATACGGGGTTATTGAATCCCATTGATTTAACTGAGGGTCATACGCCCAAAAATCATTCAGTAGCACACCATTCGACGATACGTGGTCACTCATTCCTGTACCTACGTAACCAAAATTATTGAGGGTAAATGCTACCGCATCGCGACGGGCCAAGCCAGGTAATTCAGCCACTTGTGACCAAGTGTCATTCGAAGCATCGTATTTCCAAAAATCCTTTCTTACGAGCTCAGCGGTATCGGTACCCGTGCCGACGTAACCAAAATCTCCAATGTTAAATGCGACAGCACGCTCGCGCTTTCCGCCGGGAAAATCGGACATTTTAACCCAGGTATTCGATTGTGCCACAGCAAGAGAAACCATGGCTGTGCATTTCAAAACAAGTATACATTTATTGCTTAACGAAAACATGCCGGTTGAAATTTATTGACAAAAGATAGGCGCCCTTCGGTAATTTTTCAACCGAAATAGTTCCTTCCGTAAGGCCTTGATCCACGCAATCTCCAAGAAGGCTATAGATTTGATAAGGCATCTCTTTAAGCACGTTTTGTACAAACATCTCGGTGGTGGCGGGATTCGGATATAAAGGGCCGTGCAAACCCTCTTGCACCTCAACGCTTGCGGTAATGGAGGGATCAAATTCCCAAAAATCATTCAAGTTAATCCCATTCGTACCTGTTCCCAAAAACCCCTTGTTTGCAATGGAGAATGCAGTGTAAAACCGTCTGGATGAACCTGGTAAATCCGCGACCCTTGTCCAAGTGTTGTTCCCGGGATTAAAAGACCATACCTCCTCGGTAACGGTTGATAATCCCCCAACATATCCAGAGGCCATGTATCCTATTCCATTGATTGAAAACCCATAACTGCCTCCGGTACTCAGTCCGGGATGATTGGCCCGAGGGATCCATTCGTCTTGAAGGGGCTTGTATTCAAACAAGGCATGACCAATTTTTAAAAACCCGCTAGAACCATTTGAAAACGCACAGGACCAATTGCTTGCATTCATCGGTACATTGGCCTTCATTAACCATGTATTTGTTCCTGGATCATACGCCGCTAGTTGATTTTGAAAAACCACATACCCTTTATCGTCGGCCGAAAAACCTTGGACATCGCCTGGATTAAAGGGACAAGGACTAATTGGGCTCCAGTCGTTGGTTAGCGGATCAAAGGCATAAAACTGATTGGTTAATGCAGAGCCTCCGCCTACGAAAATGCGGTTGTCAACCGAAAAGGCTACAGCACCATGATTGGGAATTGGATAGTCAGCTTTCTGGGTCCAGCTGTCCGTTGCTGGGTCATATTCCCACCAATCTTTATAAGAAATATCTGCGCCAGCACCGTTAACATGTCCAAGGCCTATATACCCTTTATTCCAAGCGTTACCACCCACACCTCGGTGGCGACCTGTACCACCAAGGCTGGCTTTTTTCTCCCAAGTTCCCGTAAGCGTTTGCGCTGAAATAAACCCGGAAATACAAAAGACCCCAAGGATCGCTATCTTCATTCTTTAATGATTTTTTCTGAATACCTCTTATCATTAATGCGGTATTGTAGGGTAAATAGCCCTGGGGGTAAAAAGGAAAGATTGACTTCTTTGGTATGCGCGCAAAGCTCAAACACCTTTTTCCCCATCATATCGTAAATTTCAAGGGCTTCGACCTCTTTTGAAAAGGAGCAAATGGTTTGTACGGGATTTGGATGAACAAGTAATGGGATGTCTTCTGATGATTCCAATCCAAGATAATTAGCATTGACTTGAAGTTGATACAATCCGCTTTCATTCCCCCAGCCTTCCAAAACAATATAGACATAACCCAAATCATTAACATCAAAAAACAGGGAGGAAGACGGGCTACAAGTTGACGCGTCGTCGTTATATGCAATGACCTGCCCTTGGGGGTCTAGGACAGACAGATAGGTATCGAAATTGGAACCACACGAATTTACTATGATCGATTGCATGGTCGGATTAAGGTTCAGCCTGTAATACACATCCGGTGAGGTGTAAACCAAATTTTGGTTTCCATAGCAATACCCAAGGTCACCGGAATGGTTGTAGGGCAACGAAGGAATCAATATAGCTTCATTCATAACGTCGCCGGGAGTATTGCTGCAATCCAATCCATTGACGATTTGAATACCGAAATCCATGACCGAGCCCCATTGAAAAGAGGCGCAAGGGTTGAGGGGAAGGCTTGTAGCTTCTTGTTGGGTAACGCGCATTCGGGTAGGGCCGTTATGAGCATTGACGGGAACATTCACATTGAATACATTGGTGGCGACTGGTGGGATGCCCGACCAAGTCCCAACAACTTCGTTGGGAGAGAAGTTTCCGCTTTGGTCAAAATCAATCCACACGGTGCCCGCCCCAGCGAAGTTCCCCCCACAGGATCCGAAGTCGACCTGCAGCGAATACGTTGCACCAGCACTTAGGGTAGTTGATTCGTTTAAATAGACCTCAACGCCAATCTGGCTTGGACAACCTACGTGATTGATTTGACCGCTTTGTCCAACAAGAACAACAGATTCTACGTTCGAATCAGCGTTGGACGAAGGTCCACCGTTGGTGCAGTACTGTGCCCTTAAAAAGCATGAAATACCGAACGAAAAGAGGAAAAAAGTTGCATTTTTCAATAAACCCGCATTGAATGTTAAGCCTAAATTAACAAATAATATGCATCGAATAAAAATAAAAGGCAGAAAGACTTTTCCTTCTGCCTGAAGACTTAAGTTGGTTATTGCCTAAATCGAATTGAATTTTTCTATTGTGCTGTGTACGTGGTAATAATGACATCATTACCATCCAATTGCTTAACCTTAAGCTCAGTGTTGGTAAGTTTCAAAATTTCAAGAGTTTGTGTCCCTGAAGGTTCGGAAAGTATCAACTCTTCTTTGCTACTGCTGAATTCCCAATTTCCATTATCGCTTGCTGGAACCCCAAAAATTGTGTAATCTGCCTTGGCCGTTCCATCATCCTTTAGGGTTAACGTAAGCGTATAATAGGCAGGGTCAGGAGTGTTATCAATTCCATTGTTTTCTGATTTTGTAAATTTCCAAGCATTTGTAATTCTGGCCTTTTTACTGAGTAAGGTAAATTTTGGTCCTTCCTCGTACTTACCGCAGGAGGATATGCCAACTGCAACGACAGATAGCGCAAAAGAATAAACGATTAACTTTTTCATAATTTAAAGATTTTAAGGAATTACGACTTTAATAGGTAAAAGGTTATACTTTAATTCAATGTATAATTTATTCCTTGATCCAACGCTGTACTTTTCCAGTCCGAGGAAGGGTAAGGTAATAGATCCCATGCGGAAATTTCTCTACATCCAAAACACCGCTCGAAGCATCGATGCTCCAAATAGCCACGCGTTGACCTAGCGCATTGTACACGTGAACCTCTCCGATGGTTTCACCGTTCACGGCAATGCTCAGCTGTTCCTTAGCAGGATTGGGATACAATTCAATGGAAGTCCCACCGCTTGGCTGTTCGAAGATACCGGCATTTTGACAAACCAAGTCGTTGACATACTCCCAGATGTCGTCGTTCAATAAAAATGGTACATTGGAATTGCCCGGTTCGTCTCCCATCCTCAACCAAACCAGGTTTTGGCTCGGAACGACGTTTAAAAATTGTCCCCCACTTCCGATAGCGGAAATCATGTCAGCGGGTGCGTTGGGGCACATATACCCCGGGAAGACCGTTTGCAAGGTGGGAACCATAAAATTGGCCTTGCCGTTCAACCACCATAAGTAACCGTAGGAGTTGTTCAAATTTTGCGAGGTATTCACCATGTCATTAAAATACGCGGCATCCGTCAAAAGTTGGTTACCATTCCAATTGCCCTGATTGAGGATAAGCAAACCAAAACGCGCCATGCTTCGAGCGGTACTAAAAAAAACGTTGTTGTAGCCCACCGAAAAAAAGGAACCGGTCATTCCCGTTGGTGTTTTCAACTTTTGGGTGGTGTAGCTGTTCAACGACTGTCCCGTAGCGTTTGCGATGACTTGATCGAGCAAGGTGTAGGGACCGTTATGGTATGCCCAGCGCGTTCCGGCATTGGCCAGATAATTTAAACAGGTATCGAGGGTGCAATAATGGTCGGGAACCCCGTCGTCCAATCCGGAGGTCATGGTAAGTTGGTGGCGCACGGTGATTTTCTCCTCTTGCTGCGGCGTGGCATTGGTCCATCCTTGACCCAAGTATTGAGCAGTCGTATCGGTAATGGACAAATATCCCTCTTGTTGCGCAATTCCCACCATGAATGCCGTAATCGTTTTACCCGCTGAAGCCCATTGCCATGGCGAGGTAGCAGTATGGCCCCCAAAGTATTTTTCCAAAACGATTTTTCCGTCTTTCAGCAGGATAAAGGCCTTTGTGCTGTTGTCCTCTAAAAAGGTGTACAGACTGTCAATTTTAGGTTGGCAATACCCGAGCGAGGCCGGTGCAAGGGTGTCCCAGGTACTTCCCACCGTTGGGGGAAAGTACAGGTTTTGGGATTTTCCCCCAAAAAAACAACCCAAAAATAAAATCAGGATACATGGTTTCATATTATTGTTTTAAAATTCTCCAGCGTTTGGTTTCCTTTTCCGATTGAACCGTTAGGACGTATACCCCCTTGGGAAAGGGCGCTAATGAAAAATCCAAATGTGGTTCGGTAACTTTTCCGGAAAGCAAAAGCTGTCCATGCCCGTTCGACAATTGAAAGATTCCTTGATCATGGCCTTTAACGTTCAGGCGCACAAGGTCCGAGGTTGGATTGGGGTAAAGAAGGGGGACTTCAACCTGGGATGTTCCTTGGAATCCCAATCCCTGCTCCACCAAATCACTTAAGAGCTGAGCGGCCACTTGGAACGCTTGGGCCGGCAGTTGGTTGATTAGAACACAAATTACTGCCCCTGAGGCCGGGTCGTACATCATGGAAGAATTATACCCTCCCCAAATGGTTCCTCCATGTTGCCAAATCGTACTTCCAGCAATTGTTGCTTCTGCAATCCCAACGCCATAACTGCCCGAACCCACAAAGGTGGTCATTTCCTGAAGTGAGTTTTGGTTGATCACCTGACCGCCCATCAGCGCGCGATACCAATGAACCATTTCGCTCGAGGTTGAGTACATTGCTCCTGCAGACCAAGCGGCGCTGTTGATGGAAATCCGTGGTGTGGAACTAAAATCCATTCCTCCTTGCCAAGGATGCGCAGGCACCACCGAACTGTTTTCATACACCGCAAGATAGGTGCTGTCCATGTTCAGCGGATTTAATAGGCTATCGCGCAAAAGCTGACTAAAACTTTGTCCAGTAACGCTTTCTGCCACTAAACCTGCAAGCAAATAGTTCGTATTGCAATACGACCATCCTCCTCCGGGAGCGGTCAACGGGGGTGGAACCCAACCAATGATTTCTGCAGGTTGAAAAACACGGTATGGGTCCGCGAGCATGGAATCTCCGTAACCTGGAATGTTGACATCGCTCAAACCGCTGGTATGGTTGAGCAATTGTCGAACCGTAATGTTCGGATCCACGTTATTGAACGGGGGCAAATGTTCATGAAGCGAATCATCCAGGGAAAGATGGCCGTTTTCTGCCAATTTCAACAAGAGTACTCCGGTAAAGAGTTTGGAATTGCTTGCAATGGCGAGACCCGTCTCGGGGGTGATGGGAACCCCAGGATGTGAAACGCCTGTAACCCCTTTCCAAATTCCTTCATTGGGAACAAAAACGCTCGCCGAAATTCCTTTCAGATTGTACGCGCTTTGAAAACTATCGATGGTATGCTGTAAATCCGCGGCCAAGGAGGGACTGAAGGACTGTGCCTTCATTTCGACCTGAATTAAAACGAATGCGGCAACAATGAATTTATACAATTTCGTGGGCTTTAAACACCTTAAAATTAAGGTGTTTTGCAAAAACAACAAGTAGGATTGATTGAAAAAGGTGCACTTGGGTGGTATATAACCCTTACTCCCTACCCCACAGCCGCTCATTCGCCTCCCAGAAGCGAAGGTCAGCAGGTTCGATGTAGGAACCTTCACCGGTATAAACGTAGCCATCGACGATGTATCTTCCCCAGTACATTAACACGGATATTTCTTCTCCTTGGTAGGTAAAGTTAAGTTCAAAATGCGGATTATGCGGGGCCGGAAATTCACCGGTACGGTAAGGGCCAACAAGGTACGTAGCATTGAAAAAACTAACAATCCTTCGATCATTTTGGGGTGTAATGCTGTTTTTTTACCGGTATTATAATTAGGAACAATGAACGGCACATTCTGGTTGTACGGATTATAATAGAGAGAATCCAAGGGACGAATCGTTGCATTGCTAATTTCGTTAAGGATCCAACCCGGTTTAGTAACGGTTTTAGCAGTAACCTTCCTGTTGCACAACCCCAGCGTGTAGAAGGTACCAACTTTTCCATTTTTAATCCGCGGCGAAGGCAACTCCAAAAAGGAAAGGAAACAGGAATCCGTGCTCAACGAATAATTGCCGCCAAGGGTAACAAGCTTCCCTTGCTTCTTAATTTCAAATAAAGAATAAAATGATCTAGCGGAGGACCTATCTATAGGGAATATCCCGGGCGTTTCTTGCACTTGCTCATAACGAACCAGGTTCACCTGAAATGAATCGATGGTCCAAGTTTTTACCACCTGACTCGAGCAAACCGATGCGTGCAGGAAGATCCAAAAGATCGTTAAAAAAATACGGGCACTCATTAGGAAATTAAAGGTAAAGAAATTATTTCAATCAAGTTTATACGTACACTTCATCCGTATTTTTAGCTTTGTTTATGAATCAATGGTTGCGTTGGAACCTCGCTCAAAAGGTGATTCTTTCCGTCATTCTCCTCCTGCTATGCATCCCTTTGCTAGAACAACTCTATAGCAAAGCTGAATTCAAATGGACTTTCACTGATTTCACTTTCGCATTTATACTCCTTTCAACCTTTGGTTTTGGGGTAGAATATCTAGTGCGAAAAACAACGTCTAAAAAAGGAAAGTTCCTGATTATTTTAATACTGACTTTACTGTTCATACTGCTTTGGGCAGAGTTAGCGGTAGGGGTCTTTGATTCTCCCATTGCAGGAGATTGATATTAGCAAGTTAACCAATGGGTTAACATGCTATCCCTCGGTGAGGAGTTAGAAGAATTAACCCTATTAAAGCTTAATCTTAATCCCAAAATTAAACACGATGCCATCAAACGGTGCCCAAACCTCGGTAAATTGAGGTGTATTATTTGGTCCTGAAATTAAACTGGCAATGTTGGTTTGACGGTAATTGAATATATTTTCAAGGTTTCCGAAAAAGGTAAAGCTCTTGTAATAACGTTCTACAACCGCACCATAGGTCCAAAACGTTGGGGTAACAAAACCGTTGGTCAAGGTTTGGGAACTTTTCAGTTCATAATCAAGCCCAATTCGCCACTTATTCGGCAACGAATAAAGCAAATCTCCTTTTAAACTATGTCTTGGTGTTAATGTCAAAACGGATTGCATCCCGTTAAAATAATTGGTTGCATTGGTATACGTGTCCCCGGCAAAGAAGATAAAATTATAAAAGCCTAATTTAAAGAATGTTTCACCACCAACACTGGTTGTGAAACCCTCGGCATTTTGAGATGCTTATTTTTCATTCGAAGGGTATATGCTGTTTGAAAAAATATACTGATGATACCCTTGCCCAAGATGATCCCCAACGATATTAAAGTAACACGCATTGCCGCCGCCAAACGGAGCGATGATGAGGGGGTCTTGCAACACTACTTTTTTAATCTCCCAACCACTTGGCAACACTACATTGGTGTCTGGAAGGCCATTTTCGGTGGCATGCATTGCGTAATAATTCCCTTTGTTATCTGTTAATTGAAAAATATGATCGGTAAACCAGACGGCTTGGCATTTCTGAATGGTCTTTACTACTAAATGGCCCTTTGCTGGTTTAAGCATGTCTGTTTTGCCGCCAATAAAATCGACACAAATCGGTTGTGCCATTTCTATCCAGGTATACTCCTTATATGTTCGCTCCCTGATGCAATCTGCTTCTTTGCAATTGACGGCCGTATTCGGCGAACGGTAAAAAGCAGTTTGTTCAAATAATAAATGTCGGTCTATGTTTTTTTGATAAGGAAAGGCGACGTTGAATTGATCCCATTCGTCTAACGGAATGGGATTACTACCACCACTGATAACCACCAACCGTTCTTTTTGATTGATCAACTCCTTGGCAAATCCAATGTTTCTCCAAATCAGAGAATCCGGCAGCGCAGATTGTTCGGTCGAAAAGTGTAATCCTACTTGCTGAGCCGTTTTTATACCGCAGGAGCTTAGGACGACCACGGCAATAAGTATCAAAGATAAATAGAGTCTTTTCATTTAAAAAAAGATAAAACAACTCAAATTTACTACAACAAATCGTTTTATTAATTTTATCCAAATCCAAATATGAACTATCACAACAAAATATTCAGGCCCATTTCCAATACCGCCAACGGTGAAACCTCTGAGCAAATGGTTTTTCATTACAAGCAAACGGGGCAAATTCTGACGGCTGAATATACAGGTGGTCAAATTCAAAAAGGTCATTTGATCGGCTTAGTAGATGAACTCGGGAATATTGACATGCGTTACCATCAAGTAAATGTCAACGGCGAATTAATGACCGGAACTTGCCAATCTACTCCTGAAATATTACCCAACGGAAAAATCCGCCTGCACGAGCGTTGGGAATGGACTTCTGGGAATCAATCTAAAGGCAGATCAATCATTGAGGAAGAATAAATTCATTGCGAAAATGGAGCATTCAAGTGCCCCAATTATAAAAGAATTGAAAAAATACAAATGAACTAATTAACCATGAATATGCTCACCATCTCTCTTCTCCTCAACGTCCTAGTTCTCGCACCTATTTGCTACCTGATGCTGACCAATAATGTTAGAATGGTTGAAACATTGGGTGAATTCAATCCTGCAAGAGGAATTCTTGTAGCGATTTACATGACGATACTTATCGCATCTATTGGTTTATTGATTTTTCCCGACACCAAATTTTCAATTGCACTTTTACTAATGCAAATCGTGTATAAACTCCTTACACCATTTACGGTCAAAACACTGAAACACCCGTTTGTAATTAGTAATATGTTGGTTGCGATTGTTCATATCGTGACGGTGTATTCGCTCAGTTAATAGAATTGTCGCCAAGCAAAATCCTAAAACTTTTTGTTTTATTAAACTCTAAAAACTAATTCGGGAAGTCTGACAGAAATCAGCGTACTAAATGCACAAAGCCATGACCAATTGTCCCTGTTTCCGTTGTGAATTTATAGGTATAAACCCCATCCGCAAGCTCCTTTCCAGACGTATCTTTTCCATCCCAATTGTTTTGGTAATTTGCTGAAGAATAAACGAGATTACCCCAGCGGTTTAGAATAATTAATTCTGTATTTTCTGGCAGGTTTTCGATTTCGAAGAGGTCGTTTTGTCCATCCGAATTTGGTGTAATAACATTTGGA
>CAIJTF010000038.1 GCA_903823565.1 uncultured Flavobacteriales bacterium
ATACCAGACGATCCATGTTTTGTGGGCGTAGTAACAAACAATGGTAATTTAACCGATGTCAATGATTTATCCTTTATCAATTCATTCCCTGCTGGAACGTTTACCAACAATACGGTTTACTTCGTTCCTTTGACCATGTACAGCATACAAGACGGAATTTATAGCTATGTTACCCTACCTGCATTGGGATGTTATGACCTCGGCGATCCTATTGCTGTGCAGTACTTACCAGATGTCACCACCAGTTATACCTGTAACTGTGCCAATGCTACGGCAACCATAACGGTCAGTGGAGGTCTACCCTCCTTGAATGGTTCTTCGTTTACGGCTAACACCCCGGTTCCAGCATCGGCAGGATTTGCCGTAAATACAGCGACCAACAATGGAAACATTGTAATGAATAATTTAACGGCTTCAGGGCCATTCGGATGTACCATCACCGATGCTGCGGGATGTGTTTATCCGTTCACTGGAACCTATGTGGGCCCAGAACCTGCTAGCATCACCTATCCTGACAACGTATATTGTTTAGGCGATCCCGATCCAATTGCAACCATTGGCGGAACCTTAGGCGGCACGGTGACAGCAGGCCCAGGAATTTCGGTTAACCCCACAACGGGAGACATTGATTTGTCCGCATCATCCGTTGGAAGCTATCAAATTACCTACACCTCTCCCGCAGCGGTTTGTCCTGGTATCGATCAGTTCTTAATCACTATATCGCAAAGCCCGCCCGTTGATGCGGGGACGGACAAAGTCATTTGTTTTGGAAATGCGATTCAATTGGATGCCACGGGGGCCAATACCTATGTATGGAATGTTCCGACGGCTAATGGAATGTCCTACATGCCTGGTCCGGGCACCCAAGAATTAATTGTAACTGGAACAAATGCCTCTGGATGTAGCGCTCAGGACACCTTGTTGGTGGAAGTGTTGGAGGATTGTACGGGAGAGGATGTGGTATACTGGGTCCCCAATACCTTCACACCGGATGGTGACCAATATAACCAATCGTTTAAACCGATTTTCTTCTCGGGTTACGACCCGTATGAATATGCTTTTTATGTGTTTAACCGATGGGGAGAATTGGTCTTTGAATCGCGTAATGTAAAATTTGGATGGGACGGAGCCACAGGTAAGTCAGGGCATAAAGCACCGGACGGTGTTTACACATGGAAAATTGTCTTCAAGACTATCAATAACGATGAGAAAATCATGGAAGTAGGTCATGTCAACCTTATCCGTTAAGGAAGTTCTTTCCTTTTATCTTTAAATGCTTTTCTAAACTTTTCAATTTTTGGTTTGACGACGTATTGACAATATTGGTTATCGGGATTGTTCGCAAAGTAATCATGGTGATAGGCTTCCGCGCGATAAAAATTATTAACCGCGGTTAATTCCGTAACAATGGGACTGTTCCATACTTTTTCTTTTGTCAAGCGGTTTATGTACGATTGTGCCTTTTCTTTTTGACTTTCGCTGTGATAAAAAATAACGCTTCGGTATTGCGTACCTACGTCGTTACCTTGACGATTTAATTGGGTAGGGTCATGAATCCACCAGAACAACTCAAGCAACTCATCAAAGCTAATGGCTTTGGGATCGTAAACGATTCGAGCTACTTCGGCGTGCCCCGTTGAACCGGAGCAAACCTGCTCATACGTTGGATTTTTAATAGAACCTCCAGCATATCCAGGATATACTTCCACAACGCCTTTTAATTCCTTAAAACAGGACTCTACGCACCAAAAGCAACCCGCTCCAAACGTAGCTTCCTCTAAAGACTCGGACGCTTCTTTGGCATTGAAATCTAATGACACTGAGTTGATACAGTAGCGCAAGCCAGTGGGTTTAGGACCGTCTTCAAAAACATGTCCTAAATGCGCATCGCAGGAGGAGCACCGAATTTCAATCCGCTCCATTCCGTGAGAAAAATCTTTAATTTCCTTTACGGAACCTTCTTTTATTACATCGTAAAAACTTGGCCAACCAGAACCGGATTCATATTTCGTTTCGCTGGAAAAAAGGGGGGCATCACAACCTATGCAATGGTAAGTTCCTTTTTCTTTATGGTAAACATATTTTCCCGTGAAGGGTCTTTCGGTACCCCCTTCCTGAATGACGTAGCAAACATTTTTAGGAAGCATTTTCTTACCGTAAGGTTGTAAGTTCTCCTCGGATGGTTTTTCCATGTTGTTTTCTTTTTTAGTTTGTGAATAGGTACAGGCCCCAATTGCAAATAGGACAATGAAGGATAGCAGGGCCTTAGGTTTCTTTAAGGTATTTTCGAACAGCATAATGTCCAATATAGATTAAGGGGGTTAATGCAATGCCTATTAACAACTTTAATCCATAATTTGTTGGCGCAATGGTTAGAAAATCCGAAAAACTAAGGTTTCCGGGCAAAACGAATCCGATAAACAAAACGACATAGGAATCTAGGCATTGCGATACGATGGTACTTCCTGTGCTGCGCAACCAAATAAGCCTATTCCCTGTTTTTCCTTTGATCCATTTAAACAAAAAGGCATCTAAAAGCTGAGATAAAAGGAAAGCAGCTACACTACCAACGATCACCATTTGAGCTTGCCCGAAAACCAAGCGAAAGGAACGATCATCGGCTAAAGAGGAACCAGGGATAGAAACAGCGGGAATATTCAGCGCGATGCCTACCACGAAAAAACAGTATAAAATAAGTCCTGCGGTAATCCAAGAAAGTTTTCGAACGGCCTTGTGTCCGTAAAATTCATTTAACAAATCCGTTAGCAGAAACACTATAGGCCATGGTAGGATTCCCATGATGGTTTTAAAAGGACCAAATGAAATGCCGAGAAAGGATCCCGAAATTGGAATACTAATCAGTTTATTAGAAATTAATTCAGCGGTAACGACATTGGTAATAAAAAGTCCGGATAAAATAATGAACAACCATGTTTTTCGATCAAATACCATAAAAAAGAGGGAATTTAAAATCAATCATTCATAAACGGTGCCTTGTGTAAGGGATAAATATTCATAACCAATGTGCAAGGACAACGAACCAACACGAAATTATAACTAATTTTGATACCATACCTATTAAATATGCTTCCCTTTGAATTGAATTCTTTAACAAAGCTATATTACAGCATCGGTGAGGTCGCAACGTTATTTTCGGTCAATGCCTCCTTGCTGCGCTTTTGGGAAAAGGAATTCGGTTTAGAGGTCAAAAAGAAAAACCAAAAAGGCAATCGATTATATTCCCGTGAGGAAATAAAAAAGCTTTCTGTTATTTATGAATTGGTTAAGGTTCAGGGATTCACCTTAGACGGGGCCAAACAGAAATTAAAACGAAAGGAAGCGAATAATAACGTCCTTAGCCAAGATCAAATCATTGATAAACTCCTTAGGATTCGATCCAAGCTCTTGCAGCTTAAAATTTCAGAAAAGGAATAAAACGCGGCACTTTCTTTTGGTAGTCTTTGTAATCAGGGTACTTCTGAGCCGAAATATCTTCAGAAAAATCTGAACTACCTTTAAAAAGGATAATTAAAAGAAGGCATCCAGCGATAGACCAATTTAGCCATTGTTCTGTGGCCACAACGGAAAAAAGGTAAAATAGTACCCACACCAATTGCTCCATTGCATAATTTGGATGGCGTACAATACCCCAAAGACCCGTACGAATAAAGCCATGTTCGTATTCGCCTAAGGGTTCTCCGTTGGTAATTCTGCGGTATTTTTCTGTTTGAAATTCCCATTGTTGTTGGTCAGCGACGTACTCCAGTACCACTGCCCCCACAAACAAGGCAGCTAACAGGTAATCCGCCCAAATTAGTGGGGTATCCCCCATGGCAGTTAAGATTGGCGTAGTGAAGAGAAAGATTAAAACGTTCTGGTAGGCACAAATAAAAAACAGATTAAAAATCATCCAAACAATCGGTTTATTAAACCCTGGTCTGTTTCGTAAAACCTCCCAACGATAGTCCTCCTCTCCCTCCCAGAACTTCCACGTATAGGCTCCCCTGCGCGCAAAATTGTAAGTGAGTCGAATTCCCCACAAGGTAGCCAAGACGGCCATTAGTACCATACGGTCCGAGGCTCCTCCGGCTAGGGTCATGTGCCAAACATAATAGATGGGTACAATGCTCCATAGTTTATCAACTTGAGAATTGTTTTTGGTCAATTCTCCAACAATAAAACAGTAGGCAACTACCCCTCCTACTACGTAGGTCATTTGATTAAAAAGGATATCAAACATTAGGTCCTTCAAATTGGGATCAATGTAACCGAAATAAAAGGTAATAACAGGCAATACGACTACCGTGAAAATTAAAAGTAAAATGGTCAATAACATAGCTTAAAGTTTATATCCAGCCTTCTCGGCTGCAAAGGGGAAAAAAGTTCCGTTTGCCACAGCTAAGGTAAGATTGGATTCGTTTTTAATTTCTGCGTGCATAAAGATAACTTTTTTTCCGAGCCTTATGAGTTTTGAAGTGGCTATCAATTCCTCACCTTGTTTCGCCGCATGAAGAAAATTTACCTGCATTTCAATGGTGGAAACCACTTGATTGTTTCTTGCTACAAGCGTTAAGGCCCCTGCTCCCATGGTCGCATCAAGTATAGTTGTGATTACCCCACCGTGTAAAAAACCAGGTGTTGCTAGATGTTCGGCTTTCACCTTCATTCGGTATTGCACCTGTCCTTCTTCGAGGATAGAAAGCCTCATACCCAATAGTTCAGTGAAGCCATTGTTTTGCTCGTACTGTTCAATTAGGGTCATGCCTCGGTAGGTTTCAACCATGGAAAAAACGCATTCGATAAATTCCTATGTACCTCATTGTAATCTTTATTCTTAACCCAACAGGTAACGGTTAACTTTCCGGCATTGGCCTCGAAATCTGTAAAAAAATAGGCAGGTTCAGGTTCTTTTAAAATGGCCTTATTTTGTTTTATAGTGTCCGAAACTAGCAATAATACTTGTTGTGCATCTTCCCCGTACTTTATTGGCAGGACGATATCAATTCTTCGTTTCTCGAGTTTGGAAACATTAACAATGGTGTTATTAATTAAGGGACCATTGGGAAGGATGACCGTTTTTCCATCTTGCGTAAGTATGTAAGTATTGAAAATCTGAATTTCAGCAACATTCCCGGCATAGGTTAAGGCCGTTATGGAATCTCCCACGCGAAACGGTTTAAACACTAAAATTAAAATCCCCCCAGCGAAATTACTCAGCGTGCCTGAGAATGCCATACCAACAGCGATTCCCGCGGCACCAAGGATGGTAACAAACGAAGTCATGGCAATACCCAACTGGCTCATGGCCGTTAGTACCACCAAAATTTTTGTGGTTATTGACGATAGATTAATTAAAAAAGTAACCAGTCCTTCGTCGGTACTGCTCTTTCTTAAAACCTTTCCAATTAGGCGTGAAATGCGTTTTGCCAACCAAAAGCCGATCACTAAGATCAGTGCCGCCAACATTAAATTCAACCCAACTTTCGATAGATACTGAAAAATGTCTTTGTATTCGTATCCAAGCAGCGTTTGAACGACTAAATAATTACTCTCCACCTTGATTTTATTTTCGAAATTAGCAATTAATTAGCATTCAACGTGGAACTAACCTTACTTGATGGTCCAAAAGGAGAAATTAAGCTTTGGAAAAATGTATTTTCGGAAGAGGACTTAAAGGAATACCATCATTTTTTCTTGAATAAGATTGACTTATACCAAGGGCAAATAAGGCTATTTGGCAAAACCTATCAAAAACCTCGGTTGGAGGCTTTTTTTCATGCGATGGGAAAATCGTATACTTATTCTAACGAGACGTTAAAGGCCCACTTCTTTCCGCCTACATTAACTCGCCTTCGAATTCAAATTGAAGAACTGGTTGGCCACACCTTTAATTCGGCATTAGTTAACGTCTACCGCAATGGTTTTGATTCCAATGGTTGGCACGCGGACGACGAAAAAGAACTAGGTCCGAACCCAATCATTGGATCGGTTAGTTTTGGAAGCACCCGAACTTTTGTTTTAAAGCATAATACCACAAAAAAAACGCTTCGAATACCGTTGTGTGATGGAGATGTACTATGGATGGGGCCCAGCATTCAAGTGGAATGGAAACATTGCATTCCAAAACAACCGAAAACGACGGATCCAAGAATTAACGTGACCTTTCGAACCCTTTACGAATAAGACGTTATCGCTTTAACCATTTAAACAATAAGGAAAGGGTAAGCTTGTGGCTGTAGGATAAAATGCCATTTTTAAACACTCTTCCGGCCAGTACCAACATCATCGCGCCAACAACCATAGAAACAGACCATGAAATGAGCATTAATAGATAGGAGGATAAGGATACCCCCATCGTCACTTTAACCATCGAAACCATTCCAGAGGTCCAGGGAAAAATCGCAAAGAAAGAGGTCCATGCAGAATCGGGATAAAGTGTGGCGTTATATCCCGCATAAATACTCAACCCAAAAAGCAACCAAATGGGTAGAATAAACTGTTGCCCATCGGCGTCGTCACCGCTAAGGGCACCAATAATTGTAAAAAAGGAAGCATAAACCCAATAGGTGCTCAGGAAGAAAAGGATGAAATTCGGAATTAAAAAGCCATAATTCAATTGGTTATAAAAAAGGGAAATCCCTTCGTTTACTTGAGCATAGCCTCCCATACCCAATTGTCTCCATTCCTCTGGCGACATTTGGACTCCCTTAAGATATCCGTTGAAATAATCCTCAAGGAGCACTTCTTGAAAAATCCACAATCCGAGTCCCACCAGAACAATCCAACAAAACAATTGAAACAAAGAGGACCAGAGAACACCCAGTATTTTACCCATCATTAATTCGAACGGTTTCACGCTAGCCAACAGCACCTCCGAAATTCGATTGGCCTTTTCACGGGTAATGCTTCGAGCGATATTTGTCCCGAACACAATTAAAAAAACAATCATGACGTAGCCCAAGCTATACCCTAGCCACGAAACGTCCTGCTCCGCTTTGTTGTAAAGGTCGTTTACGTCGTTAAAATGAAAGTTCAACGGTTGTTTTATAGAGCTATATACCCCCACATATTGCGGTCCAAGGGTGTCGGAAACCAAGCACTCCTCTACCCTGCGCTCAATTTCAAACTTCATTCTAACTTTTAAATCAACGTTGGGTGTTTGGCGGTATCGTACTTTTACCGTTTTGTTGGAGAAAATGGCTTCGTTAATCTCCACTAAGGCATCGTATTGCTGAAATTCTTTACCTTGTTTAAACCGTTCAATATCGATGTATTCTTGTCTAAACGCATAACTTAGCCCTTCTTTTCCAATGGGTTTAATGCGATTATCCATCAACCCTGTAGGGTCAGCCACCAACACCCTCATGGAAAGAACGCCTTGGTTCTTGGACTGGATGTATCCATAAATAAACGCCAAGATTAAAAGGGGCCCGAGGACCAACATCACGTTAAACGAGCGGCTTCTAAATCGCTCTAAAAATTCACGAGCAGCAATAATAAGGCTATTCTTCATGATGGTGGGCTGCTATTAGTTTCACAAACACATCCTGCATACTTGGAATTTGCTCTTCGATTAATTCCAACGACAAGGAACCCGAAAGAAAGGTAAAAACATCATTAAACGACTGATCAGCGCGTTTCCGAATGACCGCCTCGCGATAATTTTCGCTGAGTTCTTTTGTCTCGATAATTTCAAATCCGGTCCACAAAGCGTTGGCAAAAGCTACGGCATTCCCTCGAAAGCGAATCTTATAATCACCATTGCGGTGCTTTGATCTAAGGTCTGCGACCTTATCATTCGCCAGCAACTTTCCTTGATGGATTAAAGCTACTTCATCGCACAATTCGTCGACACTTTGCATGTTATGGGTTGAAAAAACAACGGTTTTGTCCTGCTGGACAAAGGTCTTTATTTCATCCAGTATGAGTTGAATGTTTAGCGGATCGAAACCGCTGAGGGGTTCGTCTAAAATAATTACTTCTGGACCATGAACAACAGCCGCTATGAATTGAATTTTCTGCGCCATCCCTTTTGACAAGGCATCAATGCGTTTGTTTTCCCAGTCGGAAATACCAAATTTTTTCAACCAATGTATAACATTAGCCTGCGCTTCTTTTCCGGAAAGCCCTCGTAATTTTGCTAAAAAAATCAGGTGGTTTTTTACGGTCATCTCGCGATACAATCCCCTTTCCTCCGGTAAATAACCAAAGGAACGAACGTGGGAGGCTGTCAGCGGCATCCCCTGTACCATAACCGATCCTGACGAGGGTGATAAAATTTGATTTAATATTCGAATTAGGGTGGTTTTACCTGCTCCATTGGGACCGATTAGGCCGAAAACTTTTCCTTTCGGAATGGTAAATGAAACCCCATCCAAGGCTAGTTTGTTTTGAAATGATTTTTGAATATCAACCAATTCTATCATGGAACGAAACTACTCATTATTTTTAAATACAGCCTTTATGCTCCATGGATAGGCTCTAAAACACAACGCTAGGTATACCGTCAAGGAGCCAAGCAACAGCAAGATGGAGGTAAAAGAAAGGGAAACACCATTCGATTTAAACAATCCATTCAATTGAAAGGCTTGGTCGCTCGACGTTATGAGTATTCCTTGAAAAAAATTATTGGCCACATGGAAGCCGTACGCAAGTTCCAAACCGTTATCAACGACCGTTAAAAAAGAGAGAAAAACTCCGAATCCGATGTAAACAAAAAGCAACCCGTAACCATGAGTCATTACCTCTGGATTCGAGGCGTGAAGAAGACCAAATAAAACACCAGAAAGGAGCATGGAAAATAAGGAAGACGGAATAAGGCCATTCAATCGCTGCAGGATGAATCCTCGAAAAAGAAGTTCTTCAGCAAGCACTTGCACTGGAATAAACAAAATCAGAAGCAACATCGTTTTAAAAAAGGGAATGGCATTAAAATTCCAAACGAGCTCTTCTGTGTTCAACCCTATCTGGATGAGCGTGGTAAGGACCATTATCGAGCCCCAAAGAAAAAAGGAATAAAAAAACCTTCGGACGCTCACCTTGGATCTTCCGGTAAACAATTGAACCATAGTTCGCTTGTGAACCCAGCGTTGAAGGGCAATTAATACCACAGCAACCAAGGCGAATGGAATCATTTGTAGTAGGAAGAAACGGGTACTACCTAGCGCAAGCGCCACTTGATGGGTATCGGATGGGTTAATGTGGTCGGGCAGTGCAAAAAAAAGGGGAAGGCTACCTACGGTATGGGCTACGATGACCATTAATAGGGTAAACCAAACCTTGGCAGGCGTGTAGGAACCTTCTGTATTATGGAGAAACGTACTCATGAGAAATAATCTCTCATGCGCTTAAAAAAGCCTGACTCTTTTTCGTTTTCTTTGGGCAAGAAATTGGGATTGTCTTTATGTTTTTCGAACCAATCCTTCTCCTCCTTGGAAAGTTTAGAAGGAATCCAGACATGGATATGAACGAATTGGTCTCCTGTTCCGAACCCTTGAATGTTTGGTAAACCTTTGCCACGAAGTCTAAGTACTTTACCGCTTTGTGTTCCAGGTTCAATTTTTATTTTTGCCTTTCCTCCAATGGTAGGTATTTCAATAGAGGTGCCTAAAACAGCGTCACCAATGGAGACCACAGCTTCGTAGTGTATGTGTTCGTTCTCTCGTTTTAGCTCCGGGTGTTCCGCTTCTTCAATGACCACGATTAAATCGCCATTGACGCCATTAAAAGGGCCTGCATTTCCTTTTCCATGGACCGAAAGTTGCATACCATCTTCCACCCCAGCAGGAATTTCAATTTCAATGATTTCTTCTTGTTTGCGTAGACCGTATTGGTCCGTATCGCTAGGTTTCGTGTCAATCATTTGACCAGCACCCTGGCATACATGACATGCGGATTGGGTTTGCATGGCGCCCAGAAATGTTTGGGTCATTTGGGTAATTCTTCCCGATCCTTTACACGTCGAGCAAGACTTGAACGTAACACCATCTGCTTGAACCAGTTTATTAACCTTAATCTTCTTCTTAACGCCGTTGGCAATTTCCTCCAAGGACAATTTCATTTTAACGCGAAGATTACTTCCTTTTACAACCCTTTTTCCGCTTCGAGAGCCGCCAAAGGAGCCTCCAAAAGCACTTCCAAATATATCGCCGAATTGAGAAAAGATATCGTCCATGTTCATTCCCCCACCAAATCCACCTTTCAATCCATCGTGACCGAAGCGATCGTATTGTGCCCGTTTTTCTGCATTGCTCAAGACTTCATAAGCTTCCGCTGCTTCTTTAAATTTCTCTTCCGCAGCCGCGTCGTCTGGGTTTTTATCCGGGTGGTACTTCAAGGCTAACTTCCGGTACGCACTTTTAATTTCAGACTCATTAGCGTTTTTAGAAACACCGAGTATATCGTAAAAATCTCTTTTTTGACTCATAAATCCTTATTCTCCAACAACGACTTTGGCATACCGAATCACCAAGTCATTTAAATAATATCCTTTTTCAACTTGATCAATGACCTTACCTTTTTTTGATTGATCTTCCGTAGGAACCTTGGCTATGGCCTCATGAAGTTCATAATTAAAATCTGAATCCACTGCATCCATGGCTTTTAGTCCCTTAGTATTCAAAATTCCCATGAGTTTTGAATGAATCAAACCAAAGCCTTCTTTTAAGGCTGAAGGATCCTCAAGCTTTTCATTGTTTGCCCTGGCACGCTCGAAATCATCGATGACCGGTAGAAGCACCGTAATTAAATCTTTGGAGGCGGAAAGTACCAAGGCTTGTTGCTCTTTCAAGCTGCGTCTCCTGAAATTTTCAAAGTCCGCATAAAGCCTCAAGAATTTATCTTCTTGGTCTTTCAGTTGTTGCTCTAACATTTTGCTAGGGTCCTGAGTCGTTTCTTCGGAAGCTTCGGCTGACTGCAACGCATCGTCTGTATTCATTTCATCCTTCAAAGAAGGTACAGCTTCCTTTTTTTCGTTTGCGTTCATTTTTGATTCACTTTTTCTCGCCATAGTTTTTTTTATGTGTTCGAGCGTTTTCAAATACAGGTCCAAAAATACAATACCGAATGGAGCTTGTCAATTTGTCATACTATTGCTTCCTTTTGCGCTGCATGACATGGCTCATCGGAAATTTCGACACGCTTCTACCAGTTTTTTAGCTTTTATAGGATCGAATACCCATTGAATCTCAGAGAATTTGGATCCTTCATCGATTGTTTGTTTATTGGTGGCCGAAAAATGGACCGCGTCGGGCGCTACTTTCTCGATAATTTTAGAAATATTGGAAAGATTGACCCCTCCTCCGGCCATAATTTCCATTTTACCATTTGCCAATTTCATCATTTTTTGAAGAATTGGAATACCCGTTTCCACGGAATGGGCAATGCCCGAGGAAAGAACTCGATCCACGCCAATGGAAAGCAACCAAGAAAGGTCGCTTTCCCATTCGACAAGGTCGTCGAAGGCTCGATGAAAAGTAATTGTTTTTGTCCACCGGTTTCGAATTTCAATAAGTGCTTCACGATCCACACGATTTTTCGAAGTCAATGCCCCCACCACGATCCCCTTAACAGAGGTACTAGACAAAACCGATAAGTCCTGTAAGATGAGTGAGAACTCCGCTGGGGAATATACAAAACCACCCGCTCGAGGTCTTAGTAATACGTGGCATTCCAGACCTAATTCCAAGGCAAACTCAATAAATCCCATCGAAGGGGTTAAGCCTCCTTGTTCGAGACAGGAACAAAGTTCTACGCGATCAACACCAAGCTTTTGCGCTTCAATAAGTGCTTGAACGGTCGAAGCACACAATTCTACTTTCATGGCTCGTTGTTTTCCCCAAAAGTGGTAATTTTTCGCAAGTCAAGAAAAACAAAGGGCAGTTTATTATATTTGCAGGTAAAAAAAATGCCATGTCGAAACACGATTCCCAACCTTCGCTAGCTTCCAGTCAAGACCTAGCATTTGAGGAATTTCAAGCCGAGGTCTTAGCAGATTACCGGCTGGCATTAATGTCGCGAGAAGCCTCCCTTTTAGGGCGGAAAGAAGTGCTTACTGGTAAAGCGAAATTTGGAATTTTTGGGGATGGAAAGGAATTGGCCCAAATTGCTTTGGCAAAACACTTCCGCGAAGGAGACTTCCGGTCTGGTTATTATCGGGATCAAACGTGGATGATGGCGATTGGGGCATTATCGCTTGAGGCCTATTTCTCGGGTTTGTATGCACACAGCGATGTGACCGTTGAACCTCAATCTGCGGGTCGTCAAATGGGAGGGCATTTTGCTACAAGAAATTTAGATGACCATGGAAAGTGGAAAAACCTCACCCAGCAGAAAAACAGTTCCTCGGATATTTCGCCTACGGCAGGGCAAATGCCTCGCTTATTGGGTTTAGCCCTTGCGTCAAAACTATACAGAAATAATCCCCTTCTACAATCGCCTTCTTTTGAAGGGTTTTCGATCCAAGGAAACGAAGTAGCCTTTGGATCCATTGGCGATGCGTCCACTTCGGAAGGTCCTTTCTGGGAAACCATGAATGCCGCTGGAGTGTTACAAGTTCCAATGGTAATGTCGGTTTGGGATGACGGGTACGGGATTTCTGTTCCTCGGGAACTACAAACCACAAAAAATAGCATTTCGGAGGCCTTGGCCGGATTCCAGCGAACCGATGAAAAACCTGGCTTTGAAATTTTCACAACTAAGGGGTGGGATTATGCACACCTTTGTGAGACCTACGAAAAGGCGGTTCAACTGGCACGAGAAGAACATGTTCCCGTTTTAGTCCACGTACAAGAGGTTAATCAACCCCAAGGTCACTCAACATCCGGTTCGCACGAGCGTTACAAGAGTGCGGATCGCATGGAATGGGAGAAATCCTACGATTGCGTCGAGCGCTTCAAAACATGGATTCTAACCTTTGATGGTGGCCCTAGTGCGATAGCGACCGAAGAAACCTTAACCGCCATGGCTGATGAAGCAAAGGCGGCCGTTCGTGAAGCAAAAAACAGCGCTTGGAAATGGTATACAGAGGATATAAAGAAAGACAGTACGAGCCTTGAGCATCTTTTAAAGGAAGCGAAAGAGCTAGGTATTTTAGACCCGGTATTCGTACAGGAACTCGATGCATTGATTAAAAATAAAGAACCATTACGAAAAGATATTTATGCATTGGCACGCCAGGTCAACCTCAGTATGCGGCACCAAACGCATCCTTTTAAATCAAAACTTTCGGAATGGCTTCGTATAAAAAAAGAAGAAAGTTGGGATCGTTATTCCTCCTTTTTATACAGCCAATCGGAAGAACGAGCGACCAACATCCCCCCCATTGATCCAACCTATGAAAGCGATGCAAGCTTGGAGGATGGTCGAATTATTTTACGCGAGAATTATCGAAAATTATTAGAAAAATATCCTCAGCTCGTAGTTTTCGGTGAGGATGCCGGTAAAATTGGAGGGGTAAATCAATCGCTAGAAGGCCTTCAGGAAGTGTTTGGAGACCTTCGCGTCTTTGACACGGGGATTCGAGAATGTACCATTATCGGTCAAGGTATAGGCATGGCAATGCGTGGGCTTCGTCCCATTGCGGAGATTCAGTACTTGGACTACCTGCTCTATGCCATACAGATACTATCGGATGATTTAGCGACCGTTCAATACCGAACCAAAGGAGGACAGAAAGCACCGTTAATCATCAGCACGAGGGGTCATCGTTTAGAAGGTGTTTGGCACAGCGGCTCCCCAATGGGAATGATTATCAATGCACTGCGGGGGATTCATGTGTGTGTTCCAAGAAACATGACCAAAGCCGCGGGATTTTACAATACCTTGATGGCATCCGATGAACCTGCGTTGGTCATTGAACCACTAAATGGATATCGAACAAAGGAAAGAATGCCAAACAATTTGGGTGAATTCAAAATAGCCCTTGGAAGCGTTGAACGCCTGAAGGAAGGGACCGATATTACCTTAGTTTCGTATGGCTCTACGTTAAACCTCTGCCTTCAAGCCTTGCCTGCAATCGAAAAACTAGGAATTTCCATTGAATTAATTGATATTCAGACCCTTTTACCGTTCGACTTAAACCATGACGTCAAAAAATCATTGGAAAAAACCAATCGATTATTAATCGTGGATGAGGATGTTTCTGCCGGGGCAACGGCTTACATCTTGGAAAAAATTCTGGTGGAACAAGAAGGATATTATTGCTTGGATGAGGCCCCTAAAACCTTAAGCGCGAAAGACCATCGCCCAGCCTATGGTAGCGATGGCGATTATTTTTCTAAGCCAAGCATTGATGACATCGTAGAAACGGTATACGCAATGATGTCTGAAGCGGATCCAGGAACTTATCCGAGGGTCTAAATGAACTTAACCCAATACGTAGAACATTGGAAAAATTCCTTAGGAGGAGGAATATATCCAGAAAATTACGCCTCGTATTTATCGTTGAATGAAACCCGTTTTAATCGTATTTGGAAACTGTTTCGTCCATCGACATCCTTTATCGAAGTAGCCAATAAGGTATCCCATAAAACCCATTGGATCATTATCACAGAACCTTGGTGTGGCGATGCTGCACAAAATCTTCCGATCCTCCTGAAATTAATCGAGGCCGTTCCAAACGCAACCTATACGCTTGAACTAAGGGATCAAGGCACCTTGATCGAGCAATACCTAACCAATGGAGGCAAAGGTATACCAAAACTTATTGTACGCAATGAACGGCACGAGGACCTTTTTACTTGGGGTCCGCGCCCAGAAGCAGCGCAAGCACTATATGTAGCAAAAAAAGAGGAAGGACAAGGCATGGAAGTACTTCATCAAGCCTTGCATCATTGGTATGCGAAAGACAAAGGAACGCATTTGACCTCGGAAATACAGGAGAACATTACGAAGTACCTCTTGTAAATTGACTTTAATCAAAGTACAAAAACTCGGTAGCGGTAATTAAAACCGTACCGTCCAATCGTACGGCATCCTCATTTGAATGCCCATTTTAGATTCGAGGCTTTTGAGTTTTTCATAACTTTCTATAAGCATCCTTGGCATCGAATCGACCAATCCCCGTGCGCTTAAGCTATTTTCGTCCTCCTCAACATCGTTTAATACGTTTTCCCAAAACTCATCTTTTACCTTTGGATAGTAAACCACTGGAGCGTTTTTATCCCCAATGGATGCCTTGGCAAAAGCAATAGCGTCTTCCAGTCCACCCAATTGGTCAACTAATTTAAGGTTCAACGCATCTACGCCGCTCCATACCCTACCTCTGGCGATGCTTTTAACTTGAGCCAAAGGGATTTTTCGGCCTTTGACCACCCTGTCCAGAAACTGAGCATAAATTGCATTTACCTCGGTTTGGACAATGGATAATTCAAAGGGGTTTAGTTTTTTATTTATACTCATAACACCGTGACGGTTGGTTTGAACGGTATCAAAGGTGATCCCAAGCTTATTGGAGAACATTTTTCCCGTGTAAGGAATCATACCAAAAACACCGATGGATCCAGTAATGGTTGTGGGCTCACTAAAGATAACATCTCCAGCGCTTGCCATGTAGTATCCTCCGGATGCAGCCACATCCCCCATGGAAACTACGACTTTTTTCTTTCGTTTGAGTAAGGTAATTTCACGCCAAATTTCCTCGCTTGCCAAGGCACTACCGCCAGGGCTGTTGATGCGCAACACCACCGCCTTTATAGAATCGTTATTTCGTATTTCCTTTAGTTGTTTGCAAAGCTTTACGCTGTTTATGCCCCTACCCTCCGTTGCAATTTCACCTTCCGCTATAATAACAGCGATGGCGTTTGATTCGGTTTGCGCTAGCAGTTGGTCCGATTTAAAGCGTTCGCGGGCATAGGTTTCAAAAGGAATAAAATTCAAGTCTTTTTCGGAGGCAAGGTTCAACGACTTAACCCATGTGTCATTCATTTCATCGGCATAGGCTAACCCATCAATAAGCTTAACCCGAAGAGCCTCATTCGCATTGGAGATTCTCATTTCATCCAACCATTGATTCCAGTCTTGTTCTTTTATGCCTCTACTCGAACAAATATCTTGGGAAATTTGGTGCCACATAGAAGCCAAAAGAACTTTAGATTGGTGTTTTGCTGAATCGCTTAATTGGGTGAGAAAAAAGGGTTCCACAGCACTTTTAAAATCATTATCCTCACCGCGTATGACCTGAACTTCTACGTCAAGGGTATCCAAAAGGCGTTTGAAGAACATGAATTCCCCACCTAGACCCGTTAACATGAAATTCGTTGTGGGAAAAGCGTAGGTTTTTTCTCCGGCAGAACCTATGTAAAATTCAACTTGAGAAATTTGTTCCCCTTGGTAATACGTGAAAACTTTTTTCTTCGAATTCTTCCTGAAAGCAAGAATCGCGTTGCGAATGGAACGTGCCGTGGATATACCACATTGAATATTACCTATATCAATGTACAAAGCCTTAATTTTATCTTCCTTTTCGGCTGCTTGAAGGGCATGCTGAATATCGGGAAGACCCAAACTCTTGTTAATTTGCAAGGCACCAAGGTTAACATCAAACATGCTTTTCTCTCCAATTTTACCTTCTAATTTTAGATGTAAGATGCTATTTTCCTTGAGCGCGATGGCGTTGGGTTCCAATCCACTCATGATTCCTCCCGCAATGGCCCCAATAAGGAATAAAATGAATACAAAACCTAAAGAGGAAACCGAAAGGATCGCTAAGAAAGAAGACCAAAATAGTCTTTTAAACGGTACTTTATTATTTTCGTCCATGGTCTTATTTATTTAAAATTTGTTTAATGCTCATGGGCAATTGAAAAGGGTTAAAATTGATCGTCAACCGTATTGAATTTTTATATTGGCTGTATAGATCTCCCATATTCGTAGATTGCACCAGTGGGAAATATACCCCGAAAATCCCACCTAAGTTTATTCCCAATCCTGCGGTATACAATGCCGATGTTCTAATACCATCATCGTACAGACCAAAATCCCCGTAAGCTACAAATAGGTTAGGATTAAACGGAAGCTGTACGGTCAAGTTAGCGCTTGAGGCCCAATAATTCGACATTCGAAGCAAATCGCTCGCGGTACGGAATCCCCCCATGTTATTCGCGTATTGGCTCCCAGAAACCGTGGCGCGATTAAAGAAATAGTGTTCTGCAAAGATGTCTTGATAGCCTGCGGCACCAAACATAGAAATGGAATACCTACCCATGGAATTAAAATAGGAAGAGCCCGGATTATAGGAAAGGTTCATTCCACCATACAAGCGAAGTTGAATGGACCGGGTAATGGCTCGATCCAAATACAGCCATCTGAATTCTTGGGTTAAGGATACACGGTTGAAACCTGAGAGGTCTTGTACGAGGTTTGATTTTCCCAAAATCCCTTCTGCTTGAAGAACCGTTTGATGGTCAAAGGCACGCGTAATTCTCCCGTAGGTATAGGTTAATTTCCCACCCCACTCCTGACTATTTTCGTTAAAAAACGCATCCTGTCGAACTAACCCTTTTAGAGTGAGGTCGTGCAAAACTCCTTTTTTTCGACGGGAAGATTGCAAGTTGACTTTAACATAGGGGGTTGCGGCAACAAAGTAGGACTGCTCTTCAGATTTTGGATCGTCGTCGATACCGAAGGATTTAATGCTGACGCCAACCTTAACCGGTCCAGGGAATTTTCCAGGGAAAAAGGTTCTTCCAATTTCAGCAATGCCACCAGGACGATTCCTACCGAAGGAATACATGGGTGCAATGAAATATTGAATCGGATTAAACGGAAGGCCATAATTATGAAAAGCTACACCAAGCATAGCTTTGTCGGAATGATTAAAAGCCATCATCGGCAACCAAAATACATTGTTGCGTCCCCATTCATTATCCCCGAAACCAAACTCAAAGGAAAGGGGTTCACATTTGCGTGCAATGGAACGATCCACCCGATAAAGGTTATTGGTTCGGTTGATTTCCGGAATGTTGCGATCGGGATCGATGGAAAAGCTCACAATGCTTTTATCCCCATTAAAAAACAGGGTACTCTTCCTATCTTTAGGATTGGACCATTGGGTTTCAATGATCCGCCCATCGGAAGCCAAAGAACTGACACCAATTGGACCTAGGATCGACGATCGGTTTTTAACCTTAACATTGTACACATTAACTGCCTTGATCCACTTAACCTTGGCAATCTTATAATCAAGGGTTCGTGTGGTTTGGATTAAATCTTCAAATAACCAATCCAAATTTCGGGCAGAAACCGCCTCAACAACCCTTTTCATATCCTCTGGATAGGGATGTTTAAATTTGTATAAATCATAATAACGCTGCATGCATTGGTCGTATAAATCATCACCGAGATACGAGCGCAAGTACTGGAATATTAGCCCTGTTTTTTGATACATGATCATTCCGTAATTGGTTGAGCTAAAATCAGCGGAATGTGTTTCAATGGGTTGATCGGCCCCAATCATCGCCAAGGCACGGTAGCTTATATCACCCATGTCGTGATGATCCAAATCATTTAGGTGCAACTTCCCTCCTAACACCATGTCAGACATTTGTTGATTCTTGGGATATTTTGTTGCCACATAGCGCATTTCATTTGCGGTATTCATTCCTTCATCCATCCAACCGTGTTGCCTTTCGTTGGATCCAAGAATCCCATAAAACCAATTATGTCCTACCTCGTGAACGATAACGATCTCCAATTCAAGCGGGGATGAAGCATTTCCAATCACTGTGATCATGGGATATTCCATACCTCCTCCGGCACTGATCGTACCGTCGACTGCCGTTACTGCTGCGTAAGGATAGTCTCCGTTCCATTTAGAATAATAATAGGTGCCATCATTGATATACGCAATGGCATCTTTCCACAAGGAAGCATTGGCTGGCGTAAAAAGCGCCCAAGTAGTTATCTCCTTCCCAGAATGAGGCAACTTAACCTTCCCTTTAAGTACTTTATACCGTTTGTCTGCGAACCAAGCAAAATCATGCACATTATCTTGGGTAAAGCGAACGGTTTTCCATTCGTTAGACGAGGGAGGAAAAGAGTCTCGTTCGTTACCAGCAGGCAAGGCTAAGATTTGCTCCATATTCGCTAGGGTTTGATCAGCCAGTTCATTCATAAAAATTTGTTCGGAAGGGGTCTGCAATTCTCCCGTAGCGCTTAGAACATAGTTCTTTGGGAGTTTTATTGAAACATCGAAGGAACCAAATTCGGAATAAAATTCACCTTGATTGAGGTAGGGAATCGGATGCCAACCTTTGTGATCGTATACGGCGGGCTTTGGATACCATTGGGTAATTTGATAGGATTGACCAATGTGGCCTAAACGAGAGATTGAACCGGAAGGGATTTTTACAACAAACGGCGTTGTCACGGTTAACTTTTTTCCAGATTCGAGGGGTTGGGGTAATTTGATTTGAACAATATCGCGATGCGAGGGATCAAAATCCCAAGTCACGGGTACACCATTAATGTTAAAGGCTAAAGCCGAAATCCCGCCCCACTTGGCGGTATCGATGATTGAAAGGTTTTTTCCCCCGTTGGCTAATTGATTTGCCAAGGCGCTTTTAGTCGGTTGATAGCCATTGGGCCAAACATGAATGTAAAGTGAATCCAATGACGTTGGGGCATTGTTTATATAATCAAAGGCAATGTCGCCATAGAGCCTGTGGGTGACATCATCCAAGGTAACCGAAATGCGATAATCTACCCGTTGCTGCCATGATTGCGCCGTAAGCATCGAGAAGACAACACTAAAAAAAGAAGTAAGTAATAGTTTATTCATCCTTAGAACATTGAGTTTATAAATAGTTTGTGCGTTAAGGTAAAATTAAAACAAATCAGGCGAGTACCTTTCAATTCTCTAGAAAATCAGCAATAATTGACAAAAAAAGGCCCACGTAAAGAAGGCCTTTGTCATTTTAATGAAGTACGTTTCTATCGCACCACCAGCTTAGCTACAGCCATTTTGCCTTGGTTCGAAACCGTAACGAAATACGTTGCAGGAGCCCATGTAAGGGTTGAAACTACATCTTCGGAGTGATATCCTTTCTTCTCGTAAATCACTTTTCCCGTGAGGTCGGTAACTGATACATCAAAAGTTGACCATGGACCTTCGATTTGAACGGTACCAACGCTTGGATTAGGGGAAATACCAACCGTAAGGACAACCTCATTCATGCCTGCATAATTATCCATTCCATCGCAATTTTCATCGATTCCGTTATCGATTACCTCCGATGCTCCTGGATAAATTTGGTCATTGGCGTCATCGCAATCTCCGGGCGTTTGTGTGTACCCTTGGGTAAGAGAATCACAAGATTCCAAGGTTACTTCCGATCCAAAACCATCGTTGTCCAAATCTTCGTAATATAAAATCACCGGCAATCCTTCATCGGTATTTCCATCGCAGTTATTATCCTCATTATCACAAATTTCTGCAGCCCCAGGATAAATTTGATCGTTCATGTCGTTGCAATCTCCACCAATGATTACCGTATTGGCTGGTTGAGCACATTGCTCGACCCCGGTAGCATCGTCACCAAATCCATCGCCATCTGCATCAACATAATACATCGTCACCATGTTGAGCTGGCTATTGGAATCATCGCAATCATCCCCATTAAGTACCGCTCCCGGAGGAGTAAGGCACGAAGTGGTAAAACTATTGGGGTCTCCATATCCATCTTGATCGGCATCGGTATACCAAATGGTGTTGGGATTGATTTGTGCATTCGAATCATCACAATCCGTGTTGTTGTTGGCATACCCCGCAGGCAAGGTACATGAAAGCACAGAATTCGTAGCATCCCCAAAACCATCCCCATCCGCATCCGCATAATACGTTTGCGGTTGAACGCTGTTTATAAAGCCCCAAACGCTTACGTTATCGTTTCTCCACGTTGCGTTTGGCGTTGAAATTCCGGTAATGTAAAACCTAAAGGTTACGGCACCAATGTTCTGGAAAGCGGCTCCAAACATAACGGTATCGTTCAAAATGGCATTGGTCGTAATCGTGTCAAAAGCTACGTCAGCAGCAAAATTGTCCAAGCTTGAACGTAAATGCCATACCGGAATCGTATTAACGTTACTAACTTTATGCGTAAATGTCAGCTTTGTTAAGGAAAGTCCGTAACAGGAGTCTGGGGTCACTGTAAATTCATTAAAATTATTTAAGTCTACGTTAGCTCCTGTATTCCAAGTATTATTGTTAAAAACATTTGCCGCTGCTACACATGTTCCACCTTGATTGGAATAAATGGAGAAAGAGGCATTGGTCGGTTGGGTGTTAACCGTATTGGCTAGCACCGGACAACCAGAAGCTTGCGTAAATTCGTATAATCCGAGTTGTGCGGCAACTACAGGAGCATCCAGTCCACTACAGTCTTCGTCAATTCCATTTCCTGGAATGTCGATTGCGGCTGGATTAATGTTTGCGTTTTGATCGTTACAATCCGTGCTGTCGAGAACATAACCTTGAGGGGTGCTGCACGCGGAAAGGGTTACGCCAACGTTACCGTAGGTATCCCCATCTGAGTCTTGATAGTATGTCACGAAAATCAAGCCCTCATCGATGGAAGCATCACAATCGTTATCCAAATTATCGCAGATTTCCGTATTTCCAGGATACATCGCCGCGCTATTATCGTTACAGTCACCCGTAATCAATACATAATTTGGTCCTGGCGACGATATACCCACCACGAAGGTGTTTCCACCTACTCCGTCTCCATCGTTATCCAAATAGTAATTAACAGGTGTAAATCCTTCATCAATCGAATTATTACAGTTGTCGTCAATCCCATTGTATACCTCTACTGCGGCCGGGTTGATCGCTGCCGAAGCGTCGTTACAATCCGTATTGTTTGCCACGTAACCAATGGGTTGACCACAATTTTGAATAGCGTTCGCTGCATTTCCATACCCGTCGCCGTCGCTATCCGCATACCACGTACTTACCACATTCGCAGCAGGATTATTGTCGTCGCAATCGGTATTATTGGAAACATAGCCTAGGGGGGCAGTACATGCCGTTTGAGTAGCATTTGCATTTCCGAAACCATCCCCATCGGCATCGGCGTACCATACCGTATTGGGATTAATGGCAGCATTGTTATCGTTGCAATCTTGATTGTTTAGTACTAAACCTAGAAGGAGTAAGCAGGAAGAAACAGGGGCGTTGGGATCACCAAAAGTGTCACCGTCTAAATCTTGATAATACGTAGTAGGTGAAGCACAGGGCGTTACGGAAGTCCAAGTAGAACCTGCGCGAATTTCATCAATTTCCAAAGTTCCTGTTCCTGCCACTGCCGAACCTCCTTGACGAAGGTAAACCGATGCCAAAGCTGCAATGGCATTGGTACCAGAGGAATTCGTAATGGTAGCGACAGGTTCAGCAGTGCCGGGCGTGGGATTAATCCACATGGAAGCCGCCACAGGACTGACAGAATTCACCAATTTAACCACAACAAAAACCGTCGTTCCACAAGGATACTCTGTTGGATTCCAAGTGGTAGCCGAAGCCCCTCCGCTGTTGTTAACTAAACCGAGAACAAAGGTATTTGGTGTGGCACCTGCCTTGATAAAAACGCGTGCTCCCAAGGAGGTCACGGAAATACCTGCAGTTGCACCAAACCCAATAAAGTAATCTCCTGCATTAGCGTTGACGTGAAGTCCGGTAGTACTCGGCACATTTAAAAGAAAGGAGAAATAGCCACTACCACTCAAATTGGCTACGGCCTTGTTGACATCTTCGGTATTCCCTGCCGTCAATTGCACACGGTTTCCTACTGACGCCTCCAGGTTTGGGAAGGCCAAACTGCTACCGCTATTGGAAGGGGTATTTATGGTTTGTAATTGCCCCGGAGTGGCACCAGAATGGGTGGCCCATCCGTTTGCGTTAACGGCACCGAGGTAATTAAAATTCTCCAAGGCTTGAGCAAAAGCAAGTCCTGAAAGCACAGAAGTTAAGAGGAGTACAAAATATTTCATTCGGGTTAGTTTTAATTGCAAAGTTACATGCTACGGATTAATTAAATTTAAATGTAAAACAAAAAAGGGAGAACAAAATCTCCCTTTTTATTAACAATTTAGTTCATTTCTGGTTTAGGAAGCAACACTTTACGCGATAACTTCCATTTTTTCGTTTTTGGATCCTTACCAACCACCTTGAAGGTTAACACCTCGCCCTCTTTACACACATCCTCCATTTTGTTTACCTTTTCCCAAGAAAATTCTGAGATGTGTATTAATCCATCGGTTCCGGGAATAATTTCCACAAAGCATCCGAACTCTTTAATGGACTTAATTTTTCCTTCATAGGTAGCGCCATCTTCCACTTGAGGTGGGAAAGCGATCAGTTTAACCCTTCTCAGTGCTTCCTCCATGCTTGGCCCGTCGTTCGAAAGAATTTGAACCGACCCTTCACCGTTCGGTAGTTCTTCAATCGTTATAGTCGTTCCAGTCTCTTTCTGAAGTCCTTGAATAATCTTACCACCCGGTCCGATTACGGCTCCAATCATTTCGTTTGGAATGATCAACCCTTCAATACGAGGCGTAGAATCTTTGTAAGTTGCTCTTGGCTCAGCCATCGTCTCTGTGATTTTACCAAGGATATGAAGGCGTCCCGCTTTGGCCTGATGTAAGGCTTGAATTAAGACCTCATAAGGTAATCCATCCACTTTAATGTCCATTTGGCACGCCGTAATTCCTTTTGCGGTACCTGTAACTTTAAAGTCCATATCGCCCAAGTGGTCTTCATCACCTAAGATATCTGACAATACCGCAAATTTGCCTTCATCCGCAACAAGGCCCATCGCAATTCCGGAAACGGGAGCGGCAATTTTTACTCCACCGTCCATCAGCGCTAGTGTCCCAGCACAAACGGTTGCCATTGAGGATGATCCATTCGATTCTAAAATATCCGAAACAATCCTTATCGTGTATGGATTATCCTTTGGTAGAACCGGTTTTAAGGCACGAAGGGCCAAGTTACCGTGTCCAATTTCTCGTCTCGAAGTTCCACGAATGGGTTTTGCTTCACCGGTGGAAAATGGCGGGAAATTGTAATGCAACATAAATTTCTCGGTTCCCCGGAAGGTAGCCCCATCAATCAGCTGTTCATCCATTTTTCCTCCCAAGGTTAAGGTGGTTAGCGATTGGGTTTCTCCTCTTGTGAAGACCGCAGAGCCGTGAACATTAGGTAAATAATCTACTTCGGCCCAAATCGGACGTATTTCATCAAAGGCTCTACCATCCAATCGCTTGCGTTCATTAAGCATTACCCATCGTACGGCTTTTTTCTTTACTTCTGAGAAATAAGGCCCGATGAATTTTCCAATTTCAACCAGTTCTTCTTCGCTGTAAGAGGCTTTTATCTCTGATTTTATTTCATCAAAAAGTTCAGTACGCTTCGCTTTTTTGGCCAATCCCATGCGCGCAACATCCTTACATTTTTCCATTCCCAATTCATACACGCGCGCTTTTACTTCATCGTTATGTAGCTCATGGCAATACGTTCTCTTCGGGTTTGACGTAGAAATTTCAGCCGCTAAACGCAATTGAAATGCACATTGTTCCTTGATTGCCTCGTGAGCAATTTTAATAACCTCCACCAAATCTTCTTCGGAAATTTCTTGCATTTCTCCTTCCAACATATTGATGTCTTTCTCGGTCCCCGCAATCATCACATCTAAATCAGCTCCCTCCATTTCATCTTTCGTTGGATTAATCAGGTAGGTCCCATTTACACGAGCAACGCGAACCTCGGACATTGGACCATTAAAAGGAATATCGGAAACTGCAATCGCAGCCGAAGCCGCGAAACCACAAAGCGCGTCCGGATTATTTTGTCCATCGTAGGATAGTAGTTGAATCATTAATTGAACCTCAGCATGATAATCATCTGGAAATAATGGTCTTAACGCTCTATCAACGAGCCGCATAATCAAAATTTCGTTTTCGGAAGGACGAGCCTCTCTTCGAAAGAACCCTCCAGGGAAACGACCTGCAGCAGCGTATTTTTCGCGATAATCCACCGTTAAAGGAAGGAAATCCACTCCTTCTTTAGCTTCTGGAGCGGCCACAACGGTAGCCAACAACATGGTGTCGCCCATCCGAACAACGACCGAACCATCCGCTTGTTTTGCCAATTTACCAGTTTCTATACTGATTTCTTTACCACCCGTATTGATGGTTTTTTTTAAACCTATATTCATGTTTATTTATTTACTTTTTTATTTACATTTATTTGCTTTGTTTAGCATTCATTATTCGCTAACACAAAAAAAGGGAACTTCGACTTAGCCGATCGTCCCCTCTTCAATAAAATCTAAACCCGTAGTATTAACGACGGAGACCTAACTCCTTAATTAACGCACGGTATTTTTCAATATCATTTTGTTTTAGGTAATCTAACAAACTTCGACGTTTTCCTACCAACAATTGTAGGGCGCGTTGCGTACCGAAATCTTTTCGATTTTTCTTTAAGTGTTCTGTTAAGTGACTAATGCGGAAGGAAAATAAAGCAATTTGTCCTTCAACCGATCCTGTATTTGTTTCGGAACCCCCGAATTTACTAAAGATCTCTTTTTTCTTTTCTGAGTCTAGATACATGCCAATATTCTATAAATAATTCTTATGTAGCGGCTACGTCTTTCGCAATCGCGTTGCAAAAGTAAGGATAAATCTTGAATCTACAAGAATTTTTAGCCTTATTCCGTTCTCAATGGCTTAGCCTTCTTATCTTTGGGTCGTATGCAACCATTTTCGATAGCCATTCATGGAGGAGCAGGCACCCTTGTAAGGGGAATGATGACCTCAGAAAAAGAGCAAGCCTACAACGCTGCTTTAGATCGTGCTTTAAGCATAGGATATTCGATTTTAGAAAAAAACGGAACCGCGACAGAAGCGGTATGCGCAGCGGTAACTTCTTTGGAGGATTGCCCCTTATTCAACGCAGGAAAAGGCAGTGTATTTACGGCACAAGGAACCCACGAAATGGACGCAGCGCTCATGGAAGGGGCTTCTCGGAATGCTGGAGCCGTGGCTTTGGTGTCGGGCATAAAGAATCCCATACAACTCGCACGGGATGTCATGCTGCATAGCCAGCACGTATTGCTTGCCGGTGAGGGAGCAATGGCATTCGCCGCTCAAAGAGGATACGAAACCTTACCCCCCTCCTATTTTTTTGATGCCTTCCGTCATGGACAATGGACTTCTATAAAGGACTCGGATACGGTTCAATTAGACCACGTAAAAGGGGATCATAAATTTGGAACGGTAGGAGCCGTTGCTTGCGATTGTAATGGAAATCTTGCGGCCGCAACGTCTACCGGAGGAATGACCAATAAAAAGTTTGGAAGAATTGGCGATAGCCCGCTCATTGGTTCAGGAACCTATGCAAATAATCAAACCTGCGCGGTTTCGTGTACTGGCAGCGGAGAGTTTTTCATTCGAGGCAACGTAGCCTACGATGTTTCCTGCTTGATATCCTATGCTGGGAAGAGCCTGACGGAAGCATGCAACGAAGTCGTTCACAAACACTTAATCGCGTTAGGAGGCGATGGTGGCCTTATTGCTGTCAATGCCCAGGCTGAGATTACGATGGCCTTTAACACCGAAGGAATGTACCGAGGGTATCGGCACAGCCAGGGTTATCACTTCATTGGAATCTATGAAAATTAAATAAAGGGTGACCCAATTGGCAACACCTTTATTTTTCGGGTACTTATTTCAAACCGATCGCCATTGGATAAGACGTGGGTAATCATATTGGTCAAGGTCATGGCGCACCCCTCCTGAAGAATTGATTCGTTATTATGCTCTAATTTTCGACCATCGAAAAGAATAACCATCCCTGATCCAATTACCTGAAACTCATCGTCGTTTCTGATTATTAGTCCCGTGTCTTCTGCCAAGCCCACCCCAACCAAATCGGGAAAACGGGCTACGGCCTCCGTTAGTCGTCCAAAACGACCTCTTTGAATAAAATGAGAATCTATGATCAATTTTGGCGTTAACGCTAAGCCTTTCCCCATCCCCACTACGCCTTTCCTAAAGGCTTCCGTTGTGTTTCCTCCGGTAATCATCTCATTGGACATGCACATAGCGCCCGCACTCGTTCCCGCAATCACCAATGCCTCATGATGGTAGCGATTGACCATTATATTATGCAGGGAAGTACCACCAATTTTTGAGGTAATTTTCGACTGATCCCCACCAGAAAACATTACGGCTTTCGCCTTCGACATTAGCGAAAGGTTTTGGGGATCCTCCGATTGTGACCGGTCTTGAATATCCAAAGGCACTACATTCGTGCACCCAAGACGGCTGAAGGCTTCCATGTAGGAGGTAATTACTTCGGACGGAATGCTTGAAGCCGTTGGCACTATTAAAATAAGAGAAGCGGTCCCTCCTGCCTCACGTACCACATGGCTTAATATCCCTTCATCGATAAATTCTAAGGTATACATTTCATTGTCACCCACTCCTTTATCCTCATTTCCCCCAATAGGTATTAACACCCCTCTTGCCTCTGAATTCAACATAATTTAATGTTTCTGCTAGGTAAAATTAATTTTTATTGCCGTATATTGCCTAAACTTTTTATCCTAAATCATAATTCAACCCTAACGCTAGATATTTCATGAAGATAAGAGAAATCAATGCCATGCGAGGACCAAATTACTGGTCGATACGTCGCCATAACTTAATTGTCATGGTCCTTGATCTTGAGGAAATGGAAGAACGCCCCTCCAACCAAGTGGAAGGATTCCTCGATCGTTTAAAATCCCTTTTCCCTTCCATGCAATCACACCGATGTTCAATCGGTGAACCTGGTGGTTTTTTTCAACGAGTAGCTGAAGGAACTTGGATGGGTCATATCATTGAACATATCGCACTGGAAATTCAGTCCCTTGCAGGAATGGACGTAGGATTTGGTCGAACCCGAAGTTACGGAGAACATGGCGTTTATAACGTTGTCTTCGATTATCAAGAAGAGGCGGTAGGTAGGTTTGCCGCGAAAGCGGCCGTTGCAATTTGTCAAGCATTGATTGACGGAACCACCTATCCGTTGGAGGCCGACATTCAACACATGCGGGAGTTAAGAGAAGCGGTACGCCTTGGACCTTCCACGGGGTCCATCATTGAAGAAGCCGCGTTGAGAGGAATTCCATGGATTCGATTAAATAAGCACTCGTTGTGCCAACTGGGATATGGTGAAAATCAAAAACGAATTCAAGCGACCGTAACCAGTGAAACCAGCAGCATCGGTGTAGAATTAGCCTGTGACAAAGAGGACACCAAGTTTATGTTGGAACAGGCAGAAGTCCCTGTACCCAAAGGTGAAATTATCCGAAGAGAGAGCAGCCTAGCCGAAACTTGTGCCTATGTCGGCTTTCCGTTAGTTGTTAAACCCGTAGATGGAAATCACGGAAGAGGAATTACCGTAAACATTCAAACGCTTGAGGAGGCACAAACGGCCTTTGATGCGGCCAAAAAGATATCCAATGCGGTCATAGTTGAAAAATACATCACGGGTGTGGATTATCGATTGCTTGTAATTAACAACCGCTTCGTAGCAGCCGCTTTGAGAACCCCCGCCCATGTCGTTGGAGACGGTACATCGAGCATACAATCGCTAATTGATCAGGTGAACGCCGATCCGAGAAGAGGCTACGGTCACGAAAAAATATTAACCCAAATTACGGTAAATGATTTAACGGTTGGATTGATCACCGCCAAAGGGTACACCTTATCAAGCATTCTCCCTCAAGGGGAAACCTTAATCTTAAAGGATACTGCAAACCTTTCCACGGGTGGGACTGCTGAAGACGTTACCGACTTTGTACACCCCGCAAACATTGCCATGGCAGAGCGAATTTCAAGAATAATTGACTTGGATATTTGTGGCATTGACATCATGACAACGGATATATCCAAACCCCTAAAAGAAACCGGTGGGGCAGTGTTAGAAGTGAATGCTGGACCTGGGTTTCGCATGCACCTTGCTCCGGCCAAAGGCTTACCAAGAAATGTAGCGGCCCCTGTTATTGATAAATTATTCCCAAAAGGTAAAAACGGAAAAATTCCCATTGTTGCAGTAACCGGTACCAATGGAAAAACTACCACAACCCGCCTCATCGCACACATAATGAAACTGGACGGCTATAGAGTTGGCTATACCACCACGGATGGTGTATACATTCAAAACCGCTTGCTTATGGAGGGCGATTGTACCGGTCCAAGCAGCGCTGAATTTGTTCTGAAGGATCCTACCGTTAACTTTGCTGTTCTTGAATGTGCTCGCGGAGGTCTTTTGCGCGCTGGACTAGGATTCAAACAGTGTGATATTGGAATCGTAACGAATGTCGCCGCTGACCACCTTGGATTAAAAGGAATTCACACCATTGAACAGCTGGCAAAAGTGAAAGGCGTTATTCCTGAAACGGTCTTACCTGATGGGTATGCCATTCTTAATGCCGATGACGATTTAGTTTATGAAATGCGAAGAGGGTTGAATTGTAAAGTTGCTTTGTTTTCCCTCAACGAAGAAAATCCGCGGATTAAAGCCCTACAACGAAAAGGTGGAATAACCGCAGTCTATGAAAATGGGTATGTAACTATTTGTCGGGGTGAATGGAAAATGAGGGTCATGCGGGCTGAGGAGATTCCATTATCCTACGGTGGAAAAGCAGAATTTATGATTCAGAACATCCTTCCGGCCTTGTTAACCGCAAATATTCAGGGAGCGAGCATTGAGGATATGAAAGCTGGGTTGTCTACCTTTATTCCATCTCCTTCTCAAACACCCGGTCGATTGAATCTATTTGAATTCAAAAATTTCTCTGTTTTGCTGGACTATGCACACAATCCTGCGGGAATGAGGGCTTTAAAAAAATTCACCGATAGCCTGAATGCTTCGGTTAAAGTTGGAATTATTGCAGGAATCGGTGACCGTAGGCGAGAAGACAATAATGAGATTGGTGCAGTAGCCGCTACCATGTTTGATGAAATCATCATTCGACAGGACAAACATCTTAGAGGTAAAACGGAAGGTGAGTTAATTCAAATGTTGGAGGATGGCATCAAACAAGTAGATCCTACCAAACCCATTAGAATCATACCTTCAGAAAAAGAAGCCATTCAATTCGCCATTGAGAATGCAAAAGAAGGATCTTTAATTGTTCTCAGCAGTGATGTAATTCCTGAGGCGCTAAACTTGGTTAAAGAATACAAAGAAAAGGAATCAAATCGCTTGCGTTGATTCAGGATTGTTTTCTATGGCATCAACTTCCTCGTTTGTAGGTCCCTCACCTTCTGGGGTTCCTTCCCATTCTTGGCTAACGCTGTGATACCCATAAACCCAAGCAATCGCGGCTATAAATTCTAGAAACATGACCCCAGAATTCCACATCAGCATCGGTCCCCCTTTTCCGTAATCGGCTGCGTAAGGACTTAAGACCAACCACACAATCAACAGTCCGATAAGGTGGAGTCCGCTGCCAAACAGGTAGCCTACATACCCCTTCTTATTTCGTTTAAACATTCTCACCGCACCCGCAAAACACACTAAATTCGCGATGACCGTAAGCGCCAAGCCTACAAAAACCATGAAACCTTTCGACATTAAATGGTGAAACCAATACGCAGCGGCTCCACCTGAAGCAATAGCGTGCAGTAAAGAGGCAACGAAGGTGAGAACACAAAGGGTTGTTAAGCGAGAAGAGCGTTCAGTCATGACAGCAAGAATTTTAATTCTACAACGAAGGTAAATAAAAATCACTTGGCCAATGGAATTTGATTATATTTGCCCTGTTCTTTGGTTCTCGATTTTTCGAGATTAAAAAGGAATCCGGTGAAATTCCGGAGCTGTATCTGCAGCTGTAAGCACTGTAAGCGATTCATTAACCACTGCATTTGCGGGAAGGGAATCAGCGTTGGTGTAAGCCAGAAGACTTGCCTTAGAACAGAGAGAAGACTTCAGATTAAAGTCGGACTCGCGATAGCCACTATTGTGTCTATACGATTCCTTCTTTTTCTTCTGGTTTTTAGTAAGTAACCGTTTAAAAACACAACGAATGAAAAAGGTATTAATAAGTTTTTGTTTTGGCTTAGGCATCTTGGTTCAAGCCCAACAGTATGTGCATCAAGTACTTGTGCTAAACGAAGGATATTACGACTACCAAACGTCTACCCAAGGCGTGCCTGTAAAGGTAGGATCGTACAATCCCTCAACGCAACTCTATCAAGAAGTATCAACCATTAATGGAATGCGTTTCGCTTCCGATTTAATCATTGACGGCAATCATTACTACGTTGCTGCCGACACTAAAATTCTAAAGTATGATCTCAATACCCACGTGCTTGTTGCAGAGGTAACGTGCCCCGGGGTTCGAAACTTAGCCATAAGCCAAGGAAAATTAATCGCAACACGGGGTGAATATTTAACGACGTTCGACTCCTATTTGCATGTTTATGATGCCAATTCCCTTCAATTAATACAGGCGATAGACACCATTCAAGGTCCAAAATGGTCAACACAAAATATTGTCATTCAAGGAAATACCGCTTTCGTTGCGGTAAACAACGGATACGAATGGGGTAACGAAAAAGGATTAATTGGACGCTTAGACCTTCAGACCCTAAGCTATGGAAACGAAATAGACTTAGGTCCCGATGGTAAAAACCCAGACAATTTATTTGCTTACAACGGCATGCTTTACACGGTTAATAATAAGGACTGGAGCGGATCCTCTGTTTCAAAAGTCAATGTGCTTGCAGGTTCTGCTCAAACCGAGAACATTGCTAACGCAGGTACGGGATGTGGTACCTCTGCCCTTTTCAACGATAAGTTAATCTACCAACTTTCCATGGCTAACTCGTTAGAGGCGTATGATCTCAATTTATTCAATTATTCAGGGCCAGTCAACGGACATTCCTTATCCTACTATGAGCTTGCACAAAACCCAGTGAACCAACAACTTTACACTACAGAGACGGACTACTTTAGTTACGGTACGGTTCACATTTTTGATCCTTCCCACCAAGAACTTTCTCAATTTCAAGTCGGTGTTTCCCCAGGAACCTTGACCTTTGACCTTCGTTCCTCCGCGCAATTGTCCGAAACGTCCGTTTCAGAGGAAATGGCCTATCCAAATCCCGCAAATGGAACGTTCCACATTACGGGGTATGAAGCCGGGAATATCTCCGTTTATTCTTTGGATGGAAAACACATAAAGACAATGGCAGCCATGGACTTAACCACGGAGGGTATTCCATCTGGATTTTATGTTTTGACTTGTGATGGGAATCGCATTTCCTCGTTGATGGTGAAATAAAGTGTTCCGTTTCGGAAGGACTAGAACTAAGTTATAGCCAAACCTTAGATCCCTCAGAACAATTCGTACAAATTTCTATTTCGTTTCTAGCCGTCAAAATGGACTGCCGAAACGCATTGTATGCATCTGATTTCCAAATCGTTCGGAAGGAACCTTCGGATAAGGCTCCTAATGCATTTTGGGCATCCTTATCAAAACAGCAAGGAACAATTTTTCCGTCCCACGTAATAACAGACCCTGACCACATGCGCCAACACGAATTACCACCGGGATTTTTAAGTACGTATTTACCGTTCGCTTTTTTCACGTAACGACTATAGTTTGGATTGTCGGGCATCAAAGGGTGTCCATTCTCGTAATCATATAATTGTGCGCTTTTGATGCGTACCTCATCGACTCCAAAGGTTTTTGCTCTTTCAAAAAGCAAAGGAATTTCATGTTCGTTTGGCTTTACTGCCAAGCACTGAAAGATTAGTCGAGGCGTATGCCGTTTTCGAGCCTTCTTTGCCGCTACCAAGTATTCTGTCGCTTGCCATACCTTTTCAAGGGTTCCTTGTACACGGTATTGCTCATAAACTTCCTGACTGATACCGTCCACCGATATTATTAACTGATCTAAACCACTATCGACGATTTCATAGGCTTTTTGGGCGTCAATAAAATGTGCATTGGTGGAAGTTGCTGTAAACATTCGAAACGAGTGTGCGAGCTGTATTAACGATAAAAATTGAGGATGCAGAAAGGGTTCCCCTTGAAAATAATATGTGGTGTAAAATACGCTACTACGAATTTGCTCAAGCCAAGTGCGATGAGCCTCAAGGTCCAATTTTCCTGTTGCACGCGTGAAACGCTTTAATCCGCTGGGACACTCAGGGCAGGCAAGGTTACACGCCGTAGTCGGTTCTATGCTCACATGCATGGGCATTCCAAAATGCAGATTTTTCTTAAAAA
>CAIJTF010000039.1 GCA_903823565.1 uncultured Flavobacteriales bacterium
TCGAAAAGAATTCCGATTTGGGGAGGGTATTGGACGGATGTTAACGCCTTTATTTGACCTCTTCACATTCCATGGAAAATACCATAGCATCAAAGACAAACAAGTTGCTAAATCGATTCGAGCTAACATAAAAACAAGACCTCCCGGACAATATGTCTTGCATTATCCTGAGATGAAAGCACCTAGATCTTAACACAGGCCCTATTCGAAATCCGATAGGCTAATTCGCTCACCAAAGTGGAGGGTGCGAAGTGCCTTTTTACCTAGAATGTCTTTAAGATAAACGGGGTGTAAACTCGCACCAGGACGTACGGAACGAATCATTGATTTTTCAATAATGGTTCCTGCAGGAATTTCTGCAACGGGATACAGTGAACGGCTGAATTTTTTACCTTCTATTTGTTTTTGAGAAAGTGCATAGGTTCCGTTCCCCAGCGAGCTTTCTGTTAGACGTATCTGTTCAACCATGGTTTTAAATTCTTTTTCGTCCAATGAAAAAGCAGCGTCGGGGCCACCGATCGCATGGTTTAAAATAAAGTGTTTCTCAATTATTTGGGCTCCAAGGGATGTGGCAATTACCGGTACCAAATGTCCGAGGGTATGGTCCGACAATCCAATTCGAACGGGAAAATCTTGTTTAAACTGTACCATTAATGCAAGATTCGCTTCATCGATAGGAGCAGGGTAGGAAGAGGTACATTTGAGTAAGGATACATTGCGGTTCCCCATGCGGTGACATGCATCAATGGCTTGTTCTATGTCCGATTTTTCAGCAATTCCAGTGGAAAGAATCATGGGTTTACCCTTGGCGGCCACATATTCAATCAGTGGAATATCCGTAATTTCGAAGGAAGCTATTTTATAAATAGGGCAGTTTAGGGTTTCAAGAAAATCTACAGCACTGGGATCAAACGGTGACGAAAAACAAACCAATCCTTCCTTCTTAGCTTCTTGAAATAATGCCTCATGCCATTCCCAAGGGGTAAAAGCCTCCAAATATAAATCGTGTAGGTAACGTCCATCCCATAAGGTGCCGCCTGAAATTTTAAAGTCAGGACGATCGCATTTTAAGGTAATGGTGTCCGCAGTATAGGTTTGCAGTTTAATGGCATCGGCCCCCGCTCTTTTGGCAGCACGAATGGATTCGAGGGCTGTTTCTAACTTCCCTTCGTGGTTTGCCGATAATTCGGCAATGATAAATACGCGGTCGGAAGGAAACTCAAACATAAAGTGGTTTAATAAATCGAATTCGGTCTTTCTCTTTTATGGATTCGTAGCCCAATTTTTCAAAGATAGCAACTGAAACGGAATTTTGGGGTAGGACTTCGCCGATTAATGTTTTAATGCCTGCGTTAGCACAGGGTGCTACGATTAACGATAACAATGCCGATCCCCATCCTTGTCCATGAAACTGAGGGTCAAGCAAATAACTAATCGTTCCTTCACTGCCGGATTGATCGATACGGATGGAACCCATGGGATCGTGTTGCGGATTTTCAAGAATGAAGTATAAACAATGCGGATCGTTTAACTTTTTATGAAACCATGCTTTGTGCGATTCCCATGCCACGGAACCTGATTGGAAGGCATGTTTTCGAATGTGGGGATCATTCACCCAGGCAAAGGTTTGTTCGATATCCTCCGGACGAGCAGGTCTTAAATGCGCATTCCATTTGGAATGAATTAATGCGGGAATGAAACGCCCCGCTTCTTCCAACGCATTTTGAATGGTCCTTTCGTGAATCCATCCATGTTCCAAAAGGACAGGATAAAGATGCGGCCTTACATCATAGGCATAGGTGTAAAGTTTTCGAAAAGAAAGGTCATGGAAGCCAATGCGCGTAATAAGTTGCAGAAAATTTCCCCAATGTTCAGAAAAGTGTTCTTTTTCCAGTGCCGTATTCATGATAAATGATAGTTCAGCACTGCCTCGTTGGTAGTCAATGTGTACAAGTCCGCCATAGCCAAAACATTCCTCCCCTCGCACATAGGAAAATAAATATTGCTTGGGGTATTCTTGTGAAAACAACGGTTTTACTACCGCTTCAAAATACGCATTTTGATCGTCTTCACTCAAGGCTTGTTTTTGACGTAAATGAAACATCTGCTCGTTGCGCCAAATGCGAATGGATTCTCGATCCACCATGCGTATTGGAATCAACCGGTACCCTTCTATTTCTTGGTATTCTCCTGAAATTTTAGGATAATCCATGGGATAATTGTTTTGTTATCTTTTCTACGAGAAAGCGATGACCTTCTGTGTTTAGATGGTGAAAATCAGACATCAATCCTTCGGCAGGGAGGTCTGACAAATCAATGGACGGGTAGTTTTCAATTAACCCGTTGAATCGTTGGACTTGATCCCTTATTCCAGGCAACTGTATTTCGTAGGCATCAAGGACAGGCGCAATGCTCAAGAAATATACAGGGCAAGAAAAATGCGATGCGAAGAGCGAAAGGTAGCGATCAAATGTCTTGGGTGTGGTATAGGTCAGTTTTCGAATCCTTCGTACGCGTGTGTTGTTCAAAGATTGAAGGACTTTTTTTCCTATCAACGGTAGCTGTTGTAACAGTTTTATTTCCCAACGCCGGGCAAACCGCGGTGCACAATCCACAATTCCACTTTGCACGATGACCGCGTCGAAATAGGTGGTTTTTTTATAGTAAAACGTCTGTCGATAAAGTTCTTTAATCGTTGCTCCCCCGATGGCGGATAAGCAAACTTCGTGGCCCTGTTGTCGCAAGAGCTCTGGCCAAGTGTCCCGATGCAGGCAAACCTCAGGCTCGGTTCGAGGTAGGCTCAAGGAATCGGTGAACAGCAACAATTTCATGCCTTAATTTTTGTGCGGTCGTTCAATAAATCAATGAGCGATTGATCGGTTTTATAGGTTAAGGTAAGGTGCTGATTGATTTGGGTTAAATCCGGACGAGCATCCAAAAGCTCAACAACTTCCTTCAGCGAATAGGGGGTTTTACCCTGCGCGACCAAATTTTGGTGAATGGCGTTGAAAAGCACCAGGTCCTCCTCATAATCTAAGGTTAACCGATACGGTCTACGGTATAGTTCAGGGAGCTCAACTTTTTGAATACAAACATGGTTTGGATTGTTTTGAAAATACCACGTCATGTATTCAGAGTATTCTGCATGCGGGAAATGAGCTTTAATCCGTTTTAGCGCCTGTGCATTAAAGACCTCTAAGTTAACCCCGACCACGGCATCGCTACCTACCGTGTAATCCGCTCCGCTTAAAAAATGAGCGCTTAGTACCTGTTGAAAAATAGCATCATCGACAAAAGGCATATCCGCTGTTATTCGTACGACTACATCCAAGGCATAGGCGTCACAAACATCAATATATCGCTGCATGACATCCTCTGGGTCTCCTTGGTAGAAACCTATATGTGGTGCAAAGGTATGTTGTGTTAAAACCGCATCCTCCTCGGCCGTTGATGTAGCAAGTACAATGGCATCCAGGTGTTGAAAAGTGGCGACATTGCGCAAACAAAATTCCACGGAAGGTAAGTCGCCTATCGGCAATAAGGCCTTTTGCTTTAAGCGAGAAGATTTCATACGGCACGCCACAATTGCCCCTATACGAGCAGGCCTAAAATCCTCCTTGGTAAGGGTTTCATGCACCGACTTTTCCGTACATAAGAGTTTTCTTTCCGATTGAATCGCCTTTATTTCATCCAAGGTTAATCCCGTTTTTCCACTTCTTCTGAAATGAACGTTGTTCATTAAACCAATCAATTCCCCAGGTTCAATGGCTCTTTTAGCCACAGGAACCATCACTGTTTTGGCGAGGTAGGTTCGTTCGCGATCGTTTATAAACGGTGCTTTCATAGCGCCAACGTAGGATTGCAAGGTATCCACAAAGTGTGAAAATCTATCGGGAGTGAGCGAGGAAAAATGATCGTACTTCGTTTCAAACGCATCGTCTAACATGATGTGCTTTTCGATAATGTCTGCTCCTTTAAGCCAAGCAATGATGGGGGTGTAGATAGCATCGGTTGAACTTCCTTCCAGGTGGTCGGCAAATACAATGGGGAGTCCAAACCGGGATTTGATTTCTTCAATTTTCGACAGGCCGCTATCGCTTAATTCGGTCGGATAGGCTTGAAAACCAATTTCTAAACACAAGGTTTTGGGTTGAAGCTCCTTGGTTATGGTTTGAATACGGTTTTCAATCTGGGAGACGTCTTGTGCAGCAATATTGACAATTAACGCACAATTACTTAAGTCCAATGCGCGAAGCGAATGGATTAATTCGTCGTTGTACAAAACGGAACTTTGAAATTTAATTCCGTGGATTTTTGATAGGTTTTCGCCCAAGATTTGTACCCCATACGTATCGAATAAGTCTAACCAAACCTCTTTGTGCATGGACGCTCGATCAATGACTTCACACCAAGTATTAGGATCAAAGTAAAGGGATTTGTACACCTCATACCATGGAAAATCAGGGGTGGCAAGGGTATCTGGCGCTAAGGGTTGAAATTTAATTCCAAAGCCTTTTTCATACGACGCAACAGAATCAATTAAACGGTTTAGATAGGCTGGATCTCCTCCATGGGTATTGGCACATTCAATTAAAATATACGGAAGGGCACGTGGCATCATCGCTATTTAGACAGGGCAGGGAGAGCGAGAAACAAAAGAAGCAAAGCTACCGCTGAAATCAAGGCAATGGTCGATTTTTTATCGTTTTCTTTTCCAATCGATTTTGCCCGTTGATGAATCATTTGAATGTCCTCAAATGCACCTCGGTCCGAGCGCATGGCCAGCTCTGCCTTCAAATAAATTTGCTCCATTTTCTTCAGCCATATTTTATTCCAAGCATTTTTGTATTTCGAATCCTGCGAAAATATTGTGACCCAATTCAACAGATGCAGTTTACTCAAACCTAGGGTCATGAATTCCGTAATGTCTGTGCGTGAAATGGGTATTGGAAAATTCATAATAAACTCCTCTTTATGAATGTCAGTAGGGGTCCAGTTTGCAGGACGGGTTGAGTTTTTAATTAGATTAATGCATTCTAGAGGAATTAAAATCCACCAAAACAATGTCCATTTAAAAAGGGTACCACAACCGATGCGAGAAGCCGATGCATCGCCAGAATTTTCTAACACGCGGTTTTGTTCCAGTTCGGAAATTCTATTGAGAAATTGGGTCATGCTAGCAGAGGCCTGACCTCGTTGAAATTCTGTTCCACACTCACTGCATTTTATCATGAACCCTGTAACCATTGCGCCACATGCCGGACATTTGACAACTTCGGGTTGACTTCCCGCGTTTTTAGGCGGTTCAGGAACGCTTTCGGTGGAAGGTGGAACGGATTTATTCAATTCAAATATTCGAGCATCCAATACCATCTCAAATTCATCCTTGTTAATTCCCAAAGCTTCGGCTTTATTGAGGAGCACCATACGCTCCTTTTCATTGATGGTGCCATCTACCAAGGCCATTTCGATTAATCGTTCTATTTCAGGTGAGTACATGGTTTTTATTTTTTGACGAAAATACGAAATAGGGTTAAATGCAAGTTGGCATATCTTAAAATAAGCAAACCCCCTTTATCTTCTTTTAGGTTTTTACCTTTTCTACTGCTTTGCTTTCATGATTCCGTTTGCTATTAAAAGAAATAACAAAACGATAATTCCATTGACGATTATGGATGGAGCAAGGCGTTGAAACAGGAAGGAGAATACACCGTTTAATACCAATAGTCCAACAAAAAAAACTCCAGATAAAAATCGCACGTTCATGGTTGTTCGTTCGTAGTTTGTTTGAACAGCTACGGTAAACAAAAGGGTGATAAATAGAACCAATCCTGCGATAAGGGATAGGGCTAACTTAACTTCCGATAGGGGAGAAAAAGTATACAGTGCATAAGCGCACAACGAAGCAATTCCAAAGGCAACAATGGCCGGTATAGTAGCTAATTTCATAGGGTATTGTTTTGAGATTCAAACGGTGGAGGGTTTAAGGCTACTAGTTTTAAAACGGACGGAACATCCATCGCTTTAGCCCATTGACTTAGGCCAGGGTACCAAACATAGGTATCTTTCGTAATGCGTTTTTGATTGATTAATTGGAGGATTTCGCTCTCGTGCAAGGGACCCATTTGTCGATCGTCTAACATCACAAAGTAAACGGGAGGATTGGTACTTGCTGGGCTTACATTCAACGCCCCAGCTTGTGGCATGTTGGCAAATGCCGTGTTCATGGTTTGTATCATTTGCTGGGCGATGGACATTCCCATGCCAAATTCGACCAACCGATCCAAGGAGTAAAAACTATCGTCGTTCATATTTTAATGGATATTAAACTAAGGTACTGGGGGCGGTGGCGGCGGAGGGGGTGCAGGAGCAAATAGTATCGATAATTCCGCTACATTACCTGCTAATTCCCAACCTGCCATACCTTGCTTCCAAACATAGGTGTTTTGATTAATTTGTCCGGATTGAACCATTTGTTGCAATTGACCAAGGTTAAAAGGTCCACTATTTTGTCCGTTAATGGAAATGTTATAGGCCAATTGAGGTGGAGGTGGTGGCATGTTTTGGGCGTTTTGCACTTGATTACCCATTTGGTTCATCATATTGGCCATTTGTCCACCCATTGCACCTCCCATCATCATTCCAGTCATCATTCCTGCTGGATTTAAGCCTCCATTGCCTCCTCCGGCACCCATGTCACCAAGGCTATTCGCTGCGGATTTCAATACCTCTGTTTGTTGGTTTAATTGGTGGGTTCCCATAAAATTGGTTTCCGTTTGTAATTTTTGGGCCCGTTGAGCCTCCTCTCGTTGAATGCGCAACGTTTCTTCCATATTCATGGCGTTTATTTGCTGCATATCCTGTAAGTTTTGAACGTTCACATCCGTTTGCGCCTCTAAGGTTTTTTGCTGTTGGTCACGCGTTACGGCAAGTAAACGGGTATATCCCTCGCTCTCTTGATCGATGTCAAGCGTATCGATATCAAAACGCTTTAAGTTCACGCTGAAGTCCTCGTTGAACATTTCCAGCATTTTGGCTTTTAATGTTTCATTAATAAAGTCAAGATTTTCCTCAATTTGCACCAAGTTCAACGGGTTGTTGCGATTAATTTGCAAAACCGTCGATTTGATGCTGCTTTGCATAGCCGAACGTATTAATTCCTTGAAACTGTCCAAGTTAAATTCTATTAACCGGGTATTTTTTATAAACCGTTCGTAGTCGGTGATGTTAAATATTAATTGTCCTCTAACGCTCATTGGAACGGGGAAATCAGGAAGTCTACGGTCTGTGATGTTGAAATACGGTACGCCAAACTTGATGGGCACATTACCGGCTAAATTAATGAAGTAGATTTCCGCCTGAAAAGGGGAGGCACCACCAAAGGCACTTCCAACAATGCTCGTAAGAATAGGGAAGTTGGCCGTTTTAATGGTTTGGTCAAAAGGACCTAGAATAAAATCTTGGTTAGGCCCATTGTTTTGGTTGTATACAAAAACGGCAAGTTCTCCCTCTTTTACGCGCAGGCTACTGCCGTATCGAATGGCATTTTCTTTTTTTGTTGAATTAGCCTCACCGGAAGGGCGCCATTTCCAAACCAAATATTCTGGTTCGTCACAGCGAATAACATCCATAAATCCCCCTTCACTTTTGCTTCCAAAAAGTCCCATAATTATTTAATATCTAGTTGTTTTGCATAATAATTTAGCTCTTCTAACAAAGCTTTGTCTTCACGGAGGCTGAATCTTGCCTTCATAACCACTTGTTCCGCTTTGGTTCGCCATGCTTTGATATAATCCCCTTCGCCTGAGGCCCTTGCCGCCGAGAAAAATCCAATTTTTTTACTTCCTTCCGCTACGGCCATGGACATAAATTCAATGATATCCGCTTTCGAATTAGGTACAGGGAAGGTGGAAAGCACAGAAGCCTTTCGCTGGAAAATCCTGCGTTGTAAATTGTATTCTTCCAAGGGGTCGTTATCTCCTTGAATAAGACTGGTAAGGGATCGAATGCCTGATGCCTGTTCTTTGGGTCGGTTGCGCTCTTCCTCTTCTACACGGGTCAATTCAGCGTGAAGTTTTTGTACCGAACCTACGGACTCCACATTCATAAATTCATGCCCGCATCCATTGCAAATAGCATCCATTGCTCCAATCTGTGATCCACAAGAGGGACATTTCTTTAGGTCGCCATATTTATTGGTTTTAGGGGCAGCTTCTGGCGTTGGCGTGGCAGGGATAGGCGCTACAGGGGGCGGGGGAGGAGGAGTTGGAGTTGGCGCATTAACGGGTTCCGAAGGTGCAGGTTCTGTATTTTTAAGGCTTTGCTCTTTTTCATAAATCCTCGATTCAAGAACCATTTCGAATTCGTCCAAGTCAATGCCTAAGCTCTCTGCTTTTCTAAATAAAATTTGTCGCTCCTTATCGGTAATCGTACCGTCGGTTAATGCAATATTGATAAGGTTTTCTAATTCTGGGCTATACATTTTTGTATGATAAATTTATGGAAATACTTATTATGAGAATGGAAATTTTCTAACCTACTTTTTCGTCGATTTTTTGGTCAGCTTTTTCTCCCACTTTTTCATCAACTTTTTCGCTAACCGTTTCAGAAACCGTCTCAGCTGCAACTTCTCCTACCTTATTGGACACAGCACCTCCAACCAAATCTCCAGCACCATCAGCAATTCCGCCTACGGCCTCTCCAACAAATAATTTCAAAATCCATTTGAACAATCTTTTCATAGCATAAATTTTAGTTTGAGTAAAAATACAAATTAATCCTCACTCAATAAAATAAGGTAGTCATCAGGACATAACTGGATTAAATCGGATTTCTTAGGATTTACGTTAATACCAAAATTTAGCTCTGGATTATCTTTTTCCGCCATAATGCGGTAACCGATTGCTGTTTCCCCCGATTGACTGGCGCGCTCAAGCAGCGTGTAGAAGTTCATGCCTTCATCTGTATTTACGTAATTAGTGATGGGTTTTAGGTAGATTTCAGAGCCTTCCGATTCAAACAATATTTTGAAAACATCATTTAAATTCCTGTTTTCTGCCATTTGAGCCATCATTAAACTAATAATGCTATCGCCAATGATAAAATCATCGGCTTTGGTTACCAATCCAATTTCCCGGTTTCTTAAATCCCTCATTTCGGAGACGATTTTCATATCGATTTGGTGTTGGTTTCCAATATTCCTTAGGTGAAGAAGAGAAATTAAGGTTTGGGCATCGCTTTCCTGGGTTTCGGCTTCTTGATCGCTGAGTAAAATGATATGATCAAACGTTTCTGGATGTACTTCTAATAGGGTTTTTCGATCGGTAATTTTTCCTGATTTTACGTATACTTTTTGTTTTTTAGGAGATATAATTTCCGCTTCGCTCATGTCGTGATAAAGGATGGTTACTTCCGAACCCTGAGGAACATATTCATCCAATTCTTGAATGATTTTTGACCCGTTATTATTCCAACCAAGAATTAAGGTTCGCTCGGGCCTAGAATCCTGGTCATTGGGTGAGGAAAATAAATGAGACTTTATTCCTTTATTCGTCGGGGCATTCATTACAACCGTATCATCGTCCTCTGAAATAGCTATGATGTAATCACCTTTCTGAATGGTATGGTCCATCGGAGGATTGATTAAAATTTTCCCTTCATTGGTTTGGATTCCAATGACCGATGAGCTGTCGTAGGCAAAGAGGGCTTCGTGATAGCTTCGACCAATGAGTTTTTCTTCTTCTTGGATATATAATTCATCGCCTTCAAATTGAAGTAAATCAGAATAAATAACGCTGAGTCCTGATTGGCGGCACGTTTGGGCGGTAATTCGTGCAATCAGATCCGCCGTGTACACAAATAAGGCTTCTCCATTTCCAGCCAATTCCGCGGCTTCAAGGTTATCTTCGTTCTTTATTTCCGCTACAAGGTTATATCGACCTGTTTTTCGCTTTTGGCTATTGGTAAAAGCCATTACCGTTTTGATCACAAAAATATCTGCATTCTCTTTGTCAGGACTCAATACAATAATGGATTTTGCTTCATTAGCATTGACAATTTCGATTTCATGCGGAATTAGCGGATTCCCACTGCGTACGATGAGTTTTGAGGTTTTAAAATCGTGAATTTTTCCTTTAAGTTCATCCTCCATTTCCACCTTATCCCGTTCTGCCAGCACCACAATCGCTTGGTTTTTTTGGTTGGCGTTCGCCTCAATTAGTTGCTGAATGATGGTGTATATTTTCTCAGACCATCCCAAGATTAATACATGGTTTGATTCAAGAACCTTGGATTTTCCTTTTTTGAGGGATTCGATTTTCTCATCAATACCAGAGGAAATAATACCAATTAGTATAGAAATTAAAAATATTCCTACAATGGTAGCCATAAATCGAACCAAGCGGAAGGGCCAACCCTCATCACCCCCCATGGTACCGGGATCCAGTGTTGCCATTAAGCTTTTCCATGCACCCTCCAGAAAACCTAAGGAATCGCTTGCCTCGGGTTCCGCTTTAATACCGAACAGTACGATGATTAATCCGAGAACGAGAATTGCCAAAATCGAGGAAATTCCAAGCCAACGAATCACCCCTAAAGGACCGGAGGACATTGTATTTTCAAAATAGTATTGTAGTTTTTCTTTAAACGTAGGTTTCATTGTTAAAAAAAGGTTTTATTTTAAGTGATTAACACGTTGTATTCTTATTACAGTTTTACATAATTAAAATACGAGGGCTCGTTAAGGACATTTTTTGGTGTTCGCTATTATTTCCCTTTGCTCTGAAACGCTTGCTTTTTTCCACAGCGTCACGCATTCTTTTAATTCTTCATTTTCGGATTGCTTTTCCGTATTTTGAGGAAGGGTTTCCTTATCGGTAGCTTTTTTTTGAAGCGATTCAAGGTATTTTTTTTTACAGGCACAAAGGGATCCCCCACCGCAGGACGTAAGGCTAAGGGTTAAGCCAAGCGCAAGAAACATCGCCAGCATGGTAGCCATACGTTGAGTACCGAAGGAATATAGCATGTGCATCATTGGGCGTAAAGAAAGTAAATTTTAAAGAAAAATACCAAGGGTAACCCAAAAATAAAAAGAAAAACCCTCTGAAAACATTGCTTTCAGAGGGTTGAACATCCTATTCTACAATACCTTAACAAGGTTTAGTAATCATCATATTCTAATGATTCTCCTGCATTATCCGAACCATAAGAATTTTCGTCATAAGAAGGATAATCATCCCCTACAGGTTCTTTCATTCTTTTAAGTTCTTTCTTAGCTTCTTTAAGTGCTTTACCAAAATCATCAAAAGGAATATTATCCATCAACTTGTCTGCACATTCGCAGTCTACAAAACTCTTTATCAGGCTTTTGGTGTATGCTTTCTTTTCCTTCTTCTCTTTTAGTTTATCGAGATCCTCCTCAATTGTCTTACCGATTTTTAATAGGCATTCTCCTACTTCTTCAGCATCATCGTCATCCATTTTCTGTAAATCTTCTCCAATTTCCTCAAAATCATCATTGAAAGAAATTTTATCTTTAAAACAATCACAAACAGCTTTCGCATGTTTGTTGGTGGTTGTTCCTACTGAACTCTGTACGTTTTGGCTTGCAGTGTCTTTTGAACCACAAGAAAGTAGAACGCTTAGGGCAATAACGAAAAATAAATTGAATTTCATAGTTGTAACATTTAGTTGGTTAAATATCAAAAAAAAAGGAGGCGAACCTCCTTTCTATTTCTTATTGAAGTGTTGATTACTTCTCTTTTTTAGCGTTTCCTGAAGCAGCATCTGCACCTTTCGTGTCAGTTGTTTCAGTAGAAGTCACCTCACCACCAGCGTTACCTGAACCTGTACCGTTATCTACAACAGGAGCTGCATTCGTAGAAGCAGCGTCAGCAGCTGTGTTTTCAGAAGCAGCATTACCAGAACCCTCAGAACTACAAGAAGCCAAAGCTACAGAAGCTGCAACAAAAGCCATTAAAAATACTTTTTTCATTGTTAAAAATTTTAAAATTAAACCTGCACAAATATATACACAATTTGTTAAAAAAACATAAAATTCTTAAAAAAAGTTAAAAAAAATACATAATACACTGTAAATCAATGAAATAAAAATATTTATTTTTTTTTAAATATCCGATTCCCTGTTTTTGATCTTCTATTAGTCGTTCAATGGAATATCACGTTTTAACATGTTCGTTCGGTTTGCGAAGTTTTTTAATAGATCCGTAATGAAATCAACCCTTTTTTTATAGAGTTCCCACGTGATTTTTTCTATTTCATCGGTCAATTGGTGGTAATCTCCTAATAGCATTCCATCATAAAAAAACAAAACAGGCACACCCTTGCGCGCAAAATTATAATGATCGCTACGATAATATATTCGCTCTAAATCAAAAGGACTATCAAATTTATAGTCCAAAACTAACTGATGCCCAAAGGCATTGGTTTCGTCTAACAAGGGATGTAAATCAGAACTCAGTTTATTATGTCCAACCACGTAAACGTAATTCATCGTATCGGCTTTATTCCGTTCTGTATCGATACGGCCAATCATATCAATGTTAATATCTGCTGTCGTTTTCTTTAACGAAAAAGTAGGGTGATCACTGAAAAATTCACTGCCCCAGAGCCCTTTTTCTTCACCGCTAAAGGCAATAAAAACGATGGATCGAGATAATCCACGTCCTTGTTTTTTTTCCTCCATCAAATGATTTGCTATCGCCAAAAGCGCTGCTGTGCCACTGCCGTCATCGTCTGCACCATTGTAAACATCGGTAGCTGTTTTTCCAATGTGGTCGTAATGGGCTGATATTACAACAAACTCCTCGGGTTTTGACTCACCTTCAATCATACCAATGATATTGCTCGCTTTATCCGTAGTCATTCCATCCTCAACGTATGGTAATTTGTACCATTGGCGGTAGCTTCCATTCGCTGCGTAGGGCTTCAGGCCGATCTTTTTATAGTGAGTAATAAGGTATCGAGCTGCTTTTTCTAATCCAATCGTTCCTGTTTCACGTCCTTCCATGCTATCGTGGGCAAGAACGCTAAGATGTTCCATAAGCTGTGTCTTTGCTATGTCAGTTTTCTTTTTTTGAGCCATGAAGGTTAGGGCAATACCAAGGCTTAGAAGGGTTAATATATGATTCATGTGAAGGGGTTTTAAACAAAGATAATAATTAAAAAGTGGAAAGCTCTAATAAGGTATTTCTTCTCGATCGTAAGAACAATTAAGCCCCCCCCCAAAAAAAAAATAAATCTTAGTATTCCAACACGCTCAATACCTCGGGATGCATGAATGGTCCACCGGGGGATTGACTGGTGTAATCCAGATTTAACCATACGCGTTGTTGGTCATCCACATGGTAATTTATTTTTTTACCAGCACTTTCTCGTTCGAATAGTTCATTTTTAATTAAATAATGAATGCGCTCTAAATCTTCTTGGTCGCCTATCAAAATCTCCGGATACAAATGGTTGGTTGTATTCACAATTCTCGCTTGCCCTCCTATGGCCTTAATGCAGGCCACCATAAAAATACTGTGATCATCGCAGTCCCCAGATAGATAAGGTGCCGTTTCACTGGCTTTCGAAAAATACTCCCTTTGGCTCGGGTCGTTTACATAATTCCATTGTCGGTTTATCGCCTTAAAAACTGCAAAACACTGAATTATCTTTCGTTCGTTCGGAAAACGATTTACTTCTTTTTGGAAATGTTTGGAAATCGCTTTCATTGCGAACCCTCTAACTTTTGGATGAGTATAGTCAATGGCCTCCTTAATTTCTTCTTTGTGAGGAAAAGGCTTGAAGTACGTGGATAGCACCTCAACCGGATTGGGGTTATCCTTCATCGAAAATAACATCACTTGATAATCGCGGTAAATGCTGTGAAACCCATAGCCACCCGTCAAACTACCAAAACTTAGGTAGGCTAGTAGTCCAATAAAAACTAAGTAAAGTAATTGGCGAAAGGTATTGAAAAACGACTCAACCACGATAACCGCAAGCACTAAAAGCAATATACGATCAAGATGAAACGACCAATCGGGGTCTGGGGTCATTTTATGGAAAATAATGAACAAGGGTAGGGTTAAAACATGCGCGAAGAGCCCAGTTGCTTTGTAAAGAAATTCAACCCCACTGTCCTCTCTTGTATCCTTAGTACTTTCGTTCATCGCTCGGTATCCTCAGGTTTTGCTTAAAAATCAGAGGTGACAAACTCGCTTATTTTTGTCCTCAACGATGCTACGCTTTCCCAGTCTTTATTATCTTTTGAATTGTATGAAAAACCTTCTGGAACACGAATAGCATGGTTTTCTTCAATGTATTGATCCAGGTTCCAAATAGGCGCTTGCGGGATAATGGTATAGTATTTCCCGAGGTCATAGGTGAAAAAAGAATCGGATGAACTAATCATTTCTTCGTGAATTTTTTCTCCCGGTCGAATACCTATAATGGGTTTCTCACAACTTGGACCTATGGCTTCTGCTACGTCGGTTATGCGATAGGATGGAATTTTAGGAACAAAAATCTCTCCTCCCCACGCTTTTTCTAACGCATGCATAACCATGTCAACCCCCTCTTGAAGAGATATGTTGAAGCGTGTCATTTCCGCAACCGTTATGGGGAGTATACCGTCTTGCTTTTTTCTTTTTATAAAATAGGGGATAACCGACCCGTTGGATCCCATTACATTTCCATATCGAACAACGGAAAATTTTATATCCCTCTTCCCCCTGATATTATTCGCTGCCACGAATAGTTTGTCTGAAGTCAATTTGGTAGCCCCGTATAAATTGATAGGGGCACAGGCTTTATCTGTCGATAAAGCAACTACGTCTTTGACTTGTGAAGAAAGCGCTGCCTTGATTACGTTTTCTGCACCGCCAACGTTCGTTTTAACGCATTCATCGGGGTTGTACTCTGCGATATGTACATGTTTCATGGCGGCTGCATGAATCACACTATCTATCCCTTGAAAAGCCCGCTCTAATCGCTCGTAGTCGCGAACGTCTCCAATGAAATAGCGGATTTGCGAATATTTAGAAACCGGGAATTCTTGTTCCATTTCGAACTGTTTTTGTTCATCCCGCGAATAAATAACCAACCGTTTTACGGAAGGATAGTTTTCTAAGATATGCTTTGTAAGTGCTTTCCCTAAGGAGCCCGTACCTCCGGTTATTAATATGGATCGGTCTTTCATCGACGTAAAATTACATTAAATATCAGAATCGGTTTCTACGATTTCAGCTAAACTTTTGCGCTCAAAGGCATCAATCATACTTACTTTGCTCGCATTGTAAATCACGATGCCCTCCGATTTCGCGAACGTTTTTATTTGCCAATACCCTTTGAAGGATAAGTAGAATTTATGCAAGATTTCATGGAGCCTGCGCGGACGATTAATGCGATCCTCGACTTTCATCGGTTGCGTTCCTTCTACATCGTAAAAGTGAACATGTCTTAGCAGCGATTCGTTTTTCTCATTAACGACCAAGTCTGACAACCACGAATGATCCGCTCCAACGATTGCGATTTTTTTATACCCCATTCGAGCACCCACCATGATGCTCGGAATTAATACGTTGTGCGGTCGAGGCATTCCCCAGCCACAACGATATCCATATTTTGTCCAAAACGGTAGTCCCTCAATAGGGGTTTGATTGAAATAGGATGCCCTTAGGTTTGTATTGGACTTCAGTAAGGATGCAATGGCAGGGCATCGTTTAGCCCTAAACGGAAGGAGTAGGGTCATCGGCCAACTTGTTTTCTGTTTTAAATTGGTATACAGGACTTTGTTTTGTTCGATGTAATAAGAATTCAAGTCCTCATCCGATTGAAAATAGGTGACAGCGTTTAAAAGATAGAAGGACGGCCTTAATTGGGTGAAAAGTTCCGCGTTAGCCGCGTTGTTTACCGCCAGCAGATCAAAATGTGCTAACCTTTCTAAAGGATTTTCTGTCAAGGTGGCATTAAGCGAAGGGCCGTTGCCTAAAATTAGCAAGGGTTTATCGGAAGACTGTTTAGAAACAATTCCAATAAGCTTTGATTGTAAAAAAATCCGCAACAAACTTAATTTCGTGGCTAAAGCTGAGCTCAAAAATTGTTGTACCCTCAACAGCGTATTCATGAGCCTTCATACTTAAAAACCAAGCCGCGGGTTACCCAATACCGAAAGAAAAGAAGCATATTTCCTTTTTGAAATTGAAAGGTTAGGCCGAAGCGTATCCATAATAAAATACTGGCAACCCATTTAGCTCCCTCCATGACCAGACGGAAAACCAAGGACAAACGGCCTTCAGAACGGCTGCGAATGCGTTCGCTAATTCCCGTGCCTAGTGCCTGTTGTTTAATAAATTGGGTGCTCGTTCTTGCCAGAGGCACACAATGATAAACTAAGGCCTTCGGGAGGTAAATTACAGGGATTTTGGCGCGGTAAATTCGGTTAAATAAATCTTTTTCCTCTCCGCCATAGAGTTGGGATCCAATGCGTCCTAAGGCTACGTTGAAGGGGCCTACGGATTCGAATACCGAAGTGCGAAAGGCCATGTTGGAGCCCCTAGGGTAATCCTTATTAAAATAAAAGAAGGCGTTTCCTTTGTCAAAATACCCTAACAATGAGTTTAAGTATTTGTTTTCCCAAAGCGGTTTAACTTCCTCATAATGAAGATGAATTGGTCCTCCAATGGCGCCGCAATCCGGGTACTTATCAAAGCCTTCTAGTAAGGTTTCAAGGTAGCGTTCATGAATGAAGGCGTCGTCGTCTAAAAAGGTTATCAATTCTGCTCCAGACTCGCGAATAGCGCGGTTTCTTGCAAAGGAAAGTCCCTGATTTTTTTCCAGAAAATACCGTCCCGAAAGGTTCGGATTCGCATCAACAAACTGCTGAAACAAGGTGTGTGTGTTGCCTGGGGAATTGTTGTCAATTAAAACGACTTCAAACAAGTTCGAAGCTAAGGTCTGTGCTTGTATAGAACGAAACAACCCGGGGAGATAGCGCTCGCGGTTGTAGGTACAAATGGCAACGGTTATCCTTGGGTGATTCAAAGACTTACAATTTACTTTTTAATACCTGTAGGGCTTCAGGAAGACCTGATGGATTTTTTCCTCCTGCCGTTGCAAAAAACGGTTGTCCACCCCCTCCTCCTTGTATGAGTGGAGAAACCTCACGAATCCAAGCCGTTGCATTCCAGCCCTTTTCGGCAACTAAATCGTCGGAAATCATTACGCTCAAACCGCATTTGTCTCCGTCAACATTACCGATAATTCCAACAAATGATTGGTATTCTCCCTTCAACTGGAATAGAATGTCCTTCACGGAATGGCTATCCAATGGCAGCTCAACACACAATACCGAAACGTCATTGTGGTTCACTATTTTTGCGCTTAAGGAGTGTTTAATACCTTTATTTCGTTCTTTGGTAAGGGTTTCAATTTCCTTCAAAAGGTTTGCGTTACTTTCTAGTAAGTCGTTTATGCTTTTGATAACGTCTTTCGGATTTTTGAAAGCACTGCGAATTTCACCCAATACATCCGTCTCCTTCTTGAAGTAGGACTCTGCGGCCTTACCTGAAATCATTTCTATCCGCCGAATTCCCGCAGCAACAGCGGATTCAGATTGAATTCGTACTAAGCCAATTTCCCTTGTAGAGGTAACATGGGTTCCACCACATAACTCAAGGGATTCCCCGAATTGAATTACTCGAACCGTTTCGCCATATTTTTCGCCAAACAAAGCCATGGCCCCCATGGATTGGGCTTCGGTAATGGGAATGTTTCGGTGTTCACTGAGCGGAAGATTGGCAGCAATGCTGTGCTCAATTCGCGATAGAACTTGAGCCATTTCTTCATCACTTACTTTACTAAAATGGGAAAAATCGAACCGTAAGTAATCCGGTCCTACCAAGGATCCTTTTTGCTCGACATGGGTTCCCAATACAGCTCGTAAGGCGTGGTGAAGCAAATGGGTGGCGCTGTGGTTTTTTTGTACCGCCTCGCGACGATCCAAGTCAATAGTGGCCCTGAATTGTTGGTTGATGTTTTCCGGAAGCGATTCGCACAAATGAACAGTAAGGTTATTCTCTTTCTTGACATCGAAAATTCTTATGCGTTCACCCTGTTCGTGAATGAGCCATCCCGTGTCGCCCACTTGTCCGCCGCTCTCGGCATAAAAAGGTGTAACATCCAATACGAGCTGGTAAAAGGATTTCTGCTTTTGGGTCACCTTTCGGTAGCGTATTATTTTTGAAAGCGCCTCCAATGTATCGTAGCCCACAAAATCGGTCGGCGAATCTTCATGGATGTATTTCCAATCGTCTGTTTCAACTCCCGTTGCAGCTCTAGAACGCTCTTTTTGTTCCAAAAGGGCCTTGTCAAACCCTTCCTCGTCAACGGAAAACCCGTTTTCACGACCAATTAATTGAATCAGATCTAAAGGAAAACCATAGGTATCGTATAATTCAAATACCGAACTTCCCATTAATCGATTCGTACCCTGATTTCGCGTGTTCGCCATTAATTGGTCCATGCGCTTGATTCCTTGTTCCAAGGTTCTGAAAAAACTCGTTTCCTCCTCGCCAATTACTTTGATAATGAGTGCTTCTTGATTTACTAACTCCTGATAGTGTTGGCCCATTTCGCGAATCAGTACCGGTGCTAAACGGTTAAGAAAGGGTTCGTCAAATCCTAGTGTTTGGTATCCATATCGTACTGCTCTTCTCAAAATACGGCGAATTACATACCCTGCACCGGTATTGGAGGGCAATTGTCCATCGGCAATAGAAAAGGCAATGGCGCGAATATGGTCTGCAATAACACGCATGGTGATATCACAAGACGAATCGCTGCCATAGCGTTTACCGCTCAAGTTTTCTACACATTGGATTAACGCTTGAAACAAATCAATATCGTAATTGCTCTGCTTACCCTGTAAGGCCATTGCTAAACGCTCTAGGCCCATTCCAGTATCCACATGGGTTTGTGGTAAGGCTTCCAAGCTACCGTTTGCCTTTCGATTAAATTGCATGAAAACAAGATTCCAAATTTCGATAACTTGAGGGTGGTCTTGGTTCACAAGTGAGGCCCCTGAAACCTTATTTTTTTCATCTTGCGATCTTAAATCCACGTGTATTTCAGTACAAGGGCCACAGGGTCCCGTGTCGCCCATTTCCCAAAAATTATCCTTCTTCGAAGCCAACAGGATATGGGATGGGTCTATCCATTGTTCCCAAAGCATTTTTGATTCCGAGTCTTGCGGTACTTGATCCTTTTCGTCTCCCTCGAATACGGTTACATAGAGGTCCTTTGGATTCAAACCATAGACTTCGGTTAAGAGTTCCCAAGCCCAAGCAATGGCTTCCTTTTTAAAATAATCGCCAAAAGACCAATTTCCCAACATTTCGAACAAGGTGTGGTGATAGGTGTCAACTCCCACTTCTTCAAGGTCGTTGTGTTTGCCGGACACCCTGAGGCATTTTTGAGCATTGGATATTCGTTGGGTCGCAGGTTTTTCGTTTCCTAAAAAGTAATCTTTGAACTGGTTCATTCCCGCATTGGTGAAGAGGAGCGTTGGGTCGTTTTTAATAACGAGTGGGGCAGAGGGGACAATGCTGTGGGATTTTTTCTCGAAAAAATCAAAAAAGTGTTGGCGTATCTCTGAAACAGTCATAAGTGGTAATGTGAGCGACACAAAGGTAGAAAAATCCTCGGTTTTTTATCTTTCGCCAAAGCGGTACCTTTGTGCCATGAACTTTCTGCCCAATGAAATCATGAACTATGCGGAGTTGCATACCGATTCAGAATCCCCTTTATTAGAAAAAATCAAGCGAGAAACGCACCTCGAAGTTCTACAACCCCGGATGTTGAGCGGTCCTTTTCAAGGCAGGTTTCTATCCTTTATTTCGCACCTGATAAAACCGCGTAGGATTCTTGAAATTGGCACGTATACGGGCTATTCTGCTCTTTGTCTGGCCGAAGGGATGGTGGAAGATGGAAAATTGATCACTTTGGATGTTAACGAGGAATTGGAGCGTCGAGTTCGAGGGTATTTCGAAGCCTCTCCTTGGCGGGAAAGAATTGATTATCGCATTGCCGATGCATCGAACGAAATTCCAAAGCTGGATGAAACCTGGGACCTCGTTTTTATTGATGCAGATAAAAAGAACTATGTGAATTATTTTCATTTAGTCATTGATCGTGTGCGCTCTGGAGGGTTAATTTTGGCAGATAATGTCTTGTGGTCAGGGAAAGTACTCGATGAAAACACCACCGATCGGGAAACACAAACCATGAGGGAATATAACGAACTAATTCATCGCGATGATCGCGTTGATAACCTCCTTTTGCCAATTAGGGATGGTATTATGATTGCCAGAAAGAAATGAACAGGACCTTGATCGAAACAGCCGATGGTTCGTTAACCCTTTTTGTTCCTGCGTTGAACGAACATTTTCATTCCACCCATGGAGCCTTACAAGAGGCGGATCACGTATTTATCCAAAATGGTGTTGCGTGCAAAAACCATCTCGATTCAATTCGAATTTTGGAAATGGGATTGGGAACGGGCATAAATGCATTTCTCACGATGGCTTGGGCTAAATCCTACCTTGGCATGGTCACCTATGTGGGCATTGAGGCATTTCCTGTAGAAGAATTTCTTATCGATTCTTGTTTGCAGGCCGCAGGTTGTGAGGATCCGTTGGAACGTAGTTTTTTCAGCCAAGCGAGCTACGGTAAGACTCAGGAGTTGGGTAATTTTAGGTTCTTGCCTCGCAATGCCAAATGGGAGGAAGTCGATTATACCCATGAATTTGATGTGGTTTTTTACGATGCCTTCGGTCCCCGTGCTCAAGAGGAGATGTGGAGCATGGACAATTTGGAACGCGCTTACCATGCGCTTGGCACAGGAGGTTTGTTTACCACCTATTGCGCTAAAGGTCAAGTTAAAAGAAACCTTAAAGCCTTAGGGTTCGAGATTCGTTCGCTCCCCGGGCCTCCCGGAAAAAGAGAAATGACCCAAGCGATTAAAGTTTAACATATTTTAAGGGTTTATTAACAACGTGGATGCGAACAACGCTTAAATTTGGAGAAACGTTGCGTTCTTGTTAAAATAATTATACCTATTAAATGGGGCCTTTCAGGGCCCCATTTGATTTTAACGTCTTTTCATAGGCAATAAATAGCGCTTTCAATTCATTCAATACCAAAGCAGTAGCTCCCCAAATCCAATGTTCGTTCCATTGAAAACCAGGAACCTTACCGATAAATCTTGATCCTTCTTGGTGCGTCATTTCCTTCCATGAGATCGTCGTTTCCGAAGCAAAAACGGCTAAATCGATCTCTATTACTTGTTGAATTTCTCGTTCGTTTCGATGCAAGAAGGGTACAGATTCGTGGGCAAATAAAAAAGCATGCATGATAAAATTCGAAACGGGGATGTAAACCGGACTGAGTACATTTAGGCAAATGCCTTGCTCCGATTGAATACCGAGCTCTTCCATACATTCCCTTCTCGCACATTGCTCCAGGTTTACGTCACTTAATTCCCTTTTACCTCCTGGAAATCCGTATTGACCGCTATGCTTTCCTTCATATTCACTCCTTTGAATTAAGAAAAAACTTGGATTCCCATGCTCATTGGTAAATAAGTGAATTCCAACAGCAGACTCAAGAGGTTTAAGGAATTCTAATGGTTGCTGGCTTGATAATTTTCTTCCCTCTGGCAACATGGCTAAGTGATGCTTCTCATTGGCTTGGTAGCCTTGGCAATAGGCAAAAAAATCGTTCATCATGATTGCGTCACTTTTTGTGTCGAATTGTCAAAAATATAAATATTTGCAAGTTGTTATGATAAAAATAGGGGGTGTGTTAAAAAAAAAGTATAAGTTTTCGAATATACCCCCCCGTAAAAAATTAATTTTGCAAAAAAAGAAAAAAAATGGCAACAAAACGATTAACGGCTTATCGAGATGTTTTAAACCGTACCCCAAAAGCGGTGGATTTAGATTCTAAATTGTCTGAATTATATGGAACCTTGGTGTTTCATTCAGAGGTAATGCGTGAGTATTTACCTTCTGAAACGTACAAATCGATTAATGAGGCAGTAAATGCCGGTGCACGTTTGGATCGAAAAGTAGCGGATCAGGTAGCAACGGCCATGAAAGATTGGGCCTTATCAAAGGGTGCGACCCATTACACCCATTGGTTTCAACCACTAACGGGTACAACGGCAGAGAAGCACGATGCCTTCCTAAAACCGATTGGTCCAGGGCGGGCTATCGAACGCTTTGATGGAGACATGTTGATACAGCAAGAACCCGATGCGTCTTCCTTTCCCAACGGAGGAATTCGAAATACGTTTGAAGCCAGGGGTTACACGGCGTGGGATCCTTCGTCTCCTGCATTTATTATGGGTAAAACCCTCTGTATACCAACTATTTTCATCTCCTACACAGGAGAATCTTTGGACTACAAGACGCCATTGTTGAGGGCACTGCATTGCATTGATAAAGCCGCGGTAGATGTTTGCCAATATTTTGATAAAAACGTCAACAAGGTTGTAGCAACGTTGGGGTGGGAGCAAGAATATTTTTTAGTTGATCAAGCACTTTTTAATGCCCGACCGGATTTAATGTTGACTGGACGCGCATTGTTTGGTCATGCTCCAGCAAAAGGACAACAGTTAGAGGACCATTATTTTGGGTCGATTCCGGAGCGTGTGAATGCTTTTATGCGTGAATTTGAAATGGAATCCCTTCGGTTGGGTATTCCCGTTACCACAAGACACAATGAAGTTGCACCCAATCAATTTGAGTGTGCACCTATTTTTGAAGAGTGTAACTTGGCAAACGACCACAACCTCCTATTGATGGATCTAATGGAAAAAATAGCGAGGAAACATGATTTTAGGGTATTGTTGCATGAGAAGCCTTTTGCAGGCGTCAACGGTTCGGGAAAACATAATAATTGGTCTCTGGGTACCAATACCGGTGTAAACCTATTGGCACCTGGTAAAAACCCTAAAAGTAACTTGCAGTTTCTTACCTTCTTCGTGAATACCATTATGGCAATTCATGACAATGCCGATTTGTTGAGGGCTTCCATCGCCTCTGCAGGGAACGATCATCGGCTTGGTGCCAACGAAGCGCCGCCAGCCATTATTTCTGCCTTTATTGGTAGTTCGTTAACGGCTGTGTTGGACGATTTGGAAAAGAACATTAAGGCAGGAAAAATGACCCCGCAGGATAAAACGGAATTGAAGTTGAACATTGGAAAGATTCCCCAAATCCTTTTGGACAATACCGATCGCAATCGCACCTCACCTTTTGCCTTTACGGGGAATAAGTTTGAGTTTCGCGCGGTAGGTTCCTCTGCAAATTGTGCCTCGGCTATGATCGTAATTAATACCATTGTGGCCAACCAGTTAATTAAATTCAAAAAGGCTGTAGATGCTCGTATGGATAAAGGTGAAGGCAAAGACGAAGCGATTTTAAAAGAACTTCAGGTACTCATTAAGGCCTCGAAGAAAATTCGTTTCGAAGGAAACGGCTACGGTGATGCTTGGGTAAAAGAGGCGGAGAAAAGAGGATTAAGTAACCGAAAAGATACGCCAAGAGCGCTTAAGGCTTACCACGATAAAGCCATCGAGAACTTATTCAATACCATGGGGGTTTTATCCCCGCGGGAGCTGGAGGCACGACGAGAAATTGAATTTGAAGGGTATGTGCTTAAAATACAAATTGAATCGCGTCTCATGGGCGATTTGGTTAACAACAATTTTATTCCTGCGGTTTTAGAATATCAAAACAAATTAATTCAAAACATCCAAGGCTTGGTAGCTGTATTTGGGGAAAAGGAAGGGAAAGCTATGGCTAAAGCGCAATTAGGCATTTTAAAAGAAGTTAATACACACCTCAATGCAATGAAAGCTGCTTCAGAAAAAATGCTAGCGGAACGTAAGAAAGCCAACGCGATTGAAGAGGTAGAGAAAAAAGCTCTGGCCTATTGTGATAACGTCAAGGTTCACTTTGACGAAATAAGATACCATGCGGATAAATTAGAGCTAATCGTTGAGGATGAATTATGGCCTTTGCCGAAATTCCGAGAATTGCTCTTCATCCGATAATTGGATGCGTTTTTTCTATTTTATCGTTTTCGTATTTGGATTTACTGCCGTAAATTCCCAAGAAATCATCGAATTAGATTCTCTGAATCCATTGGCCCATGCCCGAGCCATTCGCTGTCTTGGAGATAAAATATACCTCGGTGATAATTTAGGGCGTTGTTTGTCTTACAGCGTTACGAGTCAGGAGTTGAAATTACTCCGTCAGCAACAACCAGAAATAAGGGATGTAGAAGCAAGTCCAAAGGGCGTTTTTTGGATGCAAACGGCAGATGAGGGGATTGTTTTTACGAATGAATCCAGCACCCCTAGTTTATTTCCCAAAGCAGGAGCAAAAAGTGTTTTTTTAGACGGAATCGCCATACAAGATAGTGTTGTGTTTGTAATGGGTGACCCTATCGATGGGGAATTTCAATTATTTCTTTCAAAGAATCTTGGTCGAACGTGGGAATCCATTCACGGAGTTCTCGCAAAAACGGGTGAAGCGGGATATGCCGCAAGTGGAACAACCGTACACCTTTTAGAAAAGCGACTCTATTTCGTAACGGGGGGCGCCGAATCACGAATATTCATTGGGAAACGTTGGGGGAAACACTGGAAATCGTACACGATTCCTTTTGAAAATGGGGAAGGGGAGGGAGCCTATTCTTTGTGTATTATTGATCGTAAAAATTTAGTGGCTGTAGGGGGAAATTATCAATTTCCATCACGTAGAACCAAGGTTTGTTTTACGTCGTCGGATGGGGGAAAAACTTGGGAGGAGGCTACAACACCCCCTATGGGCTACCGTTCCTGTGTCATCCATTACGAAGGGGTTACCTACGCCTGTGGAACCAACGGTTTAGATTTTTCTTCGGATAACGGAGTGCATTGGACACCCTGGATTAGAGGTTCTTTTTTGGCCATGGATGTTGCGAAAGGGGTACCGGATAAGCTTTGGGTGACGACGAAAAATAACCTGGGGTTGTATGCTTTTGAACCCGTGCGCATTGCATGGATAATCAATAAACCGTAGAGGTTAAATCCTAACCTTGATAAAGGCTGGTAATGGTCAGCAATACGCTAACCATTTCCATACTAGCGAGATGATTTTCTTTGAATAGAATCTCAATGACTTGCTCTCCGTCTGCCTTTCCGGGCCGAATATCAAATACGGATTGCGAAAAATCTTTTAAGGTACGGTATTCGGGAATTAGTTCTAAAATGGATTGTTTAAGTATGCCTAAGCCTTCGATTCGGGTTAGAACCGAAGGATTACCGTATAATTGAAAAGGGGATTTTGTTTTCTCGATTTGAGGCCTGTTCTTTCCAATGTATATGGTTGAATCGTTTAGCGATTTGTAGAGAAACTTTGCCCCGTTAATGTCTAATTCATTGGAAAAAAAAGACACATTAACATCGGAAAATGACCGAAAAATCTTGTTCAAAGAAGCGGTACTCGTGGGCTTTGAAAAGCTAAGCAGTAAGTCCATATCGAAATCCAAATATGGTTTTTCAACGTCCTCCACATAGCGGGCTCCGTAATAATTGAGTGAAAAACTACTTAAATTATCCAACACATTTTTAACATTATTGTATTTGCTAGGTAAAAAACTCCCCTTGTTAATGGTGGAGGATAAATGAAAGAAGTCTGGATTTTTTGGAGTGGATAAGAGCATGTAAGGATTGGAGCGAGCAAAGTGGACGGTTACTTTGTTTTTGTTGAAGTTAAAGGCATAACGATTCACCATTCGTTGGTTTTCATAAAGGTCGTAAACGACCGGAGCCGCTTCAGAAAAGGAGGTACTAAATCCGTTGGAACTTTTGAATAGTGCTTTATAAAAAGACTGATCATATTCCACATTTTCAGCAATTACTTGGTAATAGGTGTTGTTGTATACAAAGCCAGATTCGTCCTTTGATTTTCCATTAGGGGAATGTCTTCCGGCGATTAACCAATGCATTTGGTTATCGGATTTTATTTTTATTAGGGCTATTTCTTCTTGAAAATTAATCGGAATTCCCTTTTGTGTTTCCTCTTTTCGAAGGGCATTGGTCTGTAGAAATTTAGATACCAGCTCCAACATTTTTTTGTCTTTGTTGCGAAAAGTAAAATCAAATAAAACTTGTCCAAAAAGAGCCCTAGGATTAATTTTAATGATACCGATGGTATTACTCGGGCAACGAAGGCTCTTGTCTTTTGGAGAAACGGCATACGTTCTTAGTAAGGCAAAAACCCCTCCCCAAATTATAAATATAAACAGCAAAGCAACTATGCGTAGCGCTAATTTCATAATGACAAAATTACGGAAACACAAATGATTAACTTTGTACATGCGAAAAATAATTCATTTCCTTGTAGCTTGTTTTGGTTGGAAAATTGACTTAAACAGACCCACTCATATAAAAAAGGGTGTTGTGGTGATGGCTCCTCATACTTCCAATTGGGATTTTGTTCTTGGTAGATTGGCTTTTTATACCATGGGAATTAAAGGTAGGTACATCATGAAAAAGGAAATCTTTATTTTTCCTTTAAATATCTTTTTAAAGGCTTTAGGAGCGATTCCCGTTGATCGCCATAAAAACAATAACATGGTTAAACAAGTGGCAACCCTCTTCGAAAAAACCGATTCCTTATTTGTCGTTTTTACCCCTGAAGGAACAAGGGATTTTAATCCAAATTGGCGCAAAGGGTTTTATTATATCGCACAAGAGGCTAGGGTGCCAATTTTATTGTCTTACATCGATTTTTCTACGAAAACCTGTGGTTTTCACTCCCTTTTTGAGCCTACGGGTAACATTGATCATGACATTCAAAAAATTAAAGAGATTCTCTCTCCGTATAAAGGGAGATTTCCAGAGAAAGGAATTATTTTGTAATTCTGTCGGTTCTGCGCTGATAACCGTATGGACAATGTTTACAATTACTTTTACAACAGTAACCCCTTTTTAAATGGTAACTTTCTTTAAATACGATATACCCTTCATCAGACAGATAATAGTCTTCCTCCGAAAGCTTAGATCGTTTGCCAAATTCTGAAAAATCGATGCCTGATTCCTCGTTGTTATCCATTGCAAATACTCGTATTGATAAATTATCGTGTAGCCTAAACACCGGAATACAGGATTTGTTCATTCAAAGGGACGATTTAATTCACCCAATCGTTTCTGGGAATAAATGGAGAAAGCTCCAAGGTTCACTGGAACGCGCAAAAATGGAAAAATTGGATGGCATCATTTCCTACGGTGGTGCTTTCTCGAATCACCTAATTGCAACGGCTGAAGCGTGTCGTATTTTTCAATTTCCGTGTACCTTAATAGTACGTGGAGAAGAACTTACACCTCACAGCAATCCCTACCTTTTCTTTTGCCATAGGGCAGGAGCTAAGCTCCTTTTCGTGGAACGATCCGAATATCAGAAATTGAAAAATAGGGACGGCACTATTTTTTTCAATGGAAAAAAGTTTCTCTCAGTGCCGGAAGGTGGCGCGAATCGGCTTGGAGTAGAAGGCTGCATGAACATCGTGGACCCATCCGACGCGTATGATATCATAGCGCTCGCCCAAGGAACAACAACAACCAGCCTCGGTATTTTATTAGGCAGCCATCCTTCAAGTGAAATTTGGTGTTTTCCAGCATTAAAAGGGTTTAATGCGTTGTGTGAAATGGAAAAATTGGCTTCTTCTACAGGGTTTCTTAGCGAGTACAACCAACAAAAACATCGGCTTAAAATTTTTGATGAATTCCACTATGGAGGATATGCCAAAAAACGAGACCAGGTCATCAACGAACTAGCGGATATAAGCTTTAATCCTCCCATCCTCTTAGATCCTATCTACACGGGAAAGGCCTTTCTAGGACTTTTATCGGTGATTCGAAGAAATGATTTTTCCAAGAAAAAAATCCTCTTCATACACACTGGTGGTGTGCGATCGAATGCGTTACTTTAATTTCGTTTTCTTCTTTCCGTAAAGCAATGCAGACTTGAAGAATAATTCAGCAGATCCCAACCCATTGTTGGCTGCACTCAATCGAGAAGCCGTGATGTCAACCGCCAATCCTAGACGGAAATATTTGAATTTGTAATTGAAATTCAAGCTGGCTGCATCGTTCCAACGATAAAACAATCCGTAGTTTATCGA